>NZ_JBFBKN010000003.1:0-352253 GCF_040702225.1 Rhodococcus sp. NPDC080181
GCTCAACGCGTTCGCGATCACCTTCGAAGGACGCATCACCCCGAACGGAAACTAACCGACGCCAAGGTCGGATCCACCGTTAATCTGACACTCCCCTCAATGTGACATTCGGTGGCCTTTTCGGGGGTCAATGGCACATCCAGTGGACTGTGGGGGCGGGTGTCGGTGCCAACCCATGACTAATCTGGCGTGATGTCCAGTAGTCGCCGGAACGAGTTGCGGCGACGGTATCTGTCGCTCGGCCTGGGTGAGCTGTCCGCCGCAGCGGTGTTTGCTTCGATTGCGCTCACCATGGCAGAACCACGGCTCGACGGTCGAGAGGAGTCTCTCGCCATGTGGTCCGCTCTCATCCCGTTGCTCGCCGTCCTCGTGCAGGCGGGGATCTACTGGTTGATGGCGCGATCCTGGGTCGAACTCAACCCGATGCCACCGGTCATTCGCGCGTTCTATCGCGTATGTCGAGTCGCAAACGTCCCACTGTTGGCGGGTGGGCTCATCGGTGTCGTCGTATGGTTCCCGTCGAGCGCCGGAATTGGCGTCGCACTGCTCGTCGTGTGGCTGTTCGCCGTTGTCGAATTCGTCAACTACTTCGTGGTTCGACTGTCGTATCCCGCACACCGCTGGTGGTCGACAGTCGGTCAGATGCGCACTCCTCGGCTTGTCCTCGACATCAACACGCGTCGCTGATCGAAACAGGGAGCACTAGTACGACATCCCGGTACTCAATGTGACATTCGGTGGCCTTTTCGGGGGTCAATGGCACATCGAGTGGACTGCGTGGGTGCGGGCGCACCGCCGAGAATCAGGAGCTACGGCGGGAGAGGATGCTGGTGATTTCCGCCAAGGCCGGCAGAGCTGCGGCGATGGCCTCGCGGTTGTGTCGACTCAGTTCGTCCAGTGCGTCCGCGAGTACTCGGGAGCTCGCCGCGTCGTATTCGGCGAGGAGCTTCACAGCTTTCGGCGATGCGGTGAGTGTCGCCCCTCGAAGGTCACCGGCGGTTATCGATCTTTCCACCAGGCCGGCGTCGACCATCGCTCTGATCAGGTTGCTCACGGTGGATCGGGCCAGGTTGAGGCGGGCGGCAAGGCGTCCCGGACTCATGGACGGTTCTGCTGCGAGGGCTCGCATCACCTCGATGTGCGAGTCGGCGATGTCGGGCAACTGCGCGACATCCCGCGTCGCCCGGAGCAGTGATCGCCGCAGGGGCCCCAGCTGTCGGCCCAGTTCGGTTGCGGTGGAGTCCATGCGTCGATGATCGCACAGATAGTTTTGCCGCAAACATAGTTTTGTGACAAAATGAAGACCATGACCACAGTCGAGAACCCCATCCCCAGTCAAGATCTGAGCGGCATCGTCGGGCATCGCTTCATCTACACGTACGCCAACAGCTGGCAGTACGAGATGTATGTCAAGAACGCGACCACGATCGACTACCGAATTCACACCGGCATGGTCGGCGGACGCTGGGTCAAGGACCAGGAAGTCGATCTCGTCCAGCTCGACGACGACGTCTACAAGATCTCGTGGAACGAGCCCACCGGAACCTCGGTCGTCGTCAACGTCATCCCAGGCAAGCGTCGTCTGCACGGAACCATCTTCTTCCCGCAGTGGATCGAGTTGGACGGAACCAAAACGGTCCTCTACCAGAACGATCACCTCGACGAAATGCGTGCGTACCGCGACGCCGGACCGACCTACCCCATCTATGTCGTCCCCGAGTTCGCCACGATCACGCTCTTCGAGAACGTCGGAGCCGACGACGAGACCATCGTGTCCGTCGCACCGGGCGATCTTCCCGACGGCTTCGCGGACCGAACGAACTGACGTGCGCCCCGATCTGACGTTCGTCGCGCACCTGTCCGTCACGGTCGGGGAGCCCATCGATCTCGGCCAGGTCAGCGACGGACATCGACGCCTCGTGCCGATCCTCGGTGGCACCGTCGACGGGCCGGTGATACGAGGACGCGTCCTGGCCGGCGGCGCCGACCACCAGGTCCTCAGATCGGCCACTGTCACCGAACTCGACGCCCGATATGCACTCGAGACCGACGCAGGCGAACGAATCTCGGTCCACAACGTCGGGATGCGCACCGGCAGCGAACAGGACATCGACGCACTGACTCGCGGCGAGCAGGTTCCCGCCGACCGAATCTACTTCCGCACCTTTCCCCGACTGTCGACGTCCGCCGACTCCCTCAGCTGGATGAACGGGACACTCTTCGTGGCCACGGGT
Source organism: Rhodococcus sp. NPDC080181 (assembly GCF_040702225.1). Classification (NCBI taxonomy): domain Bacteria; kingdom Bacillati; phylum Actinomycetota; class Actinomycetes; order Mycobacteriales; family Nocardiaceae; genus Rhodococcus; species Rhodococcus sp. NPDC080181. The sequence continues at coordinate 2,235 of NZ_JBFBKN010000003.1, forward strand.
GAACGTTTACCGAATTCCGTCGAACTGGACGTCTACCAACTCACATGACGGAGGCAGATATGCACCGACCCCAGTGCACTCAATGGCACATTCAGTGGCCTTTTCGGGGGTCAATGGCACATCGAGTGGACTGCCTAGGCGATCAGGTGAGGCTTTCGCCATAGACGTGGTCGACGGCGATGGTCACCAACACTCGGCGATCCGCGGCCATTGCGGCGCGGTATTCGGTCCAGTCGGGGTGCTCTCCGGCGGCGGCGCGGTAGTAGTCGACCAGCGCATCGATTTCGGGGCTGTTCGGGTTCGCGCCCGGTCCGGTGAGGGTGACGGATCCTTCTGCTGTTGCCCAGGCCTTGCCGTCGGCGCTGGTCACTTCGAGTGCAGCGCGCGGGTCTCGGCGTAGGTTGGCCGTTTTCGCTCGTCCTTCGGTGACCGAAATCTTGATTGTTCGCTCGGTGCGATCGTAGAACGGCGTCACCGGCGACAGTTGCGGCAGGCCGCTCGCTTTTATCGTGGCGAGTACGCCGAGTCGGCTGCGCTCGAGGAGGTCGTGTGGATCGAATGCTCCGCTGGTCATGGCTTCACCTCGGGGTCGTCGAACGAACTGGCACGATCATGGTGGGCAACACGGTCGTCGGTGCCGCTGTTCCTCGGCCTGTCGGTAGGGAGGTCGTCGGCATAAGTTCCGATTGCGCGACGGTATGTGCCGAGCGCAGGCTTCGCTGCCTGCAGTGCCGCCTTCAGCGCGCCAGCACCATCGCCCAGATCCCACAGGATCAGGGCAATGAATGCATCTCGCGCAGAGGAGAATTCGTCGGAAAACTCGAAGTCTTCCAACACACGCGACGCGTCCTCGAGTCGCCCGACATTACGCAGCGAACTGGCGAGCTGAATTCTGGCCTTGCTCTCGTGCACGGAATCGAGCCCACTCGACAGCGCCGCCTCGTACAACGGAATCGCAGCCGATTCTTCGCCCAGAAAATCCTCGAGCGACGCACGTTCGAACAGGGCCCGTGCTCGGGAAAGCCTTGTCGCCGAAAGCAACTCATTCATCTCCGACCGCATCAAAGCAGGCTCGCCGTCATCTGCGTGGCACCAGAACGCAGCTATGGAGTCCATCTGGGCCCCCCGGGATTCGGCCGGACAGCTACCGACGAACGACATGCGCTCACGTTCGTCCCCTCACCAGTCCATCCTTGCAGAGCATGCCTACGCTTGGAACCTTCACTCTGTGATGTTCTCTGAACCGAAGCGAAGTACACGATCGGTGTGAGTCGTCATCGACGGTATCGGCCGGGCTGCGAACTCGAAAAGATGGTGAACAGCACCACCACCGACCTGGGTGAAGCCGGGTCTCGAAACGTCCCACTCGATTGACACGTCGGTGAACGGTAAGCAAACGTATAGCCATGCAACTGAGATTTCTGGCCGGCATCTCGACGGCTTTCGCATGCAAGCTTCTGCTGATGCGAGTGCTGACCCTCAAGTTGCAGCGAGACATCGAGGCGCTCAACAACGGAAACTATCGCCCTCTGCTCTCGTCGTTCCACCGAGACGCGGTGCTCAAATTCGCCGACGGTGACAGCCGATGGTCGGGCACCCACCGCGGACGACCGGCAATCGAAAAGTTCTTCCAGGACTTCGTCGCCGCCGGCATCCGCGGGCAGGTCACGGAAATCTACAGCGGCGGAGCCCCCTGGCGCATGACCCTCCTCGTCCGCTTCGACGACCAAGCACACGCAGCCGACGGCACCGAGTTGTACAGCAACCGAACGGTGCTCCTGGTCCGCACCAGCTGGGGCAAAATCGTCTCGCAAGAGGACTTCTTCGAGGACACCACACGCATCGACGCATTCGAGCGGAAATTGCGCCAACTCTAGATTCGGTCTCCCCTCCCCCGGTTTTGCCCCTTCCCCCGGGTACTCAATGTGACATCTAGTGGCCTTTTCGGGGGTCAATGTCACATCGAGTGGACTCCGGGGGCGGTCGGGCGGGGGCGGCGATAGGTCACCTGGGGGTAGTCGTCGGTATGCGAGACGCTGGCGTGCACGTTGTACACCTCGCGCACCAGGTGTTCGGTGATCACTTCGTGTGGGGTTCCCGATGCCACGATGCTGCCGTTGTTCAGGACGATGATGCGGTTGCAGAACATGGCGGCGAGGTTGAGGTCGTGGAGGGCGATGTAACTGCTCAGGGGTAGTCCTGCGACGAGGGTGAGGATGTCGAGTTGGTGTTGGATGTCGAGGTGGTTGGTCGGCTCGTCGAGCAGTAGTTCGGTGGGTTGTTGAGCGAGGGCCCGTGCGATCTGGGCGCGTTGGCGCTCTCCGCCGGAGAGGGTGTGCCAGCGTCGGGTGGCTTTCGACGCCATGGCGGTGTCGGTGAGTGCCTGTTCGATCGCGGCGTCGTCGGCGGCTGTGTCTCCGCCGAGGATGCCGTGGTGGGGGATGCGGCCCAGGCGTACGACGTCGCGGACGGTGATGTCGACGTCGGTGTCGGAGTGTTGGTCGACCATTGCTACGCGGCGGGCGATGCTGCGACGACGTTGGGTGCGCAGGTTCTTTCCGTCGAGCAGCACGTCGCCGCTGTCGGGTGCCACGATGCCGGCGAGGATTCGCAGTAGCGACGATTTGCCGGAACCGTTGGGGCCGATGAGCCCGATGGTCTCGCCCGGTTCCGGCGCGAAGCTGATGCCGTCGAGAATCGGGTTCCCGCCGCGGGTCCACCGGATATTGTTGACGTGCAACGTCATCGGGACCTCCTGAGTCGAAACAGAATGAGCGCGAATGCCGGCACGCCGATGAGTGCGGTCACCACTCCGACGGGTATTTCCTGCGGCGCGAACAGCGTTCGGGCGATCGTGTCGACCCACACCATGAAGATCGCGCCGATGACCACCGTCGTCGGCAGCAGTCGTCGATGTCGTGCGCCGACGAGAAAACGGGCGGCGTGCGGCAGAACGAGACCCACGAACCCGATGGCTCCGGCGGCGCTGACGAGCGAGGCCGTGATCAGTGCGGTGATGACCAACAACAGGATTCGCACCCACTTGACCGGAACACCGAGGGACGCGGCCGCGTCGTGCCCGAATGTGAAGGCGTCGAGGGCCGAGGTGTTGAACAGACACACCACCATTCCGAGCAGCGCAACCGATCCGCACAGCACCACGTCCGTCCAGTCGGCACCGCTCAGCGATCCGAGAAGCCAGAACAGCACACCGCGTGTCTGTTCGGCGTCGGCCGAGGAAATGACGATGAACGACGTCAAGGCCGAGAACAGCTGCGTCCCCGCGACCCCGGCCAGCACCACGCGGTCGTTTCCGCCGCCTGCGCCTGCGGCCAGCAGCATTACCAGGACGAACGAGAGCAGCGCACCGGCGAATGCCCCTGTGGACAAGGACAAAGCGCCACCGCCGACGCCGAGAACCGCGACGAGGACCGCTCCGGTGGATGCACCGGACGAAATGCCCAGGACGAAGGGATCGGCGAGGGGGTTACGCAGCAGTGATTGCATGATCGCTCCGCACAGCGCGAGACCCGCGCCGCACACGGCGGCCAGCAAGGTCCGGGGCAGGCGCAGCTCCCAGACGATTCCGTCCTGGATGCGACTGACTCCCGAACTCCCGATACCCATGTGCGTCGATATCACTCGATACACGTCGGGCACCGACACGTTCGCGGGTCCGATGGTGACGGCGACGCCGATCGAGAGCACCAACAACGCCGATCCTGCGAGCAGTAGTGGGACGAGCACCCCGCGATCGGTGCGGCTCATCGCGACGCCATTCCCCAATCCTGCAGGGCGGCCGCAACTTTCTCGACACCGTCGATCGTCCGAATGGACGGGTTCAGATCGGCACCGTTGACGACGATGTACCGCCTGTTCTCGACGGCGGGCATTCGGTTCGTGACCGAATTCGACTCCAGGAAGCCGATTTTGCTGTCCAGGGCGTCCCCGGCGATACTGCGTCGGCTCAGATCTGCGAGCACCAGTGCAGTCGGGTTGCGATCGAGCACACTCTCCCAATTGACCTGTGGCCATTCGTCGGTGGTGTCGGCATAGATGTTCTCGGCACCGACGGAGTCGGTGATGATGCCCGACGATCCGCAGCAACCGGCCATGTACGGCGTATCGGTGTCGGCGAACCAGTAGGCCAACGACACACCTGACGCGTCGACCGAACCGGAGGCCTTCTCGAACCGATCCTGCAGTTCGGCGACCAGGCGCTCGCCACGGTCTCGCACGTCGAAGACCGCCGCGAGATCACGAATCTCCCGATAGACGGTGTCGATCACCAGCGGCTCCGTGCGAGCACCGTCGGAATTGACGCTCTCGTCGGTCTTGCCCTGACAGTCGGTGGGCGAGAGATAGTTCGGGACGCCGAGTCGCTCGAACCTGCTCCGATCCGCGACTCCCCCGGGTCCGAGGGTGCCGCCGAAGGACGCGGTCACGAAGTCGGGCTCGGTATCCAACACGACCTCGAGCGATGGCTTGTTGTCTGCGAGCCTCGGCACCCTGGCGTTCTCGGATTCGAGGTTCGAGCGGACCGGGTCGGTCCAGGTGGCGGTGCCTACCATTCGGTCTGCGAGGCCGAGCGAGAGCAGTATTTCCGTCGAGCTCTGGTTCAACGACACCGCGCGTTGCGGTGGTGCGTCGACGACGACGTCGCGTCCGCAGTTCTCGATGGTCAGGGGATAGTTCCCGGAGGTGTCGGTGGACGCGTCGGGGGTCGACGCGGTCGAACAACCGGAGACCAGAAGGATGGAGACAGCGCCTAGTGCGGCGAGAGAGGTACGCATCGAAGAGCTTCCTGCTTGGGGCTCGTGTCGCGGAGCCGCGGGTGGGGTTCGATCACGACGTCCGAGCATTCGGACTTCGAGCTCTCACCCGTCACCGTTGCGCGCCAGCTCCGGAATTGCACCGGATTCCCTCGTTCGTCGCGTGCTGACCCTATCGCGCGAGTGGGCCGAGAGGTCAGTGCGCCGGCGTCGAGACCGGTCCCGACGAATACGAGCTCGGAAAGGCTCTGCGCGCGACCACTACGACGGTGAGTGCCACAGCCACCAGGATCGTCGCCGCAGCGGTCACCGCCCCGATCCCCCTGGCGTCGACGACGACGCCTCCCACCAGGGCCCCGGTGGCAATGGCCAGTTGGAAGGCGACGACGTAGATCGCCGACGCCTTGTCGGCGTCGGCAGGGGCGGCCCGAACCACGGCGGACTGGATGCAGACCGGCAGTGTGGTGAATGCCAGACCCCACAACGCGATCGCCCCGACAGCAAGGACGGCCAGGCTGCCCGGTGCTGCGCTGAGGGTGCCCCACAGGATCGCCGTCGCGGCCGCGACGGCACCCAGAGCTGCGATGGTGGAGGGCCGCGGCCAACGGTCGTACGTTCTGCCGATCACCCAGATACCGACGACCCCGAACAAACCGTAGAGCATCAACATCAGCGTCAGAGTGGTTCCGGCCGAACCGATTGCGCGATCGACGATGAGCGAGAAGTACGTGTACGCGGCGAAATGGCCGAGGACGGCCAGGAACGTCACTCCACACAGGATCGCCAGGGTGCCGTCGAGCACGCGCGGTGATTTCTTGTTGCCCGCAGCTGCTCGGGTGACCGGTAGTGCGGGGAGGACGAAGTAGAGCGCCACCGCGATAGCGGCGGCGACGACACCGAGAATCGTTGCAGCAGTGCGCCACCCGAACCACTGACCCATGGCCGCGGTGATCGGATTACCGGCGACCAACGCCAACGAGGTGCCGGCGTACACCGTGGCGATCGCTTTTCCTTGCTTACCGGGAAGTGCGAGTGACGCCGCGACGGGTGCGACCACGGCCCAGAAGACTCCGTGGGTGGCCGCGCACAGCATCCTCGACAGCACCAGCATCGGGTACCCGACGGACACCGCGGAGAGGAGTTGGGAAAAGGCCAGTGCTGCAACGGTGATGACGACGACCCGTCGCCGCGGCCAGTCGCGTACGAACCTGATCAACGGCATGGTCATGACGGCGACGCCGTATGCGTAGAAGGTCAGCAGCAGACCGACAGCGGATTCGCCGACGCCGAGATCGCCCGAGATCTCCGGAAGCAGACCCACGGGCAACGTTTCGGCCGTGACATAGATGAAGGCGGCTGCACCGAGGACCAGCAGCTTGGGGAGGGGCGACGACATGCTGTGTATCGTTACACAGATGGTCGACGCACGCTAAGGTGACCCCGTGAACAATCGGGTGACGATGGCCGACGTCGCGGCGTCTGCGGGAGTCTCCACCATGAGCGTCTCGTACACCTACAACCAGCCCGACCGCGTCTCGCCTGCCACCCGAGACCGCGTCCACGCAGCGGCGGCGGCCCTCGGATACGCAGGTCCCAACCGTGCGGCACGCTCGCTCCGCAGCGGAAAGCACAACAGCATCGGCGTCGTACTCGATGAAAAACTCACCTACGCCTTCGAGGATCCCCAGGCCCGACGGTTCCTCTCGGGCATCGCCGACGCGTGTCTCGACGCCGACACTGCACTGGTGATGCTGCCGAATTTGCACCGCGACAGCGATATTGCGAGGATTCGCGACGCGCAGGTCGACGGCTACGTCGTCTGGACCACCGGCGTCGACGACCCCGTCCTCGACGTCCTCGTCGGCACCGGTCGACCCACCTGCGTCCAGGGCGGACCCGAGCATCCGGGATTGAACTCCATCGGAATCGACGATCGCGCCGCCGCCGACGCGATCGGCACCATTGCTCTGCGCAATCGCCGTCGGCCCGCGATCGTCGCGCTGCGACCCGATTCGCGACGCGAATCGACGGTCGTGCACGGTGCCGACGCGTCGGACATCTCGATGCCGGTAACCCGCGCACGACTCGAGGGCTACCGCGATGCGTGCATGCGTCGAGGCATCGAGTGGTCGACGGTACCGACGCTGTTCACCACCCACAATTCGCGTGCAGAGGGCACACGGTCAGCGCGACTGTTGTTGCGCGACAACGCCGTCGACGTGATTTTCGCGATGAGCGACGAACTCGCCTTCGGCGCACTCGACGCGGCGACGGCTGCCGGTATCGACATTCCCGGCCACGTCGCACTGACCGGATGGGACGACTCCCCGGCAGCGGCAGCGGCCCACTTGACCACCGTCGCTCAATCGTTGTTCGACCAGGGCAGATCGGCGGCCCGGTGGGTGCTCGGCCTCAGCGACACCGTCGACGCAGCGGTGTGGAACATCGAGAAGCGAGGGTCGACGGGCGGGCTGCGTAACGCCCTCTAAAAAGGGCACGTTCCCCGTTTATAGGCGATAAGCAAACTCTTCGGCTAGTATCGCCGGTGGCCGTCCGGCTACGAGGGGGCACTGTGAGTCGAGAACACGACACGCCGCTCCGCCATGCCGACCCCAACCCGACGCTCGACGCCCTCACCGGGCTTCCGAACCGGGACAAGATTCTGGCCACCATCACCGCCGCGCTGGTCGACCTCGGCACCGAACAGCACTTCAGCGTCCTCCTCGTCGACATCGACGGCTTCCGTGAATACAACGACGCGCTCGGACCGGCCCAGGGCGACGAGCTGCTGTGCATGGTCGCCGACCGGCTCACCGCATCGACCCGACCCGGCGACACCATCGGTCGACTCACCGGAGACGAATTCGTCATCGTCGCCTACGGCAGCCATGCCCTGGCAGCCCGAGCCATGGCCGCGGGATTCGCCAGCATCTTCGAGCCCCCCTTCGAGCTCGGCGGCCGTCAACTCACTCTCACCGCCAGCGTCGGTGTCGCGTCCACCACCGGCAGCACCGATCGCGCCACCCAGCTTGTGCACAACGCCACCGCCGCGATGCACGCCGCCAAGGCCACCGGACGCAACCGCCATCACATCTTCACCGACGAGCTGCACCACACCAACCGCATGCGACTCGAACTCCTCGAACGATTGCGCGGTGTCGCCATGACCGAGCGCGAGCTCACCATGGTCTACCAACCCATCGTCGAACTCGCGACCGGAGCAGTCGTCGGAGCCGAAGCCCTCGTCCGCTGGAACCACCCCGAACTCGGACTCCTCATGCCCGACGCCTTCATCCCCCTCGCCGAAGACAACGACCTGATCGTCCCACTGAGCATGTGGATTCTCACCGACGTCGCGGCAACCATCGCCGACTGGCAATCCCGCGCGATCATGCTCCAAGTCGGAGTCAACGTCAGCCCCGCACACTTCGCCGCAGGAACCCTGGCCACCGACGTCATCGACATCGTCGACACCCACGGCATCGAACGCGGTCGACTCGCACTCGAACTCGCCGAATCGCAGACGCTGCACGACCTCGACGCCGTGCACTACCAACTCCGCGACGTCCAACGCCACGGCGTCCTCATCGCGATCGACGACTTCGGCTCCGGCTTCTCCTCCCTCGAACGACTCGCCACCCTCCCCGTCGACATCCTGAAGATCGACAGATCCCTCACCCAACACCTCGACAGCACCAACCTCCACCGACGCCGCGCCATGACCACCCTCTGCACCGCCCTCGTCGACGTCACCACCACCCTCGGCAAAGACACCGTCATCGAAGGCATCGAGACCACCGAACAACTCCGAATCTGCACCGACATGGGCGTAACCTTCGGCCAAGGACACCTACTCGGACGACCCATGCCCGTCGCCGACCTCGAGCAATACATCACCCGACACAGCAGCCACAGCGAATCCGCATGAGGAACCGAACGTGAAGATAGACAACGAAATTCAACGCTTCACCGACGCGCCCCGCGCCCAACTCTCCACCATCAACCCGAACGGCACCCCACACCTGGTCCCCATCGTCTACGCCGTCGCACCCACCGGCGACCGCATCTACACAGCCATCGACTGGAAACCCAAAACCACCCAGAAATTGCAGCGACTCGACAACATCCGCGCCGACCCCGCCGTCAGCCTCATCGTCGACCACTACTCCGACGACTGGTCCCAACTCTGGTGGATCCGCGCCGACGGCAACGCTCGCATCGTCGACGCGGGCAGCGCCGAAGGCACAGTCGGTACCGACACCCTCGTCGCGAAATACAGCCAATACAAGAACAACCGACCCGAGGGGCCGGTCATCGTCATCGACAAACTGTCCTGGAGATCGTGGTCAGCTTCCTGATCGTTTTCCTCCTCTCCACAGCATCGCCCACCCCCCGCCTGACCACTCCCGGCTGACACCACTACCGTCTGACACCACTACTGTCTGACCACTCAATGTGACATCCGGTGGCCCTTTCGACCGTCAATGGCACATCGAGTGGACTGCACATGGGTCGGAGGGCACCGAAAAACCATTGGAATCGGCAGTAGCAGGGAGTCAGACTGTCTCAATGGTCAGCAAACCTCCCGTTCGGATTGTCACCGACCGTCTCGTGGTTCGACGCGAGACGGCAGACGATGCTGTTGTCATTGCCGAGGCGATCGACCGAAATCGGGTCCGCCTGCTGCCGTGGCTCGGTTGGGCCACCGAGGACGCTGCCGACAGGTCGGCGCAGATCGTCCGCATCGCGGAAAGCCGGAAGTTGTGGGACGCCGACGAAATGTACGACTACGGCATTTTCGGTCGATCCACCAGCGCATTCCTGGGGAAGATTGCATTGCACCGACGAGTCGGACCGGGTGGGATCGAAATAGGCTACTGGCTCGACAGTGCAGCCGAGGGTGACGGCATCATCTCGGAAGCCACCGCGACCCTCACGCAAGAGGCATTGAAACTCGCCGACGTCGATCGCGTCGAAATTCATTGTGATGCAGCCAATTCGAGGAGTCGAGCCGTTCCGCGTCGGCTGGGTTTCGTCCTCGACAGGATCGAGCCGCGAGCCTTGGCCGCTGCGGCCGAAACCGGAGACCACATGATTTGGGTGTATCAGCCCGATCGGCGGTAGGACGGGTCGACGGTGACGTGGGGGCGCGGACGCGCGAGCGCCTGTCGGTACCGAGACCGCAGGTCGGAGAGAACACGTTCCGGATCGTCGCGAATATCGCTCGGCAGGTGAGTCACGACAATGATGCCCGCGTTCTGAGCGCGCTCCCGTCGTTCCACGGTGGCGCGGTGCGCCGCGGGTGACAGGTGATATTCGAGCGAGTCGATCTCCCAGTCGAGGGCCACATCGTCGAGCCAATTGTCGGCCACCAGCAGCAACCTGCCCGACTCGTCGCGTACCGCGACATTGTGAGTCATCGGGGGAAGACCGCTGCGCGCGTACAACTTCTGCGCGTGTGCTTCGGCAACGGAGTGCGCGCCGGCGGCCAGTTCGCGAAGTACTCGACGAGGCATCGCGGTTCCACGCGTGGTGCCGGCGTCCAGTTCCTTCATGATCGCCTCGATCGTTGCGGCACCCCGCTGAACGACACTGGCAACGAGCGCCATGCACTGCTCGGCGTTCTTCATGCGACGAATCGCGTCGCACAAACACCGAACAACCGGCGCGACGGGAAGACCCGACTTACTTTCCGCCGTTGGCATCCGCCACGTACGTTCCACCGCGGCGAAGCTCACGGACCTGCGGTGCTGCGCCTCGGGAATGAGCACGAACGTCTCCTCGAACGAGCCGGATGTACCGAGACCATGCAACGCCAGCCCGGCCCGACCACTGATGACGCCATCACGACCGCAGTAGATGGACGCGGCAACCGCCCGCTCCAAGGGCGTCAGCGAACGGTTCTTCAAGAACACCAGGCCAGGTAGCGCCCGTGACCAGATACCGTCCGGCAGCGTGCGCCGAACAATCGTCTTCGACGCGACGCCGAGTTCGAGAAGATGAGCAGTCCGCACCAGCCCGCGATCCGATGCGGCCGCAATTACCCTCGCATCGACCCGTGCGCCGCCCCTCTTCATACAGACGATCCTGCACGCTCGGCCGGACACCGGATCGCACCCGACGTCGCACTATCAACAGCCCTGTGGACAACCGAATGCCTGTGGACAAACGCATACAGGAGGGGTGGCCCACACTCTGACTCGAGCAAGGCCAGGCGCGCTCTCGTGACCGGACGCGAGTCCACTCGATGTGCCATTGACTGCCGGAAAGGCCACCAAATGTCACATTGAGTGGACGGCGGGGCGGCAACAGGCAACCCACCCACCTCAGCGGGGATACCGTCTATCTTGCAACTCGTGCGTTCTTATTTCGGGAGTGAGACATGACGGCGACAGCAGTTCCCTCGGATCGGTCGGGTACCACGGCACCACGGTCGTTTTCGCCGCCGCAGCGCGGTCGGTTGAGTGAGGTTCCGCATATCGCGGGGCTGGTGCTCGGTGTGTTCGCGGCGGCGTTGTTTCTGTGGAGTCTGTCGCCCACTTTGCGGTATCTGGTTCATGCGCCGCGGGAGTATGTCGACACGTATTACTTCGATGCTCCGGATACGAGTTTGTCGTGGGCGTTGGTTGTCGGGTTGTTGGCGGCGGCGTTGGCGAGTCGGAAGCGTATTGCGTGGTGGTTGCTGACGATCTATTTGGTGTTGTTGGCGATCACGAATGTCGCGGAGGGCATCGAGGACAAGAACGTCAGTTCGTGGATTGCGTTGGCGGTTCATGTCGTCGTGACGGGTCTGTTGATCGCGTCGCGCAAGGAGTTCTACACGCGGGTTCGGCGCGGTGCGGTGTGGAAGGCGCTCGGGGTGCTCGTGCTGGGAGCGGCCGTCGGCACGATTGTCGGGTGGGCGTTGGTGGCGTTGTTCCCGGGTTCGTTGCCGGAGGGTCAGACGTTCCTGTGGGCGTTCAACAGGGTGACGGCGTTGGCGACGGTGGACAACGAGCAGTTCGACGGTAGGCCGAACGGTTTCGTCAATACGGCGTTGGGACTGTTCGGAGCGCTGGCGTTGCTCGGTGCCGTGGTCACGTTGTTTCGGTCGCAACGGTCGAGCAATGCGTTGACCGGGCGCGACGAGTCGGCTCTGCGCGGCCTGCTCGACAAGTGGGGTGCCGACGATTCCCTCGGCTACTTCGCGACCCGCCGCGACAAGGGCGTCATCTTCGCCACCAGCGGCAAGGCGGCGGTGACGTATCGCGTCGAGGTCGGGGTGTGTCTGGCCAGTGGTGACCCGATCGGCAACCCCGAGGCGTGGCCACATGCGATATCCGAATGGCTCGACCTGGCCGAGAAGTACGGTTGGACCCCAGCTGTCATGGGGGCCAGCGAGATCGGGGCCACGGCCTACAAGCGGGCCGGCCTGAGTGTTCTCGAACTCGGCGACGAAGCAATCCTGAAAACCAAAGATTTCAACCTCAATGGACGCGAGATGCGTCCCGTGCGTCAGGCCGTCAACCGGTCTCGCAAAGCGGGTGTCGTGGTCACCGTGCGTCGTCATCGCGATATTTCGGCCGAGGAGATGGACGAGATCATTGCCTGCGCGGATGCGTGGCGCGATACCGAGACCGAGCGTGGTTTCTCGATGGCGCTGGGCCGGTTGGGCGATCCGCTCGACGGCGATTGTCTTCTGGTGCAGGCGGTTCAGGGCGAGAAGATCGTCGGTGTTCTGTCGCTGGTGCCGTGGGGTCGGACCGGCGCGTCGTTGGACCTGATGCGCCGCGATCCGGCGTCGCCGAACGGTGTCATCGAGTTGATGGTGACCGAACTTGCCACCGGCGCAGATCATTTCGGTGTCAGCAAGATTTCGCTGAACTTCGCGGTGTTCCGTGCTGCGTTCGAGGAGGGTAGTCGGATCGGGGCCGGTCCGGTCCTGCGAATCTGGCGCAGCGTATTGGTGTTCTTCTCGCGCTGGTGGCAGCTCGAGGCGCTGTATCGCTCGAATGTGAAGTACTTGCCGGAATGGGAGCCGCGCTACCTGTGCTTCGCCGACAATCGGGTGCTGCCGAAGGTCGGTGTCGCGTCGGCCATCGCCGAAGGCTTCTTGACTCTGCCGACCTTTCGGCGCGCCTCGAAGCACACCGGGTCCCACGTCGCGGTGCCGGCAGCGTTGGTCGACGCCGAGGACATTCATCCCGACGGCAGCGGACCCGAGACTCCCGCAGACGACACCGTGCCCGGCCGCAAACGTCCCGACCAGGTACGCGTGCGCATGGCCAAACTCGATCGTCTCGAAAGTGACGGCATCGAGGGCTATCCCGTCGCCTATCCCCCGACACACACCGTCGGTGAAGCGGCGGCTTCGCCCCAGGGCACGACGGTCCGAATTGCGGGTCGAATACTGCGCATTCGCGACTACGGCGGCGTGTCGTTCGCCGTCATCCGGGACTGGTCGGCCGATATTCAGGTGCTGTTCGACCGCGAACGCGTCGGCGACAGAATCGAGGAATTCGATGCCGACTTCGACCTGGGTGACCTCATCGAAGTCAGTGGCACCATCGGATACAGCAGGCGTGGTGAGCTGTCGCTGCTCGCCACCGAGTGGCGAATGAACGCCAAATGCCTGCACCCTCTACCCGACAAGTACCGCGGTCTGACCGATCCGGAAGCGCGAGTACGGCAGCGGTACGTGGACCTGGCGATCAACCGCGATGCGCGCGCGTTGATGATCGCACGCTCGAATGTGGTGAAGTCGCTTCGTGATTCACTGAGCGATCGCGGCTACATGGAGGTCGAGACACCGATCCTGCAGCAGGTACACGGCGGTGCGAACGCTGCCCCGTTCGTCACCCACATCAATGCCTACAACCTGGATCTGTACCTGCGCATCGCACCGGAGCTCTATCTCAAGCGGCTGTGCGTCGGCGGCATGGAGAAGGTCTTCGAGATCGGGCGAGTGTTCCGCAACGAGGGAGCGGACTTCAAGCACAATCCGGAGTTCACGATCCTCGAGGCGTACGAGGCACACAGTGACTACGAGCGCGCAATGGTGTTGTGCCGCGAACTGATTCAGCGTGCAGCCGTGGCAGCGCACGGCCGCGAAATCATCCTGCGGCCCGACGGCCCGGACGGCGAGATGATCGAGATCGACATCTCCGGGGAATGGCCCGTCAAGACACTGCACGGTGCCGTCGCCGAAAAATTGGGTGTTCCCGTCGAGCCGTCGACGCCCCTGGACGAGCTGCAGCGGCTGTGCGACGAGAACGCCATCCCCTACGAGAAGTCGTGGGACGCGGGTGCCGTCGCCCAGGGCATGTACGAGCACCTGGTGGAGGACTACACCGAATTTCCCACCTTCTACAAGGACTTCCCGACGTCGATGTCGCCGTTGACGAGACCGCATCGGAGCATCCCCGGTGTCGCGGAAAAGTGGGACCTGGTGGCGTGGGGGGTCGAATTGGGGACGGCCTACAGCGAGCTGACCGATCCCGTCGATCAACGTCGACGCCTCACCGAGCAGTCGTTGCTGGCTGCGGGTGGCGACGAAGAGGCGATGAGCTTGGACGAGGACTTCCTGCAGGCGCTCGAGCACGGGATGCCCCCGACCGGCGGCCTCGGAATGGGCGTCGACCGCGTCGTCATGCTCATCACCGGCGGCAGCATTCGCGAGACACTCGCATTTCCGCTGGCCAAACCGCGTCAATGACGGTCTTCCCGAGGCGATACTTCACGGTAAAGTTGCAAAACGGGGCGAATGGTGGAAACTGTAGGCTTAAACAAACTTCGAGTAGGCAATGCACGGTGGGGACGAAAACATGGATCACGGGAATCGAACCGAGCGCGAGGCATTGTTTCCCGTGAAACATCCTCCCGGGCGGTACGTCGAAGTGGACGGCCAACGTCTGCATCTGTTCGTCCGGGGAACCGGCCCCACGATCGTTCTCTGCGGCGGCCTGGGCAGTAACTGGTTCGACTGGAACGACACCGTCGATATCTTGAGCGCCCGACATCATGTCGTGGTTCTCGACCGCCCCGGCTTCGGACTCAGCGACCCTCTGCCCGATGGCGCCACTCCCACCGTCCGCGGCGAGGCCGACAGGATCGTCGGCGTCCTCGACGCGCTCGGTGTCACCGAGCCGGCCGTCGTCGCGGGTCACTCGATTGCCGGCTTCTACGCAGAAGCGGTGGCCCGGCTGTACCCGTCGCGCATACGTGGTGTTCTTCTCCTGGACTCGAGCGCCGAGTCCGACCCCCGCCGCATCCTTCCGGCGGCTCTGCGAGTGCGCGCAGCGCATTCCCTGTCGACGCTCCTGAGCCGCACGGGCCTTCAGCGTCTCGTCGGCCCGCGCGTCCGACCGATACTCAACCAGGCGACGCCACCCGACGGCACACCGAAGGACGTCGTCGACTGGGTCGACGACATCTACCGCAGGCCCACCTATCTCACGGCTGCACTCGTCGAAGATGTCGTCTACCCGGACCTCGCGGCCGAACTGAACCGACTTCGGAAGCGATTGCCACTCGTCGTTCCCGTTATCGTCGCGGCCGCCCACACCGGACGCCCGTCCCCGTGGGGACGCAGATGGATCAAGACCCAGCGCAAGCTGGCCACATACTTGCGAGCCGATTTCACCGTCGTCATTCCCGCCCATCACCACGCCATGATCGACAAACCCGCCGAGGTTGCGGCGCTCATCACCGAACTGGTGTGAACCTCTCCCGTCGACGCACGTAACGTGTGTCGACGAGCCCGTAGCCCAAGACCCGAGCCGAAGCTCGGCGATGGCGCGGTAGCACGAGAGGAAATTGAAGATGGGTGCGATCAGCACAACGCAAGGTCGACAGTCGAAGATGCTCGGTCTGGGCGTTCACCGCCCCGAACGGATAGTCACCAACGATGAGATCTGCGAGTTCATCGACTCCAGCGACGAGTGGATTCAGACGCGATCCGGCATCAAGAACCGCCGATTCGCCGATCCCGAAGAAAACGTCGTCCAGATGTCGATCTCGGCAGGCCGAAAAGCACTCGAAGCCAGCGGCATCTCCGCCGAGCAGGTCGACACCGTCATCGTCGCGACCTCCACACACCTCGAACTGACGCCCCAAGCAGCCGCCAAGGTTGCCCACGGACTCGGCACCAAAGGACCGGCCGCGTTCGACATCTGCGCCGGATGCGCAGGCTTCTGCTACGCACTCGCCGTCGCATCGGACCTCGTCAAGGCCGGGACCTCGCAGTACGTCCTCGTCATCGGAGCCGAGCAGCTCAGCGTCACCACCGACCCGTACGACCGCACCACCCGCTTCATCTTCGCCGACGGCGCCGGAGCCGTCGTCGTCGGACAGAGCGACGAAACCGAAATCGGACCCGCCGTGTGGGGATCCGACGGCTCCCAGTCCGACGCCATCGTGCAGACCATCGACTGGTACGACTACATCACCAAAGCCGACGTGGAACGCCCTTGGATCCGCATGAACGGCATCTCCGTCTTCCGCTGGGCTGCATTCGAAATGGGCAAAGCCGCGCAAAAAGTCCTCGAGGTCGCCGGCATCAAAGCCGACGAACTGCACGCCTTCATCCCCCACCAGGCCAACAGCCGCATCACCGAACTGCTGGCCAAAAGCCTCGACCTGTCCGACGGCACCCCGGTCGCCAACGACATCGCCGAAACCGGCAACACCTCGGCTGCGTCCATCCCCCTGGCAATGGAAGAACTGCTGCGCACCGGAAAAGCCAAAGCAGGCGACACAGCGCTGCTCCTCGCCTTCGGTGCGGGACTGTCCTACGCCGGACAAGTCGTCAAACTCCCGAAGTTGTAATCACTCCACCCGTCCGCAGCCCACACCCACCCGCAGTCCACCGACCCGCAGTCCACTCGATGTGACATTCAGTGGCCTTTTCGGCAGTCAATGTCACGTTGAGTGGACTCGGGCCGGGTGGGCTCAGGTTGAGTGCGGGTGGACTCGGGCGGGCTGGGTGCGTGGGCCGAGGGTCTGGCCGAGTCAGCTTTCGGGTCGTAGTGTTGGTTCATGCCCAAGCCTCCGTTGCCCGTTGATGCTGTCGAGTTGCTGAAGAAGGCGAATCCCGCTGTCATGGCGGTGGTTCGTGCCGATGGAACTCCGATCACCGCGCCCACGTGGTATTTGTGGGAGGACGGGAAGATCGTGCTCAATTTCGATGCCTCGCGTAAGCGGCTGGAGCACATTCGGGCGAATCCGAAGGTCTCGATTTCGGTGATGGACGAGGCCAGTTGGTATACGCATGTGACGGTGCACGGTTCGATCGAACTGCAGGACGACCCGGATCTGGTGGATATCGATCGCATCGCGACGCATTACACCGGCGAGCGGTATCCGGTTCGCGATCAGCCGCGCGTGACCGGTTACGTGACCGTCGACGCGTATGTGGGCTGGGGCAAGGTCGGTTCGTAGACGTCGCGTTGCCGCTTGCGACGGCCCAATTCAGGTGCAAGACTCCCGCAATGGTCAATCCGCAGGGTGAAGGTAGCGACGCGTTCGAGAAGGACGAGCCGTACGGGGGTCAGCAGTATCCGCCGTATCAGGACCCGAACACGAGCTACCAGAACCCGCAGCACGGACAACCTCAATACCAAAATCCTCAATACCCGAACCCTCAGTACGGACAACCCCAATACGGTCAGGCCCCGTATGTCGGAGCGGGTTTTCGGCCGGCACCCGCGACGAACACGTTGGCGATCGTGTCGCTCGTGTTGGCGGTGTTGGGTCTGACGTTCATCCCGCTGATCGCGTCGGTGTGTGCGGTGGTGTGTGGCCACGTTGCGAAGGGCCAGATCAAGCGCACCGGCGAGGGCGGGTCAGGATTCGCGACGGCAGGTCTGATCGTCGGCTACGTGTCGATCGCCCTGTTCGTCCTCGTCGTGGCTGCTATTTTCATCTTCGCGATAGCAGCCTCGAATTCATCCACGTATTGAGTTCGGTTGCTGCGCCAGTCGGCCGTTCATCGCTGCGGCCCACAGGCCGGCGATGACTGCCAACGCAATGACGAACAGCGCCAAGGCATTCCATCCGAGTGACTGAAAGACCACTCCGCCGAGCCAGCCCACGACGGACGATCCTCCGTAGTAGAACAGGTTGTACAGCGATGTCGCCTGCGCCCGTCCGTGGACGGCTCGCTGGCCGGTCCATCCCGACGCGATGGCGTGGGCGGCGAAGAATCCCATCGTGAAGATCACCAGCCCGGTGAGGATCACGGCCAGGTTCGACGCCATCGTCAGTGCGACTCCGACGATCATGGTGGCGGTCGATCCGGCGAGGACGATCGATCGGCCGTGCTTCGTCGCCAACTTACCCGCCACTCGCGAGGACACCGTGCCGCTGAGGTAGGCCACGAAGATCAAGCTGATCAGAGACTGTGGAAGACCGAAAGGCGCTGCCTCGAGCCGGAATCCGAGGAAGTTGTAGATCGCCACGAACCCTCCCATCAATAGGAACCCCTGGCCGTACAGCGCCAGCATCCCCGGCTCTCGGAGATTCACCCACAACCGACCGGGTAGTTCGCGAATTCGGCTGTGCACGAGGGTCGTTCGCGGCCGCGGTGCCAACCACACGAACAGTCCCGCTGCCAGCGCCGCGATGACCGACACGGTAAGGGTTCCGATTCGCCAATTGGTCTGTTCTGCAACGGGTCCCGAAACTATTCGCCCCAGCAGACCACCGAGCGTCGTACCGGACACGTAGGTTGCCGCTGCCAGCGCGGTGTGATTGCGGTGCACCTCCTCGCTGAGATAGGCGATCGCAATGGCCGGAAGTCCGCCCAGCGCACCACCTTCGAGGAATCGCAGGACCAGCAGCACCTCGAGCGAAGGCGACAGAGGCACCAGCAAACCCAGTGTCGTCGCGACGAGTATCGAGGCGGTCATCGCTCGAACGCGTCCGATTCGGTCGGCCGCGACCGACCACGGAATGACCGACACCGCGACGCCGACGGTCGCCAGGCCGACGGCGAGCGAGGACTGCGACGGGGTGATGTCGAGACTGGACGCGATCAGCGGCAGAATCCCCTGTACCGAGTAGAGCTGCGCGAACGTCGCCACTCCGGCGAACAGCAGCGCCAACACGAGACGCCGGTACTCGGTCGATCCCTTGGGATGCCCCTCCCACTCCAGGACCTCGGGCTGCGTCGTAGTCATGTCAAAGACGTTAGAAGCGCTCACGGTATACGTCCAATGCATGAGAGACCGACGATCGATACGTCAGCGATATGCTTCACCCATGCGCCGCGAGACCACCGAGCTGCTACCACTTCTGCCGACCCTGGTCGCGGTGGCGGACACCGAGCACATCACCGACGCCGCCCACGTCCTGGGAGTCCCACAACCCACCGTCAGTCGGCAGGTCGCCCGCGCGTCGGCGATCCTCGGCGTCGACATCGTGGAACGACGGGGCCGCGGCATCGTGCTGACCAGTACCGGCCGCGTCCTCATCCCGTATCTTCAACGAGCCCTGAGCGACATCGACGCCGGTATCGACGCCATGACCGAGCACGACGCCCGAGCGCGTGGCCGAATAGCCGTCGCGTTCCAGAACACACTCGGTGAGGACGTCGTGCCCGCACTGATCCGGCACTTTCGCGTCGACCATCCCGCGGTGACGTTCGATCTCGACCAAGGCGCACGTGCACGCTGCCTGGATCGCCTCGCAGATCGCGCGTCCGACCTGGCGTTCGTGTCTTTGAGCGCCGAACACACCGACACGAATTCCTTCCAGCTGTACGACGAGCGGCTGATGCTGGTGGTCCCCGAACATCACCGTCTCGCGTCGCGGAAGACGGTCGATCTCGTCGATACCGCCGACGAGAACTACATCGCCATGGGCCACGGATACGGAATGCGCTCGATCTGTAACGAGCTGTGGGCCGATGCCGGATTCAGCCCGCGCATCGCGTTCGAGGGACAGGACACCCATACCGTGCGCGGACTCGTCGGCGCCGGCCTCGGCATCGCCATCCTGCCGCGGATCCGTGCACACGGCGCCGAGGGTGGAACGGTCGACGTGGGACTCACCCAACCCGCTGCGCGCAGGCGAATCGGCATGGTGTGGGAGCCGGGGACGGACATGCCCCGCCAGGTGGCGGCCTTCCGCTCGATGGTGCAACGCAGTGGACGCACACTCGTGATTAGGTGAGTCGATGCAACTGGTTCTGGTACGGCACGCCCTTCCGCGACGATCGGAGTCCTCGGCCGATCCCGATCTCGACGAACTGGGCGTCGAACAATCCCGCAGAGTGCCCGATGCGCTGGCACGCTTCACGGTGTCTCGAGTCGTGTCGAGTTCGCAGCAACGCGCGATCCGGACCGCGCAGCCACTCGCCGAACGGCTCGGTCTCGAGATCACGACCGACGACCGTCTGACCGAGTACGACCGGGACTTCGGCGGCTACGTTCCGATCGAGGCCGCGAAGACCGAATTTCGCGACGCCTACGACCGCATCAAGGCCGGTCACCTACCCGAGCAGGTCGACGAACAGGCCTTTCGCACGCGAGTTCTCGCCGGAGTGGCCGATATCGTCTCGACCGCCGCGCACTCCGACACCGTTGTCCTCTTCGCTCACGGCGGCGTCGTCAACATGCTGTTGCAAGACATTCTGCAGACCCCGAAAGTGCTCGGATTTCCCATCGACTACTGCTCGGTGACGCGTGTGCTCTTCTCCCGCAGCGGTGCCCGATCGGTCTCGTCGGTCAACGAGACCGCCCATGTGTGGGACCTGTTGCCGCGCAACCGACAATCCACAGAGACCTCTTAAAGTCCCTGGTAGAGGTGCAGAACGGCCGCTGTGGATCGCTCCGAGTGGTCGGTGCGGCCGGCGGTGGCAGTTAGCCTCGAAGTCATCATGGGTGAAATGCGTATCTTCCGACGTCCTGCCGTTGCTCTCGTCGCACTGGCGTTCCCTCTGGTGGCTGTGGGTGCGTTCGCACTCGGCACCGGCTACGACCTGGGCGGAGAATCGACCACGACGACCGCCGTTGTCGCAGACACTCAGCAGGCCCCGGCCGAGGCACAGCAGACGGCCGATCCGCTGTCCAAGGCCAGGAGCAGCCTCAACAGCGCCTCGCTCCCGATCACCTTTCTCTCCAGCGGCATCGGTCAGCTGACCGAAGGCGGAACGCAGCTCAACGACGGCGTCGGCCAACTTGCCGACGGCATCACCCAGGCTCACGACGGAACCATCCAGCTCGCCGACGGGTTCGGCCAGTACCGCGACGGCATCGGCCAGCTCGGTGACGGCGCATCGCAGATCAGCGGGGGTGTCGACCAGGTCGTCGACCAGCTCGCCGGATTCGGAGCTCTGCAGGCCGACTTCACGGCAAAGCTCGCCGCCACGGCAGACACGGTCGATCGCTTCCCGCATCCGGGATCCGACGCGATTTCCGGCGAGATCCGCGGAGTGATCGACAACCTCAACACTCAGGCGTTCGGTCCCGATACGCTCGCTCAACTGCAGACCCTCAAGGGTGGTGCTCAGCAGCTGTCGACCGAACTGAACGACCCCAACAGTCAGTTCCTCGGTGCCACCGCGCAGCTCGGCGACGCAACCGTGCAGTTGCGTGACGGACTCGGCCAGCTCGACGACGGCGGGCAGCAACTCAAGGCCGGCACCGATCAGCTCGTGACGTCGGTGAAACCCGTCGAGGGGATCGTCAACGGCATCGCCACCAATGTGCGCGACGCCTCCGCCGCCCTCCCGACAAAGGCGGCCGCCACGACCGATGACGCCACCTCCGACCAGAACATTGCAGCGACGGCGACGAGCACCGGTACCGGTGCCACCCCGTATCTGATCGCCGCCCTCGTGGCACTCGGAGCTCTCGGCTGCGTCAGCCTCGTGCGGGTCCTGGGCAGGGACACCAAGCCGCGGTGGCTCGCCGTCGGAGCGGCCGTCGCCGCAGTGGGTGTCAGCGCGGCCGTCGCATTCGCCTTCGCCACCGACGCCGCCCTCGGACCGGTGATCGGAGCCGGCGCGTTCCTCATCGTGTCGGCCGCGGCTTATCTCGCCACCGCAGGTGCCATTCAACGAGTGCTCGGTGCTGTGGCGGGCCAGATCGTCAACGTCGTCGCCCTCGTGGTGCAGGTCGTCGTCTGCGGCTTCGCGTACGCATCGACGGCACCGATCTGGGGAGACGTCGCAGCCTTCATGCCGATGAGCTACACCGCCGCCGGTGCCCGCATCATCGCGTCGGGAGAGATGAGCGGGACCGGGTGGCTGGCGATCGGTGCCACGGTGGCGCTGCTTGCCGTCTCGGCACTCGTGTACGTCAGCGCGCGGGCAGGCTCAACCGACGGGCCGGAGCGGGTGGATGGCGGGCGGGGCCGCGAGATGGGCACCGAATTCGCTTAGCGCCTGCTGCAGGTGCGGGGTTTGCATGTGGCCGTCGAGGTCCTCCTGCGATTTCCATACCTCGATGGTGATGAAGGTGCCGGGCTCGACCGCCGACTCGAACAACTTGTAGGAGACGTTGCCGCTCTCCTTGCGTGACTCGGCGACCAGAGCCACGAGCCCGTCGCGCACGGTGTCGATTGCGTCCGGCTTGGCGGTGATCGTCGCGACTACCTCGAGATCGTTGATCATGCGGAATCGGTTCCTTCGTTCGGCGAGACACACTCTTCCTCACCGAACGTACTCCCGACCCACCTAAGGTGAGGTGTCCACGCGGGAAGGGAAGAAGCAGTGAATCAGACGGCAACCGAGGATCGCGCCACGAAGAAGGAATGGCTCGGCCTCGCGGTACTGGTGGTGCCGATCCTCGTGGTCTCCATGGACATGTCGGTGCTGTATCTCGCACTGCCCTTCATGACGGCCGATCTCGAACCCACCAGCAACCAGACCCTGTGGATCCTCGACATCTACGGATTTCTGCTGGCCGGTCTGCTGATCACCATGGGCTCGCTCGGCGACCGTATCGGACGGCGGACCCTGCTGATGGTCGGCGCGGTGGTCTTCGGCGCGGCATCGCTCGCCGCGACGTTCTCCACGTCCCCCGAGATGCTGCTCGTCGCACGTGCTCTGCTCGGAGTGGGCGGAGCCACCATCGCGCCGAGCACACTGTCGTTGATCCGCAACATGTTTCACGACCCTGCGCAGCGCAAGGAAGCGATCGGCCTGTGGACCGCCGGTTTCGCAGGCGGCGCAGCCGTGGGCCCGGTTGTCGGAGGCGTTTTGCTGGAACACTTCTGGTGGGGTTCGGTCTTCCTGATCAACATCCCCATCATGGTCGTGCTCTTCGTTGCGGCCCCGCTACTGGTCCCCGAGTTCAAGGACAGCGACCCCGGAAAGTTCGACCCGATCAGCGTGATCCTCGCGATCTCGTCGATGCTCTCGATCGTGTTCGCCATCAAGCACGGGGCCCAGGACGGTATCGACGCCACGACGATCACCACCGCGATCCTCGGCCTGGCACTCGGCTTCGTGTTCGTCATCCGGCAACGCAAGGCATCGAACCCGCTCATCGACGTGACGCTCTTCGCCGAACGTGCTTTCAGCGCTGCAGTCGTCGTGCAATTTCTGGTCATCTTCTCCATGACCGGCTTCAGCCTGTTCGCCTCCCAGTACCTGCAGCTGGTTCTCGGACTCGGACCACTCCGCGCCGGACTGTGGTTGCTGATTCCCGCTGCCGCAGCGGCGGCCGGTGCCGTCACCGCACCGACGATGAGCAAGGTGATCCCCACCGGCACCATCATTTCGGCGGGCCTGCTGTCCATCGTCTTCGGCTGCGTCGCACTGATATTCGTGCAATCCGACTCCGGCCTGCCGCTGCTGCTGACCGGAATGGCCCTGGTCACGTTCGGAATCGGAGCAGCATCGACTCTGAACTCCGACATCGTGCTGACCGCTGCGGCCCCCGAAAAGGCCGGGGCTGCATCGGCATTGTCGGAAACCGGGGCCGAGCTCGGCGGTGCCGTCGGCATCGCGATTCTCGGCACCATCGGCAGCACCGTCTATCGACACCGCATGGAGGACGCCATCCCGGCGGGCACACCGGCCGAGATCGCCGATCCGGCCCGCGAAACCATCGGCGGCGCAATAGCCGTGGCCGACTATCTGCCGGAGCCATTCGCATCGCAGTTGACCGACGTAGCGCACTCGTCCTTCATCGACGGCTTCAACCTCGCCGCCGGTACGAGCGCCGTGCTGATGTTCGTCAGTGCCGTCGTCGTGTTCCTGTCGCTCCGTCGGGTTCCTGCTAGTACGTCGTAGTCAGACCGCGTCGGCGAGGTAACGCGCCAACCACCGCGTCGCCGACACTCCGTCTCCGACGTCGTAAGTCTGATATTCCTGGTGGATGCCCGAGCGGTAGAAGGCCTCGATTTCCCGCTGACGCTGGGCATTGGCCTGATCCGACAGCTGCCCCTGAAGTACGGGAAGTCCACCGGACGCAGCGAGGTCGGCGATCAACGATTGTGCTTCCTGGGTGTACTGATCTGCGACGTCGGGCGCGGGGTTGGACGACACGGCGAGGAAGCCCGCGAGTCGCGCCACGTAGTCGTCCTTGGGCGTCGAGCAATACAGATCGCCGACGGCGCAGAACGTGCGCACCACCGGACTGACGTAGCCGAATCCACCGACCCTGGGTCCACCGACGCCGGTACCCACCACAGGGGGACCGACCAGGGCGTCGGTGTCCGACCGCTTCGGGTCGGAGACGAGCCCGACCGCCACCACCTTGTCGGCCGGAACCACCCCGAGACCGGTTCCGATGGACGCGGCGAGATCACCGGCCGCGTCCGCTCCCTGGCTGTAACCGATGATGCCCAGCTTCGTTGCGCCGCAGCGATCCGCCATCGCCTTCAGCATTCCGCCTGCGTTGGTGACGGCAGCAGCACGGGACTGCCCGTACACCTCGCCCTCCCACGGGAACGCGGTGGCGGGATACGAGACGTACTCGGTGAGGATGTCCCCGCCGAGACGATCGGTGACGTCGGTCAGCATCCCCGGCTTCGGCGCAGCACCGGAGCTGGTCTCCCACGTTCCCGGAATCGCGACGACGTACATCGAGGGACAACCGCCGGGATCGGCGACGGCGGGCGATGCCCCGACGACCAGACCGGACGCAACAGCTGCAGCGACGCCGACACCGGCGCAGAATTTCTTGACACTCATGGGGAGGGGGCCTCACTGGGTGATCGAACGCTTCTTGTGTTCGATCACCACAATGACAGCGGCCTGTGACCATCCGATGCCCACATGGTTAACGGACGTAACCGTGCGTCACACGGTTCGCCGCCACCCCGTCGGGATCGGTCGCGCCCCCGTCGGGATCGGTCGCGCCCCCGTCGGGATCAATGCGGCTTTCAGTCGCTCAGAGTGCAAGAAAGGGACATTGATCCCGACGGGACGGGCGAAAAACTACCTACCGCTGCGGCGCCTGGGTGGGCACGATCGGCGACGGCAGTGCCGTTGCTCCCTGCAGGAAGGTGTCGACGGCGGCCGCGCAGGAGCGGCCCTCGGCGATGGCCCACACGATGAGCGACTGACCACGACCCATGTCTCCGGCGACGAAGACGCCGGGGACGTTGGTGACCCACTCGTTGGTGCGCTCGACGTTTCCGCGCTGGTTGAAGTCGACGCCCAGGTCGGTCAGCAGACCGCCCTTGTCGGGTCCGACGAAGCCCATGGCGAGGAGCACCAGATCGGCTTCGAGGGTGAACTCGCTGCCCTCGATCTTCTCGAACTTGCCGGCCTTGAATTCGACCTCGCAGGCTTCGAGTGCGGTGACCTTGCCGTTCTCACCGACGAAACGCTCGGTGTTGACGGAGAAGACGCGCTCGCCGCCTTCCTCGTGTGCGGACGCGACGCGGTACATCAGCGGGTACGTCGGCCACGGGGTGGAGGTGGCACGCTCCTCGGGCGGACGGGCCATGATCTCGAACTGGTGGACGCTCGCCGCGCCCTGACGGTGCGAGGTGCCCAGGCAGTCTGCCCCGGTGTCACCGCCGCCGATGATGACGACCTTCTTGCCCTCGGCACTGACCGGCGGCTGCTCGAAGTCGCCCTGCTGGACGCGGTTGGCGTGCGGCAGGAACTCCATGGCCTGGTAGATGCCGTCGAGTTCGCGGCCCTCGATGGGCAGGTCGCGCCAGGCGGTGGCACCGCCGGAGAGGACGACGGCGTCGAACTGCTCACGCAGTTCGTCGGCCGAGATGTCCACGCCCACATCGACACCCGTGCGGAAGACGGTGCCCTCGGCCTCCATCTGCGCGAGCCGACGATCGATGTGGCGCTTCTCCATCTTGAACTCGGGAATGCCGTAGCGCAGCAATCCGCCGATGCGATCGGCACGCTCGAACACCGTGACGGTGTGGCCGGCGCGGGTGAGCTGCTGCGCTGCAGCAAGTCCCGCCGGTCCGGAGCCGACGACGGCGACGGTCTTGCCGGTCAGGTGCGTCGGGTAGACCGGCGTGACCCAGCCTTCCTCGAAGGCCTTGTCGATGATCTCGACCTCGACCTGCTTGATGGTCACCGGATCCTGGTTGATACCCAGGACACACGCCGCCTCGCACGGAGCGGGGCACAACCGTCCGGTGAATTCCGGAAAGTTGTTGGTGGCGTGCAGGCGATCGATGCTGTCGCGCCAGCGATCCTTGAACACCAGGTCGTTCCACTCGGGAATCAAGTTCCCGAGGGGACAACCGTTGTGGCAGAACGGAATGCCGCAGTCCATGCATCGGCTGGCCTGGGTGCGCAGAGTGTCCTTCGAGAAGTCCTCGTAGACCTCTTTCCAGTCCATCAGGCGCAGATCGACGGGCCGCCGCTTGGGTACCTCGCGAACCGTGTTCTTCAAAAATCCCTGTGGGTCACCCACGAGCTGCCTCCATGATCGCTTCGTCCACGTCCGCGCCGTTCTTCTCGGCTTCGGAAATGGCCAGCAGTACCTTCTTGTAGTCGCGAGGCATGACCTTCACGAAATGGTTCACCTGCTGTGACCAATCCGCGAGGATCCGCTCGGCCACCTCGGAGCCGGTCTGCTCCTGGTGACGAGTGACGATGTCCTTCAACCAGGTGAATTCGTCGCCCTCGAGCTCGTCGATGTCGACCAGCTCGGTGTTGAGGTTGGCCTCGAACGTCTTGTTCGGATCGAAGATGAACGCGACGCCGCCGGACATGCCGGCACCGAAGTTTCGTCCCGTCGTGCCGAGGATGACGACCTTGCCGCCGGTCATGTACTCGCAGCCGTGATCGCCGACGCCTTCGACGACAGCAACGGCACCGGAGTTACGAACCGCGAACCGTTCGCCGACGACGCCGCGGATCAGGGCTTCACCGCTGGTGGCACCGAACAGGAATACGTTGCCGCCGATGATGTTGTCCTCGGCCACGAATCCCTTCGGAGCGTTCAGCGACGGCCGCAGCACGAGATGTCCACCGGACAGGCCCTTGCCGACGAAGTCGTTGGCGTCTCCGTTGAGGCGCAACGTCATACCGGAGGGCACGAACGCACCGAAACTGTTGCCGGCCGAGCCGGTGAACGTGATCTCGATGGTGTCGTCCGGCAGGCCGACGCCGCCGTAGGCCTTGGTCACCTCGTGTCCGAGCATCGTGCCGACGGTGCGGTTGACGTTGGTGATCTTGGACTCGAACGCGACCTTCTCGCCCTTGTCCAACGCATTGCGGCTGGCCGAGATGAGCTGCTGATCGAGGGCCTTGTCGAGACCGTGATCCTGAACGCCTGTGTTGTACAGGTTCTGGTTCATGAACGCCGACTCGACCTCTTCGAGGATCGGCGACAGATCGAGCTTCGACGCCTTCCAGTGCTCCTTGGCCGCGGTCGTGTCGAGCAGACCGACCTGGCCGACGGCTTCGTCGAGCGTGCGGAAGCCGAGCTCGGCCATGAGCTCACGCACCTCTTCGGCGATGAACATGAAGAAGTTCTCGACGAACTCGGGCTTGCCCGCAAAACGCTTGCGCAGCAACGGGTTCTGTGTCGCAACACCGACGGGGCAGGTATCGAGGTGGCAGACGCGCATCATGATGCAGCCCGAGACGACGAGCGGAGCGGTGGCGAAACCGAACTCCTCGCCGCCGAGCAGAGCAGCGACCATGACGTCGCGGCCGGTCTTGAGCTGGCCGTCCACCTGCACGACGATGCGATCGCGAAGACCGTTGAGCAGCAACGTCTGCTGGGTTTCGGCCAAGCCGAGCTCCCACGGTCCACCTGCGTGCTTGACCGACGTCAACGGCGTCGCGCCGGTGCCGCCGTCATGGCCCGAGATGAGCACCACGTCGGCGTGTGCCTTGGACACACCCGCCGCAACGGTGCCGACTCCGACCTCGGAGACGAGCTTGACGTGGATACGAGCCGACGGGTTCGCGTTCTTCAGGTCGTGGATCAGCTGCGCGAGATCCTCGATCGAGTAGATGTCGTGGTGCGGCGGCGGCGAGATCAGACCGACACCCGGCGTGGAGTGCCGAACCTCGGCGACCCACGGGTACACCTTGTGAGCCGGAAGCTGGCCGCCCTCACCGGGCTTGGCTCCCTGCGCCATCTTGATCTGGATGTCGGTGCAGTTCGTCAGGTAGTGCGAGGTGACGCCGAAACGTCCCGACGCGACCTGCTTGATGGCACTGCGCCGCCAATCGCCGTTCTCGTCCGGCTCGAAGCGCGAGACGTCCTCGCCGCCCTCACCGGAGTTCGACCGCCCGCCGAGACGGTTCATGGCAATGGCGAGGGTCTCGTGCGCCTCGGCCGAGATGGAGCCGTAGCTCATCGCACCCGTGGAGAAACGCTTGACGATCTCGCTGGCCGGCTCGACCTCGTCGATCGAAATCGCCTGTCGCTCTTCGGTCTTGAAGCGGAACAGACCGCGCAGCGACGCGAGCCGCTCGGACTGGTCGTCGACCATCTTGGTGTATTCCTTGAAGATGTCGTACTGACCGGTGCGGGTGGAGTGCTGCAGCTTGAAGACGGTGTCAGGGTTGAAGAGGTGGTACTCCCCTTCCCGACGCCACTGGTACTCGCCGCCCGTCTCGAGCTCACGGTGTGCGCGTTCCTGACGGTTGTCGAGGTACGCCACGCCATGTCGCGCTGCGACGTCGTCGGCGACCTGATCGAGGTCGATGCCACCGAGATGGCTGTTGAGCCCGGTGAAGTACTCGTCGACCAGTTCCTGCGACAGGCCGATGACCTGGAACAGCTGGGCTCCGGTGTACGACGCGAGGGTCGAGATGCCCATCTTGGACATCACCTTCAGCACGCCCTTGCCTGCAGCCTTGATGTAGTTGCCGACGGCCTTGTCGAAGTCGATGCCGGTGAGGGCACCGCGCTCGATCATGTCCTCGATCGACTCGAAGGCCATGTACGGATTGACCGCTGCTGCACCGAATCCGATGAGCAGTGCCATGTGATGCACCTCGCGGGCGTCACCGGCCTCGATGATCAGACCGACCTTGGTGCGGGTCTTCTCCCGAACGAGGTGGTGGTGCACTGCGGAGGTGAGCAGCAGCGACGGGATCGGGGCGAGCTTCTCACTGGACTCTCGATCCGAGAGAACGATGATGCGCGCGCCGCCCGAGATCGCAGCCGAAACCTGAGCGCGGATGGCCTCCAACGACTTTCGCAGGCCCTCACCGCCCTCGGCAACGGGGTACAGGCCACGAACGACCACCGAGCGAAGCTCTTCCTGCGTGCCCTCGTCGTTGATGTGCACGAGCTTGGAGAGATCGTCGTTGTGCAGAATCGGCTGCGGCAACACGATCTGCTTGCAGCCGTCCGCACCCGGGTTGAGCAGGTCGCCCTCGGGTCCGATGGTGCCACCCAGGCTGGTGACGATCTCTTCGCGGATCGCGTCCAGCGGCGGGTTGGTGACCTGAGCGAACAGCTGCGAGAAGTAGTCGAACAGCATCCGCGGACGGGCCGACAGGATCGCGATCGGAGTGTCGGTTCCCATCGAACCGATTGCCTCGGCACCGGACTTCGCCATCGGCGAGACGAGCACGTTCAGTTCTTCGGTGGTGTATCCGAAGATCTGCTGGCGGATGAGCACGCGATCGTGCGGCATGTGCACGTGCGGCCGATCGGGAAGATCGTCGATGGACGTCAGACCCTCGTCCAGCCACTGCTGGTACGGATGCTCGGCGGCGAGCTCGTCCTTGATCTCGTCGTCGGAGACGATTCGGCCCTGCGCGGTGTCCACGAGGAACATGCGGCCCGGCTGCAGACGCACCTTGCGCACGACCTTCGACGGGTCGATGTCCAGTACGCCGACCTCGGAAGCCATGACGACCAAGCCGTCGTCGGTGACCCACAGGCGGCTCGGGCGAAGTCCGTTGCGGTCCAGCACGGCGCCGATGACGGTGCCGTCGGTGAAGCACACCGAGGCAGGTCCGTCCCAGGGCTCCATCAGCGAGGAGTGGTACTTGTAGAACGCCCGACGCGCGGGGTCCATGGATTCGTGCCGCTCCCAGGCCTCGGGAATCATCATCAGCACGGCATGCGGCAGGCTGCGGCCGCCGAGGTGCAGCAGTTCGAGCACCTCGTCGAAACGTGCTGTGTCACTGGCTCCGTGGGTGACGACGGGGAAGATCTTCTCGAGCGCTTCCGAGCCACCGAATACGTCGGAGGTGATGAGGGCCTCGCGGGCGCGCATCCAGTTCTCGTTGCCGGTCGCGGTGTTGATCTCACCGTTGTGTGCGACCCGGCGGAACGGGTGGGCCAACGGCCACGACGGGAACGTGTTGGTCGAGAAACGCGAATGCACAAGGCCAAGTGCACTTTCGACGCGCTCGTCCTGTAGGTCGAGGTAGAAGCCCTTGAGCTGGGGCGTGGTCAGCATGCCCTTGTAGACGAACGTCTGCGAGGACAGTGACGGGAAGTACACGGTCTCGCGACCGGGGCCGTCCTTGCCTGCGCCCTCTTCACCCAACTCGTGTTCGACGCGCTTGCGAATGACGAAGGCACGACGCTCGAGTTCGAGGTCGGTGATCGCCGCGTCGGGAGCGGAGAAGAACAATTGACGGAACGTCGGCATCGCGTCGCGCGCCAACGCGCCCAAGGAGGAGTCGTCGGTGGGGACCTCACGCCATCCGAGGACGGTCATGCCTTCGCTCTCGACGATGCGCTCGACACCCTCGCACGCGCGTGCTGCGTCGCTGCGGCCCTGCGGCAGGAATGCGACACCGGTTGCGTAGGCACCGGGTGCGGGGAGCTCGAAATCTACGACGGCGCGGAAGAACGCGTCCGGTACCTGGATCAGAATGCCCGCACCGTCGCCGGTGTTCGGTTCGGAGCCCGCGGCACCGCGGTGCTCGAGGTTGACCAGTGCGGTGATCGCCTTCTCGACGATGTCGCGACTGCGGCGACCGTGCATGTCCACCACGAATGCGACACCACAGGAGTCGTGTTCGTTGACGGGATCGTAGAGGCCTTGCGGGCCCGGAGTGTGCTTCATACCTAGCCTTCGGATAAGTCCAGCCTTGAAACTCGTCGGCGACGGTGTGGTGTAACCGGCTGCTCGAACGGCCTGCGGTGCGTCCTCGCCGTTGAAGCAGCACCTGTCGATCTTCCACGCTTTCCTCTGCACGGGCGGGTGGGCTCGTGGTAGAAAAGTGAAGGTCTCGACGGATCAGGCCGTGGTGAGGCCGATCCAATTACGAACGATAAGTCAGTACCAGGGTGCTCTCGCAAATAAGGTAAGCCTACTTCGGGCTCTCACCTGCGATTTACCACCGAATCGACGGGGTCCGGAATCCGGCTCTGCATCGACACGTCGACATCGTTGTCGAACTACACGAATGTAAGGCATCACCCGCGCTCACACGCCGGGGTTCGAAGAAACTACTGGCCGCAGCGATCGAGATCAGCTGCGGCCAGTGTGGTGGGCGGAGGGGGACTTGAACCCCCACGTCCCGAAGGACACTGGCACCTGAAGCCAGCGCGTCTGCCATTCCGCCACCCGCCCGGGTGACGGCGAGAACACTAACACGCACCCCGCCGTGCTCGAAAATCGCCGTCTCGAGCTGCCCCGAGCAACCGGCGGCACAGCGTTGCTGTCGGCCGCACCGTATATCATGCTTGCAGCGCGACTTCGTGATGACACGCGGCCGTCGCACCGTTGTAGGCAACAGGCACCACAGGGTGGAAGAACACAGTGAGAGGAGGGGTCACGATGGGCATCGTTCAGCGTTTCGAACGCAAGCTGCAGAGCGCTGTCGGCGACGTCTTCGCCCGCGTGTTCGGCGGCGGCGTCGTACCGGCCGAAGTCGAGGCGGCGTTGCAACAGGAGGCGTCCGATCTCGTTCGCCCCTTGGACGGCGGTCATTACCTGGCACCCAACAACTACGTGATCACGATCAACAGCTCGGATCACGAGGAACTTGCCGGTGATCGCGAGCTCACGGTCAAGGCTTTCTCGCGTCACCTGGACGATTACATCCGTGATCAGGGGTGGCAGACCTACGGTGACGTGGTGGTTCGCTTCGAACCGTCGCCCACCCTTCACACCGGACAGTTCCGGGCCAGTGGCTCGGTCGATCCCGATGTGGGACGATCGGCGATTGCTGCGCAGAACAGCTCTGTTCAGCAGAACGCGTCGGCACAGCCAGCCCGTCCCGTCCCTTCAGCCACGCAGCGACCGACTGCCCCACCGATGTCGATACCAGGAGCCGGCCACATGACGCAGAACCCAGGCTACGACCCGCAGCGCGACCCCGCGGACGGACATCGTCCGGATCCGCGCGCGCGCAACGGATACGCCGGTGGCCAGGATCCCCGCTACGCGGCGCGTGAGCAGAACGGATACGACGCGCAGGGTTACGCGCCCGCCGATCGAGATCAGCGCTACGACCAGCAGCCGTACAACGCCCAGGGCTACGAGAACCAGGGCTACGACGAGCAGCCGTACGCCCAGCACGGCCAGGCCTACAGCGCCGCCGGCGGCCAGGATCAGGGATACGACCAGG
The DNA here is from genome assembly GCF_040702225.1 of Rhodococcus sp. NPDC080181. Lineage (NCBI taxonomy): Bacteria > Bacillati > Actinomycetota > Actinomycetes > Mycobacteriales > Nocardiaceae > Rhodococcus > Rhodococcus sp. NPDC080181. The sequence goes on from NZ_JBFBKN010000003.1 coordinate 34,923, forward strand.
CCTACGGAGCACCCAACGGCCAGGAGCAGGGATACGACGCCCAGGGCTACGACCGAGCGGGCTACAACGCCCAGGGTTACGACGCGCAGGGCTACAACGCGCAGGGTTACGACGCGCAGGGCTACAACGGTGCCGGCTACGACTACAACGGTGGCGAGCAGGGCGGTGCTTACAGCGAGGCTCCCTACCAGGAGCAGGCGTACGGCGAGCCCGCCGGCCGCTACGCCGAGCCGCAGGGTGCCGGTTACCCACAGCAGGGCTACCAGCAGCCCGCCTACGACTACCCGCCCGCCCAAGCGCCCTACGGCCGCGGCTACCCCCAGGGTGCCGGTGATCGCGGGGACGGCTACGGCTACGACCAGCCGGCGTCCTACGCAGGTCAGTCCCAGGCGCTCGCCGCGACCCTTCAGCTAGAGGACGGCAGCGGCCGCTACTTCCAGCTCCGGGACGGACAGAACATCATCGGGCGCGGCCAGGACGCCCAGTTCCGCCTCCCCGACACCGGGGTGTCACGCCGACACATCGAGATTCGCTGGGACGGCCGAGTGGCCATGCTGTCCGATCTGGGATCCACCAACGGAACCACCGTCAACGGTGCACCCGTCCAGGATTGGCAACTGGCCGACGGCGACGTGATCCGCGCCGGTCACTCCGAGATTCTGGTCCGGATCGTCTGATCACCGGAGTGGCCCGGCCGACCGAGATGTTCGTCTCCTCGACTCGCAGGTTCGCCCACCCGTATGTCGTCCACACGAGCGACTGCACCCTATGATGCTGCGAGACAACCATGTCTGTCGCGCCGCCGCGTCGGATTGTGGGGGATGCAGGTCCGATCGCGAAGGAGGAGGTGAATCGTCGTGCAGGGATTGATTCTGCAACTGACCAGGGCAGGTTTTCTGCTCCTGTTGTGGTTCTTCGTCTGGGCCGTTCTTCGGACGCTGCGCAGTGACATCTATGCCGCAGCCGGTATGCGTGTGCCCGCCCGCTACTCCGGTGGCTCGAAGGTGCTCCCGTCGTTCAACAAGCAGAAGGTGGCGAAGTACCTCGTGGTGACCCAGGGCGGCCTCGCCGGCACGCGCATCTCGCTCGGCACTCAGCCGGTTCTGATCGGACGCGCAGACGATTCGACTCTCGTTCTGACAGACGACTATTCGTCCACCAGGCACGCTCGCCTCTCGCCTCGCGGCGGAGATTGGTACGTCGAAGACCTGGGCTCGACCAACGGCACCTACCTCGATCGAGCCAAGGTCACCACCGCTGTACGCGTTCCACTGGGAACTCCGGTTCGCGTCGGCAAGACCGTGATCGAGTTGCGCCCGTGACCCTTGTTCTCCGCTACGCCGCCCGCAGCGATCGCGGTCTCGTTCGCTCCAACAACGAGGACTCCGTCTACGCAGGTGCGCGACTGTTGGCTCTGGCCGACGGCATGGGCGGTCACGCCGCAGGCGAAGTGGCCTCGCAGTTGATGATCGCCGCGCTGGCGCACCTCGACGACGACGAACCGGGCGAGGATCTGCTCGGCAAACTCGAAGCCGCCACCCGAGAGGGCAACGCCTCCATCGCCGACCAGGTGGAAGACGAGCCCGAACTCGACGGCATGGGAACCACGCTGACCGCAATCCTGTTCGCGGGCAAGCGAATGGGTCTGGTGCACATCGGTGACTCGCGTGCCTACATGCTGCGCGACGGCTCGCTCACTCAGATCACCCGCGACGATACGTTCGTCCAGTCACTGGTCGACGAAGGCCGCATCACCGCCGAACAGGCGCACACGCACCCGCAACGCTCACTGATCATGAGGGCGCTGACCGGTAACGAGATCGAGCCGACGCTCACCGTCCGCGAGGTCCGTGCCGGCGACCGCTACCTGTTGTGCTCCGACGGTTTGTCGGACGTCGTGAGCGACGAAACCATCGAGAACACTCTCGCCGAGGGCGAGACCGGGCCGTGCGCCGACCGCCTCATCGAACTAGCCCTGCGCAGCGGTGGCCCCGACAACGTCACCGTCGTCGTCGCCGACGTCATCGACCTCGACTACGGCCAGAGCCACCCGATTCTCGGCGGCGCAGCCAGCACCGAGGACGAGGAGGACGCTCCGCCGCCGAACACTGCAGCGGGCCGCGCCGCCGCCATGCGTCCCCCGCGCACGACGCCCAAGCGCGTGACCGCTCCGGTGGTGACACCGGAGAAGAAGTCGCACAAACTGCGGTGGTCACTGATCGCGCTGACCCTGGTCGTGTTGGCCGGAATCGGTGTAGTGGTTGCCAATTCGGTGATCAAGGGCAATTACTACGTCGGTGCGGACAACAGCAAGGTCACCGTGCTGCGCGGTCTCCCCGGTTCCGTTCTCGGGTACTCGTTGCAGAGCGTGGAATTGATCGGCTGCCTCGACGACAACGGTGGCGTCACATTGACTGCACCCGACGCCGCGCCGGCCGATTGCGTCCCGTTCGAGATCGACGACCTGTTGCCGGCCGCGCGCGAGCAGGTGACCGCAGGACTCCCGTCGGGCTCTCTCGACGACGCCCGCGGTCAGGTGCAACGGTTGGCCTCGGGAGACCTATTGGAGGTCTGCGAGACCGAGCCGGCAGTGACCACCACAGCCGCACCGGCCCCGACGACGATCATCCCTCCCCCCGGAGTTCCGTTGCCTCCGCCCGCGCCGGAGCCCGTTCCGGAAGCTGCCCCGACCACTACCGCCGTGCCGACACCGACCGTCGCGCAGATCCCAGGCCAGAACTGCAGGACCGGTACTCGATGAGTTCCAATCCGTCCGCAGGAGGCTCCTTTCCGAGTCCTCCCGGTGGGTTCGCTCCCGCACCGATCCAGTCGAATCGTCGCAATGTCGAATTGCTGCTGCTCGGTGCCGCGGTCCTGATCACCACCATCTCGTTGATCCTCGTCGAAGCCAGCCAGGAACAGACGATCACCTGGGACCTGGCCAAGTACGCGCTGGCCTACCTCGCACTGGTGACGGTGGCGCACTTGGCCGTACGACGGTTCGCCCCCTATGCGGATCCGCTGCTGCTGCCGATCGTCGCGCTGCTCAACGGTCTCGGCCTGGTGCTGATCCATCGACTGGACCTGGCCGATCAGCAACAGGCGCAGTATCTCGGCAATCCCATTCCGTCGCCCGACGCCAACCAGCAGGTGCTGTGGACGACGCTGGCCATCGCCGGCTTCGTCGCGCTGCTGGTGTTGCTGCGCGACTACCGCACCCTGGCACGCTACGGGTACACCCTCGGGCTGGCCGGCTTGATCCTTCTCGCCATTCCTGCGCTGCTGCCGTCGGCGTTCTCCGAGGTCAACGGATCCAAGATCTGGATTCGGTTGCCCGGCTTCAGTTTGCAGCCCGGTGAGTTCGCCAAGATTCTGTTGCTGATCTTCTTCGCGTCGCTGCTGGTGTCCAAGCGTGAACTGTTCACCACTGCAGGCAAACACTGGCTCGGCATGGACTTTCCGCGCGCTCGCGATCTCGGGCCCATCATCGTCGTGTGGATCGTCTCGGTCGCGGTGCTCGTGTTCGAGAAGGACCTGGGCACGTCGCTGCTGATCTTCAGCACCGTTCTGGTGATGATCTACATCGCCACCGAACGTGTCGGCTGGATCATCATCGGCAGCGGTCTGCTGATGGTCGGATTCTTCTTCGCCTACCAGGCGTTCAGCCACGTGCGCGTGCGGACACTGACCTGGTTGGACCCGTTCGCGGACTACAACGACACCGGCTACCAGATTTCCCAGTCGCTGTTCGGTCTGGCCACCGGTGGGCTCGCCGGCACCGGCCTCGGCAGCGGTCGCCCGTCGCAGGTTCCGTTCCCCAAGACCGACTTCATCATCGCCACCGTCGGCGAGGAACTCGGCCTCATCGGTTTGGCCGCAGTGCTGATCCTGTATCTGCTGTTCGTCATTCGCGGAATGCGTACTGCGCTCGCCGTCCGAGACAGCTTCGGCAAGTTGCTCGCCGCCGGGCTCTCGTTCACTGTCGCCGTCCAGCTGTTCGTCGTCGTCGGCGGCGTCACCAAACTCATCCCGCTGACCGGTCTGACCACCCCGTACATGTCGTACGGAGGATCCTCGTTGCTGGCGAACTACCTGTTGGTGGCCTTGCTGATCAAGATCTCCGACGCAGCGCGTGAGCCTGCGACCCCCAAGAAGAAGCCCGCTGTGGCCGCCCCGATCGCCGAGGCGCCGACCGAAATGGTGAAGCGCGCATGAACACTCCCCTACGCCGCGTCTCCATCGCCATCATGGTGATGGTGGTCGCCCTGCTCGCCAACGCGACCTACGTTCAGGTCATCAAGGCCGACGACCTGCGCACCGACCCGCGGAACTCCCGCGTTCTGCTCGACGAGTACTCACGTCAGCGCGGTCAGATCTCGGCCGGTGGCCAGGTTCTCGCATCGTCGGTTGCCACCGACGATCGCTACAAATACCTGCGCACGTACCCGCAGAACTCGATCTCCCCCGCGAGCCCGCAGGCCAACGCCCCGATCACCGGCTTCTATTCGATGCTGTACTCGAGCACCGGTCTCGAACGCGCCGAGGACCCGGTACTCAACGGATCCGACGACCGGTTGTTCGGCGGACGCCTGTTCGACCTCATCTCCGGCCGGGATCCCCGCGGCGGCAACGTCGTCACCACCATCGACCCGGTCGTCCAACAGGTGGCGTACGACCAGCTGACCGCCAAGGGATACACCGGCTCCGTCGTGGCCCTCGACCCCGCCACCGGCAACATTCTCGCCATGGCCAGCACGCCGAGCTACGACCCCAACCTGCTGGCCAGCCACGACGGCAGCACCACGTCGACCGCGTGGGAGAACCTGAGCGACGATCCGGGCAAGCCGCTGGTGAACCGCGCGATCTCGCAGACCTACCCACCGGGATCGACGTTCAAGGTGATCACGACCGCTGCTGCGCTCCAAGCGGGTGCCACTCCGGACGATCAACTCACGGCCGCGTCGAACATCACCCTTCCGGGAACGTCGACGACGCTCGAGAACTACAACGGTTCGACGTGCGGAGGCGGTCAGACCGCCTCGCTACGTGAGGCATTCGCACTGTCGTGCAACACCGCCTTCGTCGAACTGGGCATCGACACCGGTGCCGACAAGATGCGCGAGACCGCCGCCAAGTTCGGTATCGGAGAGGACACCAGCATCCCGCTCACCGTCGCCGACAGCACCATCGGATCGATCGACGACGACGCTGCTCTCGGCCAGTCCAGCATCGGTCAGCGCGACGTGGCGCTGACCCCGCTGCAGGACGCCGTCATTGCCGCGACCGTCGCCAACGGCGGTGTACGGATGGCGCCGAACCTGGTGCAGCAGTTGCAGTCTCCCGACCTGTCGGACCTGTCCAGTTACCAACCCCAATCGATGGGTGAGGCGATCAGCCCCGATACGGCCTCGACCCTGACCGATCTGATGATCGGTTCCGAGAACAACACCAGCGGGGAAGGCAAGATCCCCGGGGTGCAGATCGCGTCGAAAACCGGTACCGCAGAACATGGTTCGGATCCTCGCAACACCCCGCCCCACGCGTGGTACATCGGATTCGCACCGGCGAAGGACCCCAAGGTCGCCATCGCCGTCATCGTCGAGGACGGCGGAGATCGAGCCCTCGCCGCCACCGGCGGTTCGGTGGCAGCACCCATCGGCCGCGCCGTCATCGCCGCCGCATTGCAGGGGAGGTGAGCATCGGTGCCACTGAGTAACGGAGCCGTCATCGCACAGCGCTACAGACTGCTGCGCCTCATCGCCACCGGCGGCATGGGACAGGTCTGGGAGGCGATGGACAATCGCCTCGACCGCCGTGTCGCCGTGAAGGTACTCAAAGCCGAGTTCTCCGAGGACCCGGAGTTCTTGCAGCGCTTCAGGTTCGAGGCCCGTACCACCGCTCAGCTGAACTACCCCGGAATCGCCGGGGTGTACGACTACGGCGAGACCCGCGACGGTGCAGGCGAATCGCTCGCCTACCTGGTGATGGAACTGGTCAACGGCGAACCCCTCAACGCAGTGCTGGGTCGCATGTCGCGGCTGCCACTCGGCCACGCCCTCGACATGCTCGAGCAGACCGGGCGCGCGCTGCAGATCGCGCACACCGCAGGGGTCGTCCACCGCGACGTCAAGCCCGGCAACATCCTGATCACCCCCACCGGGCAGGTCAAGATCACCGACTTCGGCATCGCCAAGGCCGTCGACGCCTCCCCGGTCACCAAGACCGGAATGGTCATGGGCACCGCCCAGTACATCGCTCCCGAGCAAGCCCTCGGCGAAGAGGCAACCTCGGCATCCGACGTCTACTCACTCGGCGTCGTCGGATACGAAGTACTGGCGGGCACACGGCCTTTCGTGGGCGACGGCGCCTTGACCGTCGCCATGAAGCACGTCCGCGAAGCACCGGCACCCATGCCGGTCGACCTACCCCCTGCCGTCCGTGAGCTCATCGAGATCACGATGGTCAAGGATCCGGCCGCCCGGTACGCCAACGGCGGTGAATTCGCCGACGCCGTCGCCGCAGTTCGGGCCGGCCGCCGCCCGCCTGCACCCGGCAACTCGCGCGGTACCGGAACCGGGAGAGTCATGATGCCCGGCGTCGTGCCCAGCCCGCAGCCGCCTCCGCCGTCGAGCACCCAGATGATGCCGACCTCGCAACGGGATTACCGGGGCCCGGCTACCGGCACTGCAGCTGCAGCGGTTCCCGAGCAGACCGGCATGTCCTCGGCACAGAAGGCGTTGGCCTGGGGCGGCGGCGCGCTCCTGCTGTTGGCCATCCTGATCGGCGGTTACGTACTGCTGACCGGTGGCAGGGACGACTCGCCGACACCGTTCGTGCAGCCCACGACCACCACGCAGCCGACGACCACGACCACAACGACCACCGAGCCGACGACCACCACCGAAGAAACCACGACCACCGAAGAAACGACGACCACCACCACGACGACCACGACCACCTCGGAGGAGCCGACGACCACCGAAGAGAGCACGACGACCTCGGCGCAGCCCACCCAGACGACGACTCGCAGGCCGCTGATCGAGATTCCGTTCCCGCAAGCACCACAAGGACAACGATGACGACTCCCCGTACGCTCTCCTCTCGCTACGAGCTGGGCGAGATACTCGGTTTCGGCGGTATGTCCGAGGTTCACCTCGCTCGGGACACCCGACTCGATCGTGACGTCGCCATCAAGGTTCTGCGCGCCGACCTCGCTCGCGACCCCACGTTCTACCTGAGGTTCCGACGTGAGGCACAGAACGCTGCTGCGCTCAATCACCCCGCCATCGTCGCCGTCTACGACACCGGTGAAGCGGAGACCGAAGCCGGTCCGCTCCCGTTCATCGTCATGGAATACGTCGACGGCGACACGCTGCGCGACATCGTGCGCGCCGAAGGACCCATGGAGCCGCGTCGGGCCATGGAGGTCATCGCCGACGTCTGTGCTGCGCTCGATTTCAGCCACCGCAACGGCATCGTGCACCGCGACGTCAAACCCGCCAACATCATGATCAACAACGCCGGCGCGGTGAAGGTGATGGACTTCGGCATCGCCCGCGCCATCGCCGACTCGTCCTCGCCGATGACTCAGACCGCCGCCGTGATCGGAACCGCGCAGTACCTCTCGCCCGAGCAGGCCCGTGGAGAACAGGTCGATGCGCGTTCGGACGTCTACTCGCTCGGCTGCGTGCTGTTCGAGATCCTCACCGGCGAGCCGCCGTTCAAGGGGGATTCGCCGGTCGCCGTCGCCTACCAGCACGTCCGTGAAGACCCCCAGCTGCCATCGCTCGTCAACGACACCGTCCCACGCGAACTCGACTCGATCATCCTCGAGGCAATGGCCAAGAACCCGGCCAATCGCTACCAGAGCGCCGCCGAGATGCGTACCGACCTGGTCCGCGTTCTGGGTGGACAGCGCCCGAGTGCGCCCATGGTGATGAACGACGAGGATCGAACCACCATCCTCGGCTCCGTCGATTCCCGTCAGGCCGATTTCTCCGGCAAGGACAAGCCCGCCGCTACCGCGGCACCTCGGTCGTCACGCCACACGGAGGACTACGACGAACCGAAGAACCGCCGCGGCCTCAAGATCGCGTTGATCTCGGCGGCCGCGATCATCGTCGTCGCTATCGTCGGTGCCTTCCTGTGGTCGCTCGGTCCCGGTGCCGACCCCAAGACCGTCGCCGTGCCTTCCGTCGTAGGACTGTCCGCAGACGAGGCACAGCGTCAACTCGAAGAAGCCGGCCTGCGAGTGAGCATCCAGGAGAAGCCCGACGCGGCGATTCCGGAAGGCTCGGCCATCGGCACCAATCCGGCGGCCGGATCACAGACCGAATCGCCGGGGAACATCCAGCTCGACGTGTCCTCGGGACCGCAGCAGGTGCAGGTTCCTCGACTGACCGGCCTCACCCAGCAGCAGGCGTCGGATGCACTGAACGAGGTGGGCCTCCAGCTCGATGCCACCGTCGCCCGTGCTCCGTCGTCACCCGAGAACCTCGACAAGGTCGTCGAGCAGAATCCGTCCTCGGGCGTGAGCATGAACGCCAACTCGCAGGTCCGCATCACGCTGGGCACCGGGCCCGCGCAGGTTCGGATGCCCGATGTCGTGGGGCAACTCGTGAACGTGGCGCAGCCGAACGTCGAGGGAGCCGGACTGCGCGTCCAGGTTCAGAACATCGACTCGGGACAGCCGACGGGTCAGGTCGTCTCCACAGACCCCGTGGGCGGCACCAATGTCACCGAGAACACCGTCGTCACGCTGCGCGTGTCGAACGGCGACAAGATCCCCATGCCCGACCTCGCCGGTCTGACCGAGGCACAGGCGTTGGCCGCGCTGCAGTCGGCCGGCTGGACGGGCACGGCAGCGGAACTGACGGCGACAAGGGAAGCGACGCTGGATCCGTTGATGGTCGGGCGAGTGGTGAATCAGACGCAGCCGGCAGGGTCCGAGATCAGCAAGTCCGACACCGTCACGATCAGCATCGGTGCCCTGGGTATCCCCGGGCGTTAGCGATCGACGATCAGGCGAAGGCCTCGGCGACCTGCGCCTCCAGGGTTCCCACCAAACCGGAATCGGTGGGCATACCGCACACTGCGAGCCAGTTGGCCAGCATCCGGTGCCCGCCCTCGGTGAGGATGGACTCCGGATGGAACTGCACGCCGTGAATGGGTAGCTCGGTGTGCCTCATGGCCATCACCAGACCGGATTCGGTACGGCCGATGATCTCGAGCTCCGCGGGGATGGTGTCCTCGCGGACGGTCAGCGAGTGATAGCGGGTGGCCGTGAACGGCTCGGCCATCCCTTCCAGGACGCCGACACCGGTGTGATGGACGAGGCTGGTCTTGCCGTGCAGCAGCTCCGGAGCCTTCTCGACCGTGGCACCGAACGCGGCTCCGATGGCCTGATGGCCCAGACACACACCGAGCAGCGGGGTTCCGGCCCGCGCGCTCGCCGAAACCAGGTCCATCGTGGCCCCGGCGCGCTGCGGGGTTCCCGGGCCCGGGCTGAGCAGAATGCCGTCGAACTCCGCGGCGACAGCGTCGCGATCGGCGAGTCGCTCGTCGTCGTTGCGCCACACCTCGACCTCGGCGTTCAACTGGCCCAGGTACTGGACGAGGTTGAAGACGAAGCTGTCGTAGTTGTCGACGACGAGAATGCGCATGTCGACAGCGTACTCAGCGCGGCTCCGCGAAACGCATGCGCACCGATTCGGTGTACGCCGGAACCGAGAGGTTCTGATAGGCCGCGACCTCGTAGCGGAGGCCATAGCGCAGCGCATACTGCTCGTACAGCCGCACCCCGGGCTCGTTGTCCAGCGCCGCCCGCAGTCGATCCGGGTCGCCGAGAGCCGTCATCACGTACGGCGGACTGTACGTCCGGCCGCCCAGTAGCAGCGTGTTCCCGATACACCGCGGTGCCGACGACGCCACCAGACGCTGATCCTGCATCGCCATCGCCGACGCACCACCGGCCCACAGGGCGTTGAGGACACTCTGCACGTCGACCTGATGAACCACCAGGTCGTCCGGAGACGCGTCGGACGCATACGACCCGTCGGGACCGCGTGGAGCGTCGGCCATCGTCACCGTCAACCCCGTGCCGGACGCCTCCTCCCGGCCCGCCGCGTCCGAGAGGGCGTCGACCCGGGCCAACGCGTCGGCCACCTCGGAGTCGCCCGCCGCCGTACGCTGCTGCAGGAGATCGACCTGCTGCTCCAGCGCATCTCTACTGCGCAGCGCATCGTCGCTGCTTCTCTGGGCCGAATCGACCAGATCGGCGAGCCGTGTCGTGTCACCGCCCCGCAACTCGTTGCCGTCCGAGGCATGTCGCGTGGTTCCGAGCAGCAGACCGACCACAGCGCACACCGCCACAGCGAGCACCCACCATCGGGTCTCGGAGGAATCGGTCGATCGTCGTCTCACAGAGTGCTCGCCACTGTTCGGTAGGTCGGTGCTGCGCTGATCTGAGTTAGCGTGTACTACAAACCGGGTGGATGACCGCCACGGCTCTCCGGGAGACAATAACCTGGGGATGCACGCAACTCGATCGATCCACAGGTTGTCACCGTCAGTTGTCCACAGGCACGGCGCACGCCGATGACCGTCAAGAACACGAAGAGGACGCAATGCCGAAGTCGAAGGTACGGAAGAAGAACGACTACACGATCAACCCGGCCAACCGCACGCCGGTGAAGGTCAACGCCGGCCCGTCGCCGGTCTGGTACGTGGTCCTGATGCTCGGATTCATGCTGGTAGGGCTGCTGTGGCTGATCGTGTACTACCTGGCCCAGGAAGACATCTCGTTCATCGGCAACCTCGGTGCGTACAACTTCCTCATCGGATTCGGCTTCATGGTCGTCGGCCTCGTCATGACCATGCGATGGCGCTGAGAGCCGGCCGAGTTACACCCATGTCATTCATCCCCAATGTGGATAAACCCTGTGGATAACTTTCCCAACCATCCACAGGGTGTGTACGAACACCGATGGGCGACGCCGGCCGTAGCCGTCGGCGCGCTGGTGGCAGGCGGTATCGCACTCGCCATCGGTGCCGTCCTCGCCTCCTCGGACGCCGCCGGAACCTTCCTCGTCGGACTCGCCGCCGTCGGAACCTGGGTGATGGCAGCCCTCGCGGCCGCACAACGCCCCCGACTCGCCATCACACCCGACGGCTCCCTGGTGATGAAACGACTCACCGGCACGCGCACGTACTCGCGCGCCGACATCGTCCAAATCAAAGTGGTCCGCTACCCGAGACTGGGACGACGAGTCCCGATGCTCGAACTGGACGTCCGCCCACCCGACGAGGACGACGATCGACTCATCATCTTCGGTCGATGGGACCTGGGAGCCGACCCACGCGACGTGTTCGAGGTACTCGACACCTACGGTCTGGTGCCGCCGAACAACTGACCGCCCACCGTCCCCGCCCCCTCCGGGGTACTCAATGTGACGTTCAGTGGACTTTCCGGGGGTCAATGGCACATCTAGTGGACCAGTGAGCCGTCGCAAAGCCGCCGGGCACCAGCCAGCAGCACGTGGGGATTGCCGAGCTCGCGATCGGCGTCGTCGGGAGTCAATGTGACGTCCAGTGGCCTTTTCGGGGGTCAATGGCACATCTAGTGGACTTCAGAGGCCCATCTGCGCGCGCAGGTCGAGGACTCGGACCGCGATGGTGCCCAGGGCTATCAGGGCTACTGCGGCCACGGAGAGCCAGGCGAGGGATATCCCGGCACGAGGCTGCGCGCTGTTGCGGTTGGGTAGGAACACCAATCCGGCGGTGGCTGCCGCTCCGGCGACCAGTCCGCCCATGTGGCCCCACAGCGAGATGCTGGGGATCGAGATGCTGATGAAGATGTTCAGAGCGATCACGATCAGGACCGGGGTCGGGGAGCGCTTGAGTCGCAGCAGAATGACGGCCTGCGCACCGAGCAATCCGAATACGGCACCCGACGCGCCGGCGGTGGCGGCGAGGGGGTTCTCGAACAGCATGACCGATGCGCTGCCGCCGAGCAGCGACAGGAAGTAGACGGCGAGATAGCGGCTGCGGCCCAGCACCAGTTCGACGTCTCGGCCGATGATGTAGAGGGCGAACATGTTGACCAGCAGGTGGATGGGTCCTATGTGGATGAACCCACTGCTGAGGAGGCGCCACACATCGCCGTCCGCGACCAGCAGGCTGTTCAGTGCCCAGGCGTCGGCCAGCGAGGATCCGCGGAAATTGCTCATGAGGTCGCCGGATTGAGCGGCGGTGATCCCTAAGATCACGACGTTGATCGCGATCAGCGCGAAGGTCAGGGGTGTCTTGGCGGAGCGTGTCATCGGCGCGCCGGCGACCGTACGTGCGGTCCGGACGTTCTTGTTACCGTCGCGAACACAGTCGACACAGTGTTGCCCGACGGCCGCGGGCTGCAGGCACTGTGGGCACGCGGGCCGGCCGCATCGAGAGCAGGCCAGGCCGGTCGGGCGATCGGGATGTCTGACGCACACCGACTGGGGTGGGTTGGGCTGGTCGCCGTACGCGCCACCCCAGCCGGGGTTTGTCATCGTGTAATTCCTTCTACAACCGAATCAGGCGATGGTGATGCTGTTGATGACGACCTCTTCCACCGGGCGATCGCCGCGGCCGACCTGCGTGCTCGAGATGGCGTCGACGACCTTCTTGGACGCCTCGTCGGTGACCTCACCGAAGATGCTGTGCTTGCGGTTGAGGTGCGGGGTCTTGCCGGTGGTGATGAAGAACTGCGAGCCGTTGGTGCCGGGGCCTGCGTTGGCCATGGCCAGCAGGTACGGGCGGTCGAAGGAGAGCTCCGGGTGGAACTCGTCCTCGAACTTGTAGCCCGGTCCGCCGGTGCCGGTTCCGGTCGGGTCGCCGCCCTGGATCATGAAACCGTCGATGACGCGGTGGAAGACTGCGCCGTCGTAGAACGGTCCGGTCTTGGCACCCGACGCGTTCTGCGTCGTGTATTCCTTCGACCCGTCCGCGAGACCGACGAAGTTCGCGACGGTCTTGGGGGCGTGATTGCCGAACAGTTCGATGACGATGTCGCCGCGGTTGGTGTGCAGCGTTGCCGTTTGGGTCTTGTTTGGTGAAGTCACGCTCACCATCGTGCCATCTCGACCGACCGGGTAGTTCACAGGTGGTGTATCGGGAGGGTCGATCGGGGCGCTGTTGTGGAACAGTGAGGGCATGACGAGCACAACGAAAACCGAGCGGGTTCACTCCTCCACCGGTACGGCGGCGTCGACGCTGCTCGGTGCCGCTTCCGTCGTGAGCAAGGGCCCTGCCGGAGTGGGCCTGTTGCTCGCCAAGCGCGGCTACGGTCTGGCGCGTAAGCAGGCTGCGCAGCGTCGCGCGGCAACTGCCGAGCGCATTGCCCGGGCCGATCTGACCAAGGCAGCTCTCACGACTGATCGGATACCGGGAAACAAGCGTCGCGTCCTGGCGCTCGGAGCTGCCGCTGTCGTCGTCGGAGGTGTCGTGTTCTACCTCAGCCGTCGCCGCCACGAGGTGCCGCCGCCCGCAGATACGCCGCCCAGCCTGGTCGATTACGAAGACGAGTCGACGTCACAGGTATAGAAGCTTCTGTAGTAGATCGAACAGGCCCGGCCGGGGCCTGGTTTCTGCATCGTCACCCCGGCCGGCGACGACCAGCGCGACGTTGTGTTCGACGCTCGAACCGTCCGTGAGGTAGTCGCCGTGACCTGTCGTGCCCGGACGCCCGTCGCCCTCGTCGGTCGCCAGTTGGGTCACTCCATCGAGTGTGCCGGGATCGCGACCGAAGGCACCGATGTCGGCAACGATGTCCCCGCGCGCCTCCGCCGCGAAAACGTGACCGTCGGGAACCTGTAGGTCGGTCACACTGTCGGTGCCGAGGCCAGGTGATCCGAGGGCCACGAACTCGTCGACGCCGGTGCTTTCGTGCAGGGCAGCGGCTGCGGTCAATGATCCGTACGAGTGCGCGAGCACCGACAGATGTGGATTGTTCGACCGGGCCACGTCGAGGCCCTCCAGAAAGGGCACCAATCGCGTCGCCCCCGCGTGCGCTGCTGCATCGGATACGACGGTCCGATCGGGATCGAGCAGGCCCCATCCCAGCTGTGGTGCCTGGTAGTTCATCCACGTCACGGCTGCGACGGTGGGCGGCGGATCCTCCGAAAATATCTGTTCCACAGTAGTTTTGAGATCTTCCAGGTCGCCGTCGTAACGTACCGCGTCTCCGTGGACCGTCGAGCCGAGGCCGGGTACGAACACCGCCACGTGCGTTGCCGTGTCGACGTCACCTATTGCAATCGCGGCAGTGGTCTCCGCATACGTGGAATTGTCGAGCGCCAACAGTTGCCTGTCACCCTGCGCCAGAGTGCTCTCGATCGCGTCGAGCGAACTCAACCGCGTTCGCGTCTGTTCCAAGCCGGCGTCAGCATCACTGAATAGTCCTCCGAAAATATTGTCCTGCAATTGGTTTCGGAGTTCACCCGCCACAGCCTGCAGTCGGAGGCGCTCACTGGCAAGTACCCGACGGTTCGCTGAATCCCGAATTCGGCCCGGCACGCCGTCCAGATTACCGATGAGAGCCGGGTGCTCGACGAGCAGCCGAGTGCGCTCGGCGGGCGAGAGAGCGCTCCAGAACGCCGCATTCGTGGCCGGGCTCCCAGCGACCGGCACTACCGATACCCCTGCCGTGGCCAGTTTTCCCGGTGAGATGTCGCCGGCGAGGCGTCGGGCAAGGTCGTCGTCGAACGCGGTCGCGGCTCGCATCAGTTGGGTGATGCGTTCGGCCAACTCGGTGCAACGGCGACGCCGATCGCGAATGGTCGACGACAGGTCCTGCTGCGCAACCGAATACGACGTCAGCACGTCGGTCACCGAACCGTCGCGTCGGATATCGAAGTGCTCGCACGCGGCGTTCGATTCCAGAGCGGTCAGCGCCGAGACGAGTCCCGCCATGTCGATGGCCGCCGGAGCGGTGCACAGCGCTACCCGCAGTAGCTCCGTCGCACAGTCCCCCACCTGCGCACTTAGAGCTCCGATGGCATCCCGGTATGCCGTTGCCGCGGGGCCCTGCCATCCGTCGTCGACGACGGTCTCCAGCAGTGAGCTGTGCACGGCGGTCAATTCACGCCAACTGTGCATGAACCGATTCGAGACGGCGGTCAGCGCCTGACTGTCCCATGATCTGACGTCATCGAGCGTGACCATCGCAATCCCCCCGCAGCGTTGTCGTCGTACTCGACGAGTCAACGTCAGCGAGACGGTGCAGCGAGAAATCTATCCCCAGGCTGTGGATGAAATCTGGGGATGACGGCCACATCGGTGTATCGCTACACGATTCTGCGTACCGGCCCGCGATGTCCGTCGCCGGGCTCGGTATGGCGAGACGCCTTCGGGGGACGACTCCGCTTGGCGCGGTACAGGTCTGCGTCTGCAGCGCGGTATATTTCACCCCACCGGCGGCCGGCAGGCATACACGCCAGACCGACGCTCCACTCGGCTCGATGGGATCGACGCAAGCCGTCGATGACCTGCCAGGCTTCGGCCTCGAGAACCCCTGGCATGAACAGGACGAATTCGTCTCCGCCGAGCCGGCCCAGAACGTCCCGTTTCGTCAGTTGCCCCTTCCACGCCTTCGAGACGCGAGTGAGCAACACGTCGCCGGCAATATGGCCGTACTCGTCGTTGATCTCCTTGAAGTTGTCGAGATCGAGCACCGCCAGACTGACCGTCAGACCACGAGCGGCGCACGCGGGCAACATCTTCTCGATCTTCGACTCGAAACCGAATCGATTGAGCAGGCCCGTCAACGCGTCATGAGTGGCCGAATACCGCATTCGACGCGCGAACACCCCGAAGACTTCCGTTGCGCCGACGATGCCCAGGGCGACCAGAATGTAGCTGATGAAGGGCGTGCCGTAGGGGGCGACAGCGGCGCCCACGACCGCAGACACGGCCAGTACTGCAACCCATATTCCAGCGTCGCGCTCGGACCAGAACGCACCGATGTGCATGCCGAGGAACATCGCCGCTTGCACACAGATCAAGAACGCGGGCATCGTGTTGCTACTGCCCAATGCACAGGCAAGCGCGCCCACCGACAGGGCGGTGGCGGTGCCGACCGCATGCTTGGGACTCGGCGCTCCTGCCCGGGCGAGAACAACGATCGCCGCCGGCCCCAGAACCACTGCGAGCGCGGCGAAGAGCTGCTGCGGGCCGGACAGGTCCGACCACGATGCGATGCCGTTCGCGATGTAGAGAACCGTGGTCACCGCGGCGAATACCGCCAGCATCCGGCCGGACTCGTCGAACCTGAATCTGCTCACCAGCAGACACCGTCGATTACGCGTGACGCCTCACCGAGGCACGCAACGAACCGGACACCACCGCTCACGCGATTCCCCCCAGGCACCATCGGCCCTCCCCACGCACTACGACCATCGCCTCATCGGGCCCACCCGTGACCGGACTCTAACACCTCCGAGCTTCGATCACGACCCGCAGCAGCGATTCCGTAGCAGGTCAGGACGCTTTCTCGGCCCGCGCTGCCTCCCGCGCCAACAGGCGATCGCGCGATTCCTCGAACTTCGTCGCCTTCGCCTCGAGATCCTGGACGAATGCAGCCAGACGATCGCGATCGCGTTCGCCCTCACCACTGAAGTCGTTGCGCTCGAAGATGTTCCATTTCCGCAGCACCGGCATCAGCACCTCGTCCAGATGCTGGCGGAGATCGTAGATCCCGTGTTTCGCCAGGATCATGGCGTTCTTGCGGAAGTTCGGCATGTTCAGTCCCGGCATCTGAAAGTCCGTCGCGACATCGGCGATGGCCCGGACCATCTGGTCCGGGACCAGGTCGAGCGACGCCTCGCCCAGGTTCCGGTAGAAAATCATGTGCAAATTCTCGTCGGCGGCCACCCGGGCCAGCATTCGATCGGCGATCGGGTCACCACAGGCCAGACCCGTGTTGCGGTGGGACACGCGCGTCGCGAGCTCCTGGAACGTCACGTACGCCACCGAATGCAAGAAGTTGGAGCCGTCCATGGGGGCATCGACTCCGACCGTCATGTGGTGCATCCGAGCCCGCTCCAGCTCGACCGGGTCGACGGCGCGTGTGACGACCAGATAGTCGCGCATCACGATCCCGTGACGGTTCTCCTCCGCGGTCCAACGGCCCACCCAGGTGCCCCAGGCTCCGTCCAACGAGAAGTTGTCGGCCAGACCGCGGTGGTACGACGGCAGATTGTCTTCGGTCAACAGATTGGTGATCATCGCTGTACGAGCCAACTCCGACAAAGACGACTGCTCCAGCGACCAGTCCTCTCCGCCCATTGCTGCAAAATTGCGACCCAGATCCCACGGCACGTAATCATGCGGATGCCACTCCTTCGCCATCGACAGATGGCGATTCAGGTTGGCTTCCAACGTGCCGTCGAGTTCGGTCAACAGCTCTTCATGATCGAGAACACGCGTCATCTGTGGGGCTCCTCCGAGAAATATGAGACGCCCGAACCGAAGACCGATCCGAGACGCCGAGATCGAACGACGGCACACCCCCCTGCGGTGCGCCGTCGCGACCTGTCCCGTCGATCCGAGAACCGACGCTGCTGTACCCGAAGAACGCTAGGGACCGCGGACGTGATGCGAAACGAATCCAACAATGATCTGGATATCTGGGCACCGATCTCGACAGCGGTTGGTCCGAGTCACAACAGTGGTCGACGCATCCCTGCCACTCGGCCGGGACTCAATGTCACGTTCGGTGGACTTTTCGGGGGTCAATGTCACATTTAGTGGACTTGGGGTGAGCGGCAGTCGGGTGCAGACACGAAAAAGGACGCCCATCGGAATGGACGTCCTTTTGATTGTGGAGCCTAGGAGATTCGAACTCCTGACATCTGCCTTGCAAAGGCAGCGCTCTACCAACTGAGCTAAGGCCCCGGGTGTTGCTGTCGAACGTGCACGAACTTTACACGTTCTCTCCGAGCGATTGTCACCCGGTGGAGATGCTGTGCCAGACGCCTTCCGAGCTGCGCGTGGAGCGCACCTTCGATACTGTCAGCACTGCGATCACCACCGATGCAACAAGAAGAAGGATTTTCACGTCCTGCCTCTTTTCGTTCGTTCGGTGTGGGCCTAGGAGGACTTGAACCTCCGACCTCTTCCTTATCAGGGAAGCGCTCTAACCGCCTGAGCTATAGGCCCTCGATACTGCTTCGGGCCGAAGAATTGCTCTCCTCGAACCGAGGGATGAGATTACCGTATCGGGCCGCTGTCTTCCAAAACGGCCCGATACGGCAGTCGTTCGTGCTGGTCAGTCGCGATCTGCCAGCGTCACTTCGACGCCGCCGACCAGGTCCGACGACAGGTTGTAGATGAAGGCGCCGATCGTGGTGAGTGCGGTGAAAAGTACGACATTGATCACACCGATCACTGCCGCGTAGCCGAACACCTGGCCGGCGCTGACGAGTCCGCCGTCGCCGGATTCGTTGACGATCTCGGTGAAGGCACTGTTGAGTCGGTCCCACACACCCATGCCGTCGAGCACGGCGTACAGCAGGCCGACGGCCACCATCCACACGAAGAACAACGACACAGCGATGACCAGAGCGATCTTGAGCGTCGACCAGGGATCGATCTTGCGAATCTGGATCGTCGCCCGCAGAGGATCGCCGTCCGCGCTGGGTACCGCCGTGATGGCGGTGGGGGCTGCGCGATCGGCTGCCGTCGGCTCGGGATGCCGGGTGGCGGACAGATCCGGCATGTCCTTCGCCAGATCCTTGCGCTCGATGTGCCGAGTCGGTCCGTCGATCACGGCCGCCTTCGACCGCGCTGCCTCGCGTCGTTCGGTCTTGTCCTCGCCCGATTCACGCTCGCCCGATTCACGCTCACCCGATTCACGCTCACCCGATTCGCGCTGGCCCGGCGCTGCCGAGGCGGCTGCAGCTGCCGCTGTCGAACGATCGAACTCACCTGTTGCCGGCAGTGCGGAGCCGCGCCCGGACAGGTTCGTCTGAGGTTGGTTCTGGGGCTGCTGACGGTCGTCGGGCCCCTGCTGTGCCGGACGCTGGCCGGGGCCGCGCTGCCAGGGCGGAGTGCCGGAACCGCCCTGCGGGCCGTCTCCGCGTTGAGTCGGTATCGCCTGGGTCGGTGCCGGAGCTTTCGACTCGGCTGACCCCTCGGCGACCGGCGCAGCGTCATTGGCGGGACGCGGCGGCGATGCGGGACCGGACGGTCCCTGACCCTGCGGCGGCTGGCCGTTGGCGGGGCGACCGCCGTCGGCGTTTGCGGTACCCGGCTCACCGGGCCGACCGTTGGCCGCCTGTGGCGGGCGAGACTGAGCCGGTCCCTGCGGTGCCGGTCCCTGCTGAGGTGCTCGCGGCGGCGGTCCCTGAGGTGCCGGCTGACCCTGAGAACCCGGCTGACCCTGCGGTGCCGGTGGGCGCTGCGGCGGCGGTCCCTGAGGTGCCGGCTGACCCTGAGAACCCGGCTGACCCTGCGGTGCCGGTGGGCGCTGCGGCGGCGGTCCCTGCGTCGGACGAGGCGGGCCGGCCGGACCACCTTGAGTCGGGCGTGCCGGTGGCCGAGCACCCTGCTGCGGTGCCGGTCCTCGCCCGGCCGCGGGTGCCGGACGCGTCGCCGGCTCGGGGCGACTTCCCGGTCGGGCACCTTCGGGAGGTGCCGGACGCGATGGCTGCTCGGTCTGCGCAGCGTCCCTGCTGTCCGGTCCACCCGTGGGGCCGGGCCTGCTGCCAGGCCGGTTGGGAGTGCTCACTTACGACTCCTTCGGTGCATCGTCTTCGGGACCTGCTGCGTCCGGTTCGATCTCGTCGGCGTTGCGCGCTATCGCGAGCAGTGTGTCGCCTTCACCGAGATTCATCAACCGCACGCCCTTGGTCTGTCGGCCGGCTTTCCGAACCTGCTTGGCAGCGGTCCGGATGACCCCACCACTGGACGTGATGGCGTACAGCTCGTCCTCGTCGTCGACGATGAGAGCTCCCACCAGCGTGCCACGCTTGGGGTCGTACTGGATTGTCAGTACTCCCTTTCCGCCGCGGCCCTGCTGCGGGTAGTCCTCCATCGCGGTGCGCTTGGAATAACCGCCCGACGTCGCGACCAGCAGGAACTTGTTCTCGCTGACCACGTTGAGCGAGAGCAGCTCGTCTTCGCCGTTGAAGCGCATGCCCTGGACACCGGAGGTGGCGCGGCCCATGGGGCGCAGTACCTCGTCGGTGGCCGAGAATCGGATCGATTGGCCTTGAGCCGAGACGAGCAGCAGGTCGTCGTCGGACGACGCCAGAACTGCCCCGACCAACTCGTCCTCACCGCGGAGGTTGACGGCCACGATGCCGCCGCTGCGGTTGGAGTCGAAGTCGGTCAGACGCGACTTCTTGACCAGACCGCCCTTGGTGGCGAGCACCAGGTAGGGAGCATCTTCGTAGGTCTTGATCTGGATGACCTGCGCGATGCGTTCGTCGGGCTGGAACGCCAGCAGGTTCGCGACGTGCTGTCCGCGCGCCGTGCGGTTGGCCTCGGGCAGCTCGTACGCCTTGGCCCGGTAGACGCGTCCCTTGGTGGTGAAGAACAGGATCCAGTCGTGCGTCGAGCAGACGAAGAACTTGCTGACGATGTCGTCCTGCTTGAGGCCCGCTCCCTGCACGCCCTTGCCGCCGCGCTTCTGAGACCGGTACAGATCGGTTCTGGTGCGCTTGGCGTATCCGGTCTCGGTGATCGTGACAACCACGTTCTCCCGGGCGATCAGATCTTCGTCGTTGACGTCGCCGTCGGCAGCGATGATGCGCGTGCGACGGTCGTCGCCGAACTTCTCGACGATCTCGGCCAGCTCGTCTCGCACGATCTGACGCTGACGCTCCGGCTTGGCCAGAATGTCCTGCAGGTCGGCGATGGTGCGTTCGAGTTCGGCCAACTCGTCGATGATCTTCTGGCGCTCGAGGGCTGCGAGGCGCCGCAGCTGCATGTCGAGAATTGCCTGCGCCTGGATCTCGTCGATGTCGAGCAGATCGATCAAGCCCTGCTTGGCGAGATCGACCGTCTGCGACGCACGGATTAGGGCGATGACCTCGTCCAACGCGTCGAGCGCCTTCACGAGGCCGCGCAGGATGTGGGCCCGCTCCTCGGCTCTGCGCAGGCGGTACCGAGTACGACGAACGATCACGTCGAGTTGGTGAGTGACGTAGTACCGGATCATCTGATCGAGTCGCAGGGTGCGCGGCACGCCGTCGACGATCGAGAGCATGTTGGCACCGAAGCTGGTCTGCAGCTGCGAGTGCTTGTAGAGGTTGTTGAGCACGACCTTGGCGACGGCGTCGCGCTTGATCGTCACGACGATGCGCATACCGACGCGGTCCGAGGACTCGTCGTCGATCTTCGAGATACCGGACAACTTGCCGTCGCGAACCTGCTCGGCGATCGAGGTGATCAGGTTGTCGGGGTTGACCTGGAAGGGCAGTTCGGTGATGACGATCGTCGTGCGACCGTTGGAGTCCTCCTCGATCTCGACGACGCCGCGCATGCGGATCGAACCGCGGCCGGTCGAGTACGCATCCTGAATTCCCTGGCCGCCGACGATGAGTCCGTGGGTGGGGAAGTCGGGACCCTTGACGCGTTCCATGCAGGCCGCGAGAGTCGCTTCCTCGTCGGCCTCGAAGTTGTCGAGAGCCCAGAACACCGCGTCGCCGAGTTCACGCAGGTTGTGCGGCGGAATGTTGGTGGCCATACCGACGGCGATACCGTTGGAGCCGTTCATCAACAGGTTCGGCACACGCGACGGAAGTACCGTCGGCTCTTGGGTTTTGCCGTCGTAGTTGGGGATGAAGTCGACGGTTTCCTCGTCGATGTCGCGCAGCATCTCCATGGCGAGCGGGGTCAGACGCGCTTCGGTGTATCGCATGGCGGCGGCACCGTCGTTGCCGCGGGAGCCGAAGTTGCCCTGGCCGTCGACCAGTGGGTACCGCATCGACCACGGCTGAGCCAGACGCACGAGCGCGTCGTAGATCGAGGTGTCGCCGTGGGGATGGTAGTTACCCATCGTTTCGGCAACGGGCCGTGCGGATTTCACGTAACTACGGTCGGGACGGAAGCCCGAGTCGTACATCGCGTACAGCACACGTCGGTGCACCGGCTTGAGACCGTCGCGGACCTCGGGAAGCGCGCGGCCGACGATGACGCTCATCGCGTAATCGATGTAGCTGCGCTGCATTTCCTGCTGGATGTCGACCGGATCGATCCGGTCGCCGCCCTCGGCGTTGGTGGTCGAGCCCGGCGGGGGCCCGACCGGCGGTTCGGTGATGTCAGACATAGAAGATCTCCTCGAAAACGGTCGTCGGACGCACCGACACTGAGTGCGGTGCGTCCGAGAAACGACTAAACGTCAAGAAAGCGAACATCTTTCGCGTTACGCGCGATGAAGCTTCGGCGGGCGGACACGTCCTCGCCCATCAGGACGCTGAACAGTTCGTCCGCGGCCGCGGCATCGTCGAGAGTGACCAGACGAAGAACTCGCACTGCCGGGTCCATCGTGGTTTCCCACAGCTCCTTGGCGTTCATCTCGCCGAGGCCTTTGTAGCGCTGGACGCCGTCCTCGACGTTGATCTTGCGCTTGTTGGCGATACCGGCCTCGAGCAGACCGTCGCGCTCGCGGTCGGAGTACGCGAAATCCGGTTCGCCGCGGCTCCACTTGAGCTTGTACAGCGGCGGCATGGCCAGGTAGACGTGACCGTTCTCGATCAGCGGCCGCATGAACCGGAACAACAGGGTCATCAGCAGGGTGGAGATGTGCTGGCCGTCGACGTCGGCGTCGGCCATCAGCACGATCTTGTGATAGCGCAGTTTGGCGATGTCGAACTCGTCGTGAATGCCGGTGCCGAACGCGGTGATGATCGACTGGACCTCGTTGTTCTTGAGGACACGGTCGATGCGGGCCTTCTCGACGTTGATGATCTTTCCGCGCAGCGGCAGGATCGCCTGGAACATCGAGTCACGGCCGGATTTGGCCGAGCCGCCGGCGGAGTCGCCCTCCACGATGTAGATCTCCGACTTGCTCGGATCGTTCGAGCGGCAGTCTGCGAGCTTGCCGGGCAGGCCACCGATATCGGTTGCGCTCTTGCGCCGCACCAACTCTCGCGCCTTACGTGCGGCCATGCGGGCCTGCGCGGACGAGACCGCCTTGTTGATGATCGTCTTGGCATCGGCCGGGTTGGACTCGAACCAGTGCGAGAGGTGCTCGTTGCACGCCTTCTGCACGAACGAGCGAATCTCGGTGTTGCCGAGCTTGGTCTTGGTCTGGCCCTCGAACTGCGGCTCGCCGACCCGCACCGAGATGACGGCGGCGAGGCCTTCACGGATGTCGTCGCCGGTGAGCTTGACGTCCTTTTCCTTGACCAGTTTCTTCTCGATGGCGTACTTGTTCACCGTCGACGTCAGCGCGGTACGGAAACCCTCTTCGTGGGTACCGCCCTCGTGCGTGTTGATCGTGTTGGCGAAGGTGTGCACCGATTCGGAGTAACCAGCGTTCCACTGCATGGCGATCTCGACCTCGTGGCCCTCACCCTTGCCGGTGAAGCCGACGACCGAGTTGTGAATCGCGGTCTTGGTGCGGTTGATGTGCTTGACGAAGTCCACCAGACCGTCGGGGTAGTGGTACGTCCTCTTACGAACCTTGGCCGGCTTCGCGTTGGCCGCGTCGGCCTGCTCTTCCTCGGCGGTCTTGGGTGCCTCGGCGGTCTCGCCGAGTTCTTCCTCGGTCGCGTCGGTGGCCGCGACTCGCTCGTCGGTGAAGTTGATGGTCAGTCCCTTGTTGAGGAACGCCATCTCCTGCAGGCGACGGTGCACGGTCTCGAAGCTGTAATCGAGGGTCTCGAAGATCTTGCCGTCGGCCCAGAAACGCACCGTGGTGCCGGTCTCCGTGGTGTCGCCGACGGTCTCGAGTGGGCCGGGCTTGGCGTAATCGTACGTCTGCTTGTAGCGGTGACCGTCACGCGCGATCTGCAGTTCGACCTTGGTCGAGAGTGCGTTCACGACGGAGATACCGACGCCGTGCAGACCGCCGGAGACGGCGTAGGAGTCGGAGTCGAACTTGCCACCGGCGTGCAGCTGGGTCATGACGACCTCGACGGTGGGAACACCGGAGGAGTGCATGGCGACGGGGATGCCGCGGCCGTCGTCCTTGACCTCGACGCTGCCGTCTTCGTGGATGGTGACGTCGACGGTGGAGGCGTAGCCGGCCATGGCCTCGTCGACGGAGTTGTCGACGACCTCCCAGATCAGGTGGTGCAGGCCTCGTTCACCGGTGGAACCGATGTACATACCGGGCCTCTTACGGACTGCTTCCAGGCCCTCGAGGACCGTGATGGAAGAAGCGCCGTAATCCTTGCTGTTCTCACTGTTACCTGACTTCTGGGCAGCCACGGTTAGCTGGTTCTCCTTCTACGCGTCCACTACCCCGCTCACACCTGACGTAGGTGCTACCGCAGGGTCGGCACGGTCGTTTCCGCCGTGCTCGGTCCATGCGTTTGTTCCGGGCTTGATGTCGTACCGGTCCATAGTACTGGGTGGCTGCGACAGCATGGGGACGATGACACCCCTAAAAGGCCCCTGATTGCTTCACAGGCGCATTTTCTCGACATCGGACGACAAAGATGAAGGGTAAAACCGGCGATTCGGCTACAGATCGAGGACGATCCGTTCTCCGTCCGACCGCGAGACGCAGATCAACATCTCGTGCCGCTGCTCCTCGGTCGTCAACCGATTCTCTCGATGCTGCGGTGTTCCGCTGAGCACTCGCACCCGGCACGTGCCGCAGAAACCCTGCTGGCACGAGTACGCGACGTCCGGCCTGATGCGTCGAATGGCATGCAGCGCAGTCTCTTCCGCACCGACCGACAGAATTTCGCCGGAATCGACGAGCTGCACCTCGAATTCCGTCCCGTTCTTCACCGGCGGCGGTGAGAAGCGCTCGAAGTGCAGATGCGTGGCCGGGAGGGCGTCGAACGAGGCGCGAACGAGGTCGATCATCGGCGGCGGACCACATACGTAGACCGAACCTCCGGGGGCCGTCGAGCCCAACAGATCCATGCTCGACGGCATGCCGTCCACGTCGTCGGTGCGCACGGTGACCCGGGCGGGATCCCAGCCCTCGATCTCGTCGAGAAACGGCATCGACTCGCGGGAGCGGCCGCAGTAGACGAGGTGCCAGTCCATGCCCAGATCGC
Source organism: Rhodococcus sp. NPDC080181 (assembly GCF_040702225.1). Lineage (NCBI taxonomy): Bacteria > Bacillati > Actinomycetota > Actinomycetes > Mycobacteriales > Nocardiaceae > Rhodococcus > Rhodococcus sp. NPDC080181. Next base: position 60,140 of record NZ_JBFBKN010000003.1, read on the forward strand.
GGGCACGGCGCACCATCGAGATGATCGCGGTGATGCCGATTCCACCGGCGACGAATACTGCCTGTTCGGACGGTACGAACGGAAACCCGTTGCGCGGCCCCCTGATCGACACCGCAGTGCCGACCGTCAGCGCGTGCATCTCCGGAGATCCGCCGCCGCCGTCCGGCACGAGTCGTACTGCGATCGAGTACGTGTCGTCGCCGGGCAATCCGCACAGGGAGTACTGCCGTCGCCGACCGGACGGGAGGTAGAAATCCAAGTGCATTCCCGGTGCCCACGCCGGCAGAGCCGACCCGTCGGCGGCGGCGAAGGTCAGCTGGACGACCTGTTCGTCGATGCACAGAACGTCACGGGAGACCAGTGTCAGTTCTCGGGTACGCGCGACGGGAGGCGCCGCGAACGAGGCGTCGTACTCACCGTTGTCGAGGAGGGCGAACCACTTGTCCAGTGCATCGGTGACCAGCGAGACCGTCTGATCCGGCTCGTCACGCCCGTACAGATTCTGTGGAATCGTGCGGCCTACTCGGAACGAGTCGACCTTTCGAGCCATCGCGTCGAGCCTGCTCCGCAACGTGCGTTTGGTCATCGATCAGCGGACCGCGCCGCCGGCGAGGTGGCGAGATACTGCACGGCCTGGGCCGTCGAGCCTTCCTGACACGGGTGATACGTGCTCTTGAAGTACCGCAGGGACGCCTTGACCATGGACATCGGCGTCGGAAACAGACCGGCCTTGGCGACCCGTCGGAATTCACGGAACGACGGCGTGCGCTCCTTCGGCGACAGATGCGCCAACGTCGGATCCTGGCTCATGAGGTAGCGCACGCCGCGCGTCCAGAACCAGACGAGAGTGGGTGCAATGACCACGTAGGTACGGATACGCCGGGCCGGCCGAACGTCGAAGTAGCGCATCACCTCGTATGCCACCGAACGATGCTCCACTTCTTCGGCGCCGTGCCACCGCAACAGATCGAGCATGACCGGATCGACGTCGGCTTCGTCGAGCTCGCGCGCGTTGAGGACCCAGTCGCCGAGGAACGCGGTCAGATGCTCGGCAGCTGCGATCAAGGCAAGACGCTCCACCAGGCTGTTCTGACCGTGGCCCGAGCGGTTGCCGAGCGCGCGTCCGAACAGGAACTTCATCTGGTCGACGTACGGATCGACATCGATGCCGTGGGCCCGAAGCTGATCGTGGACCTCGGTGTGGGCCTGTGCATGCATGGCTTCCTGGCCGATGAAGCCGATCACGTCGTCGCGCAACTGATCGTCGTGGATGAGCGGCAACGCCTCTTTGAACGTACGCACGAACCACTCCTCGCCCTCGGGCAGAAGCAGGTGCATCACGTTGATCAGATGGGTGGCCAGGGGATTGCCGTCCATATAGTGCAGCGGCAGAGTTTCCCAATCGAATTCGACGTTCCGAGCGTGCAGAACCACTCTGTCTTCGGGGGTCCCATCGACGTCGACCGCCGTTGTCGACGCCTTCTTCGTAGGTGCAGACACAACTTCTCCTCGTCCGATGGCCGCATGGAACAGTATTCGGTCCCCCGACCGTTGCGTGTCCCGAATCACGCTACGCATACCAACTGTCTCACGGCAACACTGCCCCCAACATCTGTTGAGGATCACCTGGACCAGGGGCTACGTCTAACGCGCATTGGGAACAGTCACTATCCGTAGGTGTCCCGCGGACCGCGACCTTTGACGTGTCGCTCGCCTTTTCGCCAGCTCTGCGTCGTCGGCCCGGTGATCCGAAGCGACGTCACCACACCGTGGCCCACCGCCGCCGCGATCTTCGCCAGAATCTGCGACTGCATCAATCGGAGCTGCGTCGCCCACGCAGTCGACTCGGCGGAGATACTGAGCACTCCGTCCTTGAGGCCGGTGGGGTCGGCGTGTGCCGAGATGTCCTCACCGACGACGCTGGGCCACCGCCCCAGCACGGCACCCTCGGATACCTTGGCCGACCAACCGCGCTTGGACGCGATCGAATTCGCCAGTGCCCCGAACGCCTGCGGGTCTCGATCGTCGGGGCCAGCACCCGACCAACCCCGTCGTCGACGCCCCCGCAGTGCCCGGACACCCCCGGTCGGTGACGAACGACCTTGACCGACCGACTTGCCGCTCGCCTTGGCCGCAGCCCGGGCGTCTTCGAGCGCCCGACGCGCAAGGTCGACGCCCTTCAACTCCGGCTGCTCATCCGGTGCCGGTGAATTCGTGTCGTCGCTCATGACACCTCACTCTCCGACGTCGACAGCTCGGTGATGGTCGAAATCCGGCCTGCCGCACCGGAATCGGACCCCTGACGTGCCTCGACACCGTAGCGTCGTGCATCGAGTTCGGGTGGCACGTCCTCGGGAACCGCGGCGGTGATCAGTACCTGTTCCGCGTCGGCCGCGACCGCCGCCAGGGCCGTGCGCCGCTTGCGGTCGAGCTCGGCGAACACGTCGTCGAGCATCAGGACGGGGTCGGTCCCGTCCTCGCGCAGCAACGAAAAGGAGCCGAGCCGAAGAGAGAGTGCATACGACCAGGATTCACCGTGGCTGGCAAAGCCTTTGGTGGGTCGGTCGCCGAGCATCAGTTCCAGATCGTCTCGATGGGGCCCGACCAGACACACCCCACGTTCGATCTCTCGCTGCCTCATCACCGAAAGTTGGTGCAGGAAAGCAGCTTCCAGCACGTCGACGTCGTCGGACTCCGGTGCTCGGCCGGCATCGGAGAATTCCGGCGGCAGTGCCTCGGCGAGGCTGCAGCGATAGGACAACGTGGCGAGCCGCGATTCCGGCGCGATCGACTCGTAGGCCTGCTGCACGAAGGGCATCAGCTCGTACACCAAAGATATTCTGGCCGAAAGCAATCGGGCACCGTGGGCGGCAAGATGGCCGTCCCAGACATCGAGCGTGGCCAGAGCGCTCGAGCCGTCGCTGGACGACGAGCCTCGACGCAACGCCCCGCTGGCGGTCTTGAGCAGTGCCGACCGCTGACGCAGCACCTTGTCGTAATCTGCGCGCACAGCGGCCATTCGAGGAATTCTGGTGGTGAGCAGCTCGTCCAGATACCGACGGCGCTCACTCGGGTCGCCGCGCACCAGAGACAGGTCCTCGGGTGCGAACAACACACTCTGGAGTACACCCAGAATTTCTCGTGGCCGACGCAGCGGAGACCTGTTCATCCTCGCCTTGTTCGCCTTGCCCTCGAGCAGTTCGACGTCGATGATCAACTCGCGTCCGTGGTTGACCACGGCGCTGCCGACGAACGCGGTGGACGCGCCTGCCCTGATCATGGGCGCATCGGTCGAGACCCGGTGCGAGGACAGCGTCGACAGATAACCGAGTGATTCCAGCAGGTTGGTCTTACCGTGTCCGTTGGGCCCGACGAACACGGTCGATCCCGGGCCCAGGTCGACGATGACGTCGTCCCAGGACCGGAAATCGTGAAGTTGCAAAGACCGGACGAACACTTACTCGGTGTTCTTCGGCGCGGGTGCGCGCAGTGTCTCGTCCGCATCCGCCTTCTTGACGGCGTGCCCGCCGAACTGGTTCCGCAACGCCGACACTGCCTTCATTGCAGGCGAATCTTCTTGTCGCGAAGCGAATCTCGCGAACAGAGCTGCGGAGATTACCGGGGCTGGTACGGCATGCCGAATGGCCTCCTCGACGGTCCATCGACCCTCGCCGGAGTCCTCGGTGTACCCCGAGATCTCACTGAACTCCGGATCCTGGCCGAGCGCCTCGACCAACAGATCGAGCAGCCACGACCGCACGACGGTGCCCTTGCTCCAGGCCCGCAGTACGCCCTGCACGTCCTGCACCAATTCTTCGGCCTCGAGGATTTCGTAGCCCTCGGCGTACGCCTGCATCAGACCGTATTCGATGCCGTTGTGCACCATCTTCGAGTAATGCCCGGCACCGACAGGACCGGCGTGGACGAAACCGTCCGCGCGCTCCCCTTCCGGACGCAGGGCGTCGAAAATCGGCATAGCGCGTGCAACGTGCTCGTCGTCGCCGCCGACCATCAGGCCGTAGCCGTTCTTCAATCCCCAGACACCGCCCGAAACTCCGGCATCGATATAACCGATTCCCTTGGCGTCCAACAGCTCTGCGTTGGGCTTGTCATCGGTGAAACGTGAGTTTCCACCGTCGATCACCAGGTCGCCCGGTTCGAGAACATCCCCGAGCCCGGTGATGGTGTCCCGGGTGATCTGGCCGGAGGGCACCATCACCCACACCACCCGGGGAGCGCTGAGGGATTCCGCGAGACCGGCGAGTGACGGGGTGTCCGTCACCTCGGGCCTCGGGTCGTAACCGATGACCTCGTGGCCGTGTTCGCGCAGCCGCTCGCGCATGTTGAAGCCCATTTTTCCGAGACCGACCAAGCCCAGCTGCATGAGGAAGCGTCCTTGTCTGTGTCAGGTGTAATTCCGGTCGAGCGGGAGTGGAGTCGGCGGAACGACTCGTCCGATCCCGCAACTTCAACAGTAACCAGGCAGGATCAGCCCGGCAGCCTGACCGGCATCAACAGATAGGTGTATTGGGACTGAGGCGCCGCGAACTTGCCGGAATCGTCGGGCACCAGCTCCTCGTCCGACGTCGGACGCAGCACTGCAGGCCGACTCGGAGTGGTGAAACCGAACGTGACCTTCTCGCTGTGCAAGGAGGACAGGCCGTCGATGAGGTACCCCGGGTTGAACGCGATGGTGAGCGCCTCACCCTGGAAGTCGGCCGGCAGAGCTTCCTCGGCGCGGCCGGCATCGTCGCCGCCTGCCGAGAGCAGCACACCTTCGGCGTTGAATTCCAGACGCACCTGCGCACCGCGTTCGGCGACGAGTGCCACGCGCTTGATGGCCTCGACCAGCGGCGCGATCTCGAGTGTTGCGACGGCGGTGTGCTCTGCCGGGAGCAACTGACGGAACTTCGGGAATTCCGCATCGAGCAGTCGAGTGGTCGTGCGGCGCCCGTCACTGACGATTCCAAGCAAACCGTCGCTCCCGATGGAGGAACCCGAACCGAGAGCGAGCTCGACGGGCGAACCCGCGTTGCCGCCGAGAGTCTTGGCCGACTCGGACAGGGTCTTCGCCGGAATCAGCACTGCGGTGGTGGTGTCGGCGCCGGCGGGAGTCCAGTCCACCTCACGAACCGCCAACCGGAATCGGTCGGTCGCAGCCAGCACGACGTTGGTGCCGTCGATCTCGACACGAATACCGGTCAGCATGGGAAGCGTGTCGTCCTTGCCCGCCGCAATGGCGACCTGGGCAATTGCCTCGGAGAACACATCACCGGCCAGCGAACCGGTGTTGCTGGGCAACTCGGGTAGCTGAGGATAGTCCTCGACCGGCATCGTCGGCAGCGAGAATTTTGCGCTTCCGCAGTTGACGAGAACGCGAGTCCCGTCGACGGTGACGTCGACGGGCTTGTTCGGCAACGACTTGGTGATATCGGCAAGTAGCTTGCCCGACACCAGAACTCGTCCTGCGGTGGCCACCTCGGCCGACACCTTCACCTGGGCGGAGACCTCGTAATCGAAGCCCGAGACCGTCAGACCCTGTTCGTCGGCGGCGAGCAGAACGCCACCGAGAACGGGAACGGGCGGCCGAGACGGCAGGCTGCGGGCCACCCACGCCACGGAATCGGAAAAATCTTCACGAGCAACGCGAAACTTCAAACTTCCAAGCTCCATCGCTCGGCATTTCCTCTCGTTCGGGGCATTCGTGTGCACAGTCGAGCGGTGCGACCACGATCGTCGCGGCTCCAACCGATGCAACGACGAGTCTGGCACATCCAGCGCAAGCACACCGTATGCCCTTCGAGACGAAGTTGAAAGCTCGGGCGAGGCCGCGAAGGGCACCGATGCGGTCGTCGGAAGGGGGCTGTGAACGGATCGTTCCCCAACACCTGTTTTCAAAGAAGTTCTTTCAAGGAGAAAACAGAAGTATTAATAGGTCCTGTGCAATCTGTGCATGGAGCCCTCGCGATGCTGGTGGCTCGGCGTGGTGTCGTGGGGATGAACTCGGGACCAATCTGCGGTTGACGGACGGCTGCCTGTGGACCAATCGCATCGGTGCACAGGCGCCCACATTCCATCCCCAGAAGTCGACGGTTGTCCACATGGTTATCCACAGGTGTGAATCAATGGTCGTCGGCTCCGAAATGTCATCCGATTCGGCCCAGAATCGGCGCGGAATCGACCCAGATTCGATCCGGAATCGACTGGAGATCGTGTTCGATCGACGCCCGAGTCGAACCGAGGCGGCACCGATCACCGACGAAAACGGCGACGGCGCCGACCCCCGCGATGGGAATCGGCGCCGTCGCCGTCGTTGCCGAAGGACTGTGGAGCTATCGCTTCGAGCGCTGCTTGATGCGCGCCGTCAACTCCTGGACCTGGTCGTAGACCTTGCGACGCTCGGTCATTTCCTTGCGAATCTTCTTGTCCGCGTACATCACCGTCGTGTGATCTCGGCCAAACGTCTGACCGATCTTCGGTAGCGACAGGTCGGTGAGCTCTCTGCAGAGATACATCGCGATCTGCCGGGCCATGGCCAACGCTCGGGCCTTACCCGGTCCGCACAGGTCCTCGATGGAGGTGTCGAAGTACTCCGCGGTGACGGCCATGATCGTGGCCGCGTTGATCTCCAAGCTGGACGAATCGGGAATCAGGTCACGTAGGACGACCTCGGCGAGGGTGAGGTCGAGGGCCTGTCCGTTCAACGAGGCGAATGCCGTCACGCGAATGAGGGCGCCTTCGAGCTCGCGGATGTTGCGCTCGATGCGGCTGGCGATCAGCTCCAGGACGTCGTGCGGCACGTCGAGTCGATCCATCCGAGCCTTCTTGCTCAGAATGGCGATCCGCGTCTCGAGCTCCGGTGGCTGGACGTCGGTGATCAGGCCCCACTCGAAGCGGGTACGCAGCCGCTCCTCGAGGGTCGCCAACTGTTTGGGTGGTCGGTCGGACGAGACGACGATCTGCTTGTTGGCGTTGTGCAGCGTGTTGAAGGTGTGGAAGAACTCTTCCTGGATACCTTCCTTGCCCTCGATGAACTGAATGTCGTCGACCAGCAGCACGTCGGTCTCCCGGTAGCGGCGCTTGAACGCCACCTTGCGGTCGTCACGGAGACTGTTGATGAAGTCGTTGGTGAATTCTTCGGTGGAGACGTACTTGACGCGCATGCCCGGGAACAGGCGCTGCGCGTAGTGCCCGGCCGCGTGCAGCAGGTGCGTCTTGCCCAGGCCCGACGCCCCCCACACGAACAACGGGTTGTACGCCCGGGCGGGTGCTTCGGCGATGGCGACCGCGGCGGCGTGCGCGAACCGGTTGGAGGCGCCGATCACGAACGTGTCGAAGGTGTACTTCGAGTTGAGGTTGTTGGCACCCGACGACGGTGGCGTCGATTCCGGTGGTTTGGTGAAGTACGTCGGCCACGAGTTCTGGACGCTGGCGAGGGCTTCCCGCTCGTCGTCCACTTCCTCGTAATCGGCGGTCTCGGAGTCCGACGGCTCGTCGTCTCTGCTGGTCAGGACGCGGCGCCGGTACGTCGGGGAACTGACGGCATCGGGATACGTCGAGCGCTCGGTTTCGAGCTTCTCGTCCTCGGGAGCGGAGATACGAACGCCGAGACCTTCGACACCCTGTCCCAGATGACGCCCCAGGGCTCCCAGGATGGGTTCGCGCAGGTCGCGTTCGATCGCTTCCTGAGCGAAGGTCGACGGGACGGCGAGCAGAGCGAAGCCCTGAGTCAACGTGAGCGGTTTGACCAGCGCGAGCCAGGCCTTCTGGCCCTTGGTCAGCGGCGACCCACTGTGTCGGTCGGACGTCAGCTCCGCGACTACCTCGGGCCAGATGCGCGCAAGCGCATCCGGATCGTCGTTCACGTCGATCCCTCCGTCGTCGAGCTTGTAGGTCTCGCCGGACTCCGACAACCGATTCGGTGCGGCGTTTCGAACCCGCGCAACCGCGTCGTCGGATAGCGTCGTCGATCGTGCGCCTCCGCGGCCGAGACAAGGGTCCTTCGGTGGACCCCGCAAGGTACGAATATGCCACCTGAACTGTGTTTCCACACAATTATCCACAGGTGTGGATAAACGACACCGATGTGAGCCCAACCGTCACCGAGTGGCGTGGTAGTACGTATACGACAGTCTGACCTGCGGCGATAGCCATTGTCAGTCGTTCGATCGCAGCAACGACCAGTTGCGCGGCGCCGCGCAACGACAGATATTGTCGACTCTTCGGCCCGTCCGAGGTCTCGCCGTCCGTGGCCTGTGTATGAATCGACGGATCGGTCGATGTCGAGCGAGTTTGACCACCGGTGACTCGATCAGTACTCTCGAACAGTCACCCAATAGCGAGGTGGCCGATGCTTGCTGGCTGCTCACAGTCTGTCTTCACTCGGATTTCTCGCTCGGGAGGCTAGCGAGTTCATCCGAACTCGCTGAGAACCTTTACAGCAGGCGCCGACAGATCGGCGTCTTCGAATCTCGAGGAGTGTTGACCGTGGCCAAGGGCAAGCGGACGTTCCAGCCGAACAATCGCCGCCGCGCGCGCGTTCATGGCTTCCGTCTTCGTATGCGTACCCGTGCGGGTCGTGCAATCGTTTCCGCACGTCGCGGCAAGGGCCGCAAAGAACTCACAGCCTGATAACCGTTCGTCCGAAGCTTGGAGCTCGGGATGCTTCCTGAGCCGAATCGGCTGCATCGCGCACGTGACTTCACCGTGGTGATGCGTCGAGGACGCCGAATGGGTAGATCGGACCTGGTCGTACACGCAGTTGCGCGTCACGAGCAGGACATCGCATCCACCGTTCATGGGCCACGTTTCGGATTGATCGTCAGCAAGGCAGTCGGGCCGGCCGTAACTCGTCATCGAGTTGCGCGCCGGCTTCGGCATATCTGTGCCGAGGTGATCGACGGGCTCGCGGTGAACACCGACGTGGTCATTCGAGCACTTCCGGGTGCTGCGCATGCATCCTCGGCAGATCTACACGTTCAACTGCGTTCAGGTTTGAAGAAGCTCGGTCTACTCGAAGCTCCGAAGGGTCCGCCGTCATGACATTCATGGGCAACCTTCGTTCCATTCCTGCTCGAACTCTCGTCTACTGCATCGTGTTGTACCGGACCTATGTGTCCCCGATGCGGCCCCCCACCTGTCGCTTCTCCCCCACCTGCAGTGAATACGCCATCGAGGCGCTTCAGGTGCACGGGATGCCGAAGGGCTCGCTCCTGGCAGTCGTCCGCCTCCTCAAATGTGCTCCCTGGCACTCTGGAGGCTGGGACCCGGTGCCCGAACCCGGTAGGTGGCGCGCAACCGTCACCGAGCTGACCGAAACCGAAGAACACCACGATCTCCTGCGAGTGGAAGAACAGAGGAGTACATAGAGCCGTGCTCGACTTCATTTACTACCCGGTTGCCTGGATTCTCTGGGTGTGGCACAAGGTGTTCGGCTTTGTGTTCCAGGATCCCAGCAATGGCTTCGCCTGGGCATTGTCCGTCGTCTTCCTCGTCTTCACCCTCCGGCTGATTCTGTACAAGCCCTTCGTCAAGCAGGTCCGCACGACGCGGCAGATGCAGGAACTGCAGCCGCAGATCAAGGCGCTGCAGAAGAAGTACGGCAAAGACAAGCAAAAAATGGCAGTCGAGATGCAGAAGCTGCAAAAAGAACACGGCTTCAACCCACTGATGGGCTGCCTCCCCGTGCTGGCACAGGCACCCGTCTTCATCGGCCTGTTCCACGTGCTTCGCTCGTTCAACCGCACCGGCACCGGTTTCGGTCAGCTCGGGCTGACGCCCGAAGAGAATCGTGAGCTGTCGAACTACGCGTTCAACGTGTCCGATGTGCAGTCGTTCCTCGATGCTCGTCTGTTCGGTGCACCGATCTCGGCGTGGATCACGATGCCGCAGGATCAGCTCAACGCCTTCGCTGTGGGTCCGGGAGCAACAATTCCGTCCACATGGGTCATCGCGGCCGTATCCATCCCACTGATGATCATCGCGGCGATCATGACTCACCTGAACTCACGTGCGTCGGTCGCACGTCAGAGCGCTGCCGCGGCAGCAAACCCGCAGTCCGCAATCATGAACAAGCTTGCGCTGTACGTGTTCCCGCTCGGCGTCCTCGTCTTCGGCGCATTGCTTCCGATCGCCATCCTGCTGTACTGGGTCAGCAACAACACCTGGACCTACGCGCAGCAGCACCTCGTGTTCGGCAAGATCGACAAGGAAGAGGCCGCCAAGGTAGCGGCCGCCGTCGAGAAGCGCTCGGAGAATGCGCCCAAGCCAGGAGTGAAGCCGGTCTCGACAACCAAGCCCAAGCCCGGTGCTCGGCCGAAGCTCTCGAAGATGGCACCGACAGGTGAAGAGTCCTCGACCGATGCCGGAACCACCGGGACGGACTCTTCGTCAGGGTCTGCCACGCCGAGCAAACCGCGACCGCAGGCGAACAGGAACAAGTCGACCAAGCGCAAGCGGCGCTGACCGACACGTCGAGAGAAGGACGAACATGGCAGCGCACGCCGAAGAAGCACAGAACGACGAAGTACGGAACGCAGCAGCTGGGGATGGAGTGGGTGACGTGATGGTCGAGACCGATCAGGTGAGTGCCGTCGAGACGGAGTCCGACGACGAAGCTACCGTCGACGACGCCGTGCAGAAGACGCCGTCGGTTCCCACGAGTGTCGATGACGCTGCGGATTCGGATGATGGTGAGGACGACGAAGACGACGAGGACTACTTGGTCGAGGAAGGCGAAATCGCCGGCGACTACCTCGAGCAGCTTCTGGACGTGCTCGACTTCGACGGAGACATCGACCTCGACGTCGAGGGTGATCGCGCGATCGTCAGCATCGACGGCGGAGACGATCTCGCCAAGCTCGTCGGTCGCAAGGGCGAGGTACTCGACGCTCTGCAGGAACTCACCCGTCTGGCTGTGCAGCAGTCGACGGGCGAGCGCAGCAAGCTGATGCTCGACGTCGCCGGGTGGCGTGCCAAGCGACGCACCGAGCTCGGGAACCTGGGTGCCGAAGCAGCACGTCGAGTACTCGAATCCGGAGAGCGTGAAGAACTGACTCCGATGACTCCGTTCGAGCGCAAGATTGTGCACGACGCAGTCGCCAAGATCGACGGCGTTGCGAGCGAGAGCACCGGCGTCGAACCCGCTCGACGGGTAGTCGTCGTCAAGGCATAGCGACACTTTCGATAAGCGATGGCCCCCACTTCGGTGGGGGCCATCGTCGTTTGTGTTGAAAGCTCGGGCTTGAATTGCATGGATGTAATTTGCCTTGGGCGTTAGCGATCGGATGGGCTCCGAGAGCGAAAAGTAATGGGCCCATCGGGTATCGGGCGCTTTCGTCACTGTGACGGGTGGTTGCAGGGCGGCTCTGTCCGTGATTCCACGTGACGGACGATGTTTCACGTGAAACGAACGCTGAGGCAGATGTCGATCAATAGGTCGAGGCGGCTCCCCCCTTTCCGGCGGTCATATCCACGCCGATCACGCGACCGGATCGCGGCCCCGTTTCGTCGACGGCCGATGATCGAGGAATGCTTCACAGCTCGGCGAGGTCGAGAGTCTCAACCAACTCTTGGACCCCAGCCGATTGCCAGTAGCCAAGACCACCCATTGTGCATACGTTCAGATTCGACCGCTCAGTTCTGTCGGCATCACGCACGCGGGTGCGCAGTTCCAAGTTCCGAGGAAGGAATCAAGTCACGGTGGGACCGCGGACTATCCGACCGTCGGTTCGCTTGCCGCGATGCGCGCCCGCGGCGAGCACATAGTCACCGTGGCCCCTTGCGCGACGATATGACAGGCGGGCCTCGGTGTAGCGGGCGGGCACACCGGGCTAGTTCATGACCTCAAACTCTGCTGTCGGGCCGGGAGAAGGTGTACTCCTCACTTGCCGAGCCGGTGTTGGATGAAGACGTGAGCCGATCGACGGACGGTGGGTTGTGACCGTGCTGTGCGTGCTGCGCGAACTCCTGGAGGCATGAGGTGTAGCGGGATCCGTCTGGGTGAATTCTGTGATGACCTTGTTCTGGACTGCGACGGCGGAGTGTCCGGCGCGGTGACGTCGCAGGTTAGGTCGAATGAGCATGGGTGGTTCACCATGGCGTGACGTGTGGCGGCCGGCAGTTTCGTAGTCACCTTCGGTCGCTTCACGCTCAGCGGGACTCGATACACCAGCATCGGATCGCGAATGTCTGCGAACGCAGGATCACCCATCGTGGGTGCGCCCCGGCGTCGCATCATGGACACGACGGTCGCGTAGGGAGAACCTCTTCCCCCCGGGTGACTTACGAGGGGTGCGGACGCGTGAGCGTGTTTCACGTGAAACAGTCGGGTTTCTGGCCGGTCGCAACCTATCGAGACTGGGCTCGATTGGACTGATGCTGGCTCGCCCTATGCTTCCGACCCCAATTGCTCGAGGAGGGATCGACGTCGCCGCTCTCGATCGCCGTGCAGGCGTCGTCCTCGAATTGCGTCTGCGGGTGATGTGGTCCAACCGATCGGAGGCAACCGACGGTCGCCTGCGAATCTGACGTCCAGATTGATCGTCGGCAAGACCCGTTGTGGAACTTGGTGCCGTGCCCGACTGACGGTCATCGACACTACGGTGACGTCGACGGCGAACGTGACCCGCAGAGAGTCGGATCGTGTTTCACGTGAAACACGATCTAGGGCACGATCCTGCCGTCGCAGCGTCCAACGGTCTTGAATACGCTCCGGCCGGTGCTCACGACATTCGGTGGGCCCGGCCCGAGGAGCATTCCGAACCGGGCGTCGATCTTGCGACCGGTCGACCGGTGCTCGCGACAGCCGGCGCTAGGCGGGCGCGAGGAGCAGTCCGAGCCGCGCGACATTTAGCGACAGTTCAAACGATGCCCGCAGCTGTCCAGTTGTATCCGAAAGCGTGGGCACGCCGATCGCCGACGACGCCACGGCGGGTGCTCGCAACATCCGGTCCCAACGAGGGGGTGTGGGGTCGGTTTCGAGCTGGGTGCTGTGGGGCCAGGCGGCGCCCGGGAATGAACGTGACGCCTAGTGGGCTCGGTCGAGGCAACATCGATTGCGGTGTCAGTCGGGGACGAATCTGCCGACGCTGTCCGACCAGAGCGAGCTGCCCGGTTTCACGTAAAACGGCGGGGGGGCGCGCCCGACAGCACGGACACGGCTATCAGAGTTACGACTCGTCTCGACGAAGTGGTTGCTCAAACCCTGGGTGGGATGGACGGATGCACTTCAGTGAACGCAGTCCTCAACGCCGTCCTTGGGGTGGCCTCATCGGATCGCCGGATTCTGTTGGACCCGTGATGGCGGTCGGGTCAGTGTGCCGGTGGGGTGCTTCCCTCGGCGAGCTCGCCGAGTGCCTATGGAGCAAGGGTCAAAGGCGCGCCCGTGCCGAGGACCCACGACGGCAGTGGGCGTAGGGCGGCGATGTACTTGGAGTCCTCAGCCTGACGTGTCCTTATCGGATGGGCGACGGGAACGGCTCCTGTACCGGATGGGTCTGGCCGTACGGGCATCTCGTCCACCATCGCCGGGACGGGAAGTCCTAGTCGATATCACTTGGTGCGCGAGTTCTTTGGAGGGTGCTGAGGACCGTGGGTCGGTCGCTCGAAGTACACGCAACTGTCGCGTCCCCAGCCGTCGGACCCTGGCACGGTTTCACGTGAAACACCGACGTACTCAACAACGGCGAAGTGTTGGGAAAGATGAACCGTCGAATCGGGAGCGGGCGCGCGGACGGCGGTCCGGCTGTGCTCGGCCCATCGAATCGGGACTCCAACTCCCGGAACCTCGCGATCTTAGCAACTTACAGAGGTGTCGTTTGGCGATCCGTGCCCGAGCACGGGATGATGTTTCACGTGGAACAAGAAGCGTCGGATAGCACCGAGTTGATGGCCGTCGCCGAGCAGATGTTCGGAGATCGACTGGATCTCGCTCGGAGATATCACGAGTCCTTGGCTACCGCCGGAGTCGAACGGGGGCTGATCGGTCCACGCGAAGTTCCGCGACTCTGGGAGCGGCATATCCTCAATTGCGCCGCGATCGGCGAGCTCATCGACGAGGGCGAGACTGTGGTCGACATCGGCAGCGGTGCTGGCCTTCCCGGCATCCCTCTTGCCATCGCTCGACCGGATCTTCGGGTGACGCTCGTCGAGCCTCTTCTTCGGAGAACCGTCTATCTGGCCGAGTTCATCGACGAGCACGATCTCAACGTGTTGGTCGTACGCGGGCGGGCCGAACAGCCCGGCGTGAAGAAGGAAGCCGGCGGTGCGGATGTCGTCACGTCGAGGGCTGTGGCCCCGCTGGAGAAGCTCGCCAAATGGTCTCTCCCCCTCGTTCACGAACGCGGCCGGATGCTCGCGTTGAAGGGTTCCAGCGCGAGTGAAGAGATCGAACGCGACAGGACTTCCCTCACCCGTATGGGTGCTGGCAAGCTGGAGGTCGTGGAGTGCGGTGTCGGTCTTCTCCCGACACCCACCATCGTCGTCAGGGCAGTCCGTGAGCCGCGGCGGCTCAGTCGCCACTGATGATCGATTGCGGGAATCGCCCCGCGCCGTTTGTATCGAACGTAGAACACATTCAGTTCCGCACTAAGGAGCACATATGTCGGGTGGGTCGGATCCCGCTGTTTCACGTGAAACAGAGTCCAAGAAGAAGTCGTCGAACGCAGCCGCCAACAAGGCGGGGGTGACGAGTGGCTTCGAGTACACCAACTCGATTTCGACCGACGACACCCCGATCGGGGCCGCCGCGCACCGGGCCAGTCAGGTCCTTCACCCGGGATCAGTGACGTTGCCCAAGCCGGCGAAGCGCCGCATGCTGACGATTGCGAATCAGAAGGGTGGCGTCGGCAAGACCACGACGGCGGTCAACCTCGCAGCCGCACTCGCGCTCCAGGGCCTGACGGTCTTGGTGGTGGATCTGGACCCTCAGGGCAACGCCAGCACGGCACTGGGCGTCGAACATCATTCCGGTGTGCCGTCGAGCTACGAGGTGCTCATCGGCGAAGTGAAGGCCAAAGATGCGATCCAGCAGAGCCCGCACAGTGAGCGGTTGTTCTGCATCCCGGCAACGATCGACCTTGCGGGCGCGGAGATCGAATTGGTCTCGATGGTGGCCCGGGAAGGACGCCTCAAGACGGCGTTGTCGGTCGAGGAGTTGGCCGGACTCGACGCCGATTTCATCCTCATCGATTGCCCACCGTCACTTGGTCTGCTGACAGTCAATGCCCTTGTGGCGGCCACCGAAGTGCTGATTCCCATTCAATGCGAGTACTACGCACTGGAGGGTGTGGGGCAGCTGCTTCGAAACATCGAGCTGGTTCAGTCCCATCTCAATCCTGAATTGCACGTCTCGACCGTCATCCTCACGATGTACGACGGCCGCACCAAACTGGCCGATCAGGTCGCCGAGGAAGTGCGCAAGCACTTCGGTGATGCCGTGCTGCGTGCCGTGATTCCGCGCAGTGTGAAGGTCTCCGAGGCACCGGGGTATGGCATGACGGTGTTGGATTACGACCCGGGTTCGCGTGGAGCAATGAGTTACTTGGACGCCGGACGAGAGCTCGCTGCTCGCTCGGCCGGCATAGACGCACGAAAGAAGTAGGACATGAGTCAAGCACGTAAGGGCGGTCTGGGGCGCGGACTCGCGTCGCTTATCCCCACGGGCCCCGATGCCGGACCGCGCCTCGGTAATGCAGCAGCCGACGTCATCATCGGTGCCGACCGCAACGCCAAGGACAAGCCGGACACGTCGACGAAGCCCAAGCGGGCAGCGGCGTCCGACGACACCACAGAGACAGCAACGGCACCTACTCCGACGCCGCCGGTGTTGAACGGGGACGACCTCTCCCCTGTCGGTGCCGTGTATCGGGAGATCTCGCCGGAGCGAATCGAGGCTAATCCCAAGCAGCCGAGGCACGTCTTCGACGACGAATCCCTTGCCGAATTGGTGCACTCGATTCGCGAATTCGGCCTCATGCAGCCGATCGTGGTGCGCCTCGTATCCGGTTCTGCAGCTGCAGGAGATGCCAAGTATCAACTCGTCATGGGCGAGCGGCGGTGGCGCGCGAGCCAGGAAGCGGGCCTGGATAAGATCCCCGCGATCGTCCGGGAAACCGCAGACGACGCAATGCTGCGCGACGCACTGCTCGAAAACATCCATCGCGTACAGCTCAATCCCCTCGAAGAGGCGGCCGCATATCAGCAGCTGCTCGAGGAATTCGATGTCACGCACGAGGAGCTCGCGGCAAAGATCGGACGGTCACGTCCCGTCGTGACCAACATGATCCGTCTGCTGAAGCTGCCGATTCCGGTACAGAGACGTGTCGCAGCCGGTGTTCTGTCGGCGGGACATGCACGCGCACTGCTGTCATTGGACGCGGGATCGGATGCACAGGAATCGCTGGCTGCGCGCATCGTGGCCGAGGGTCTCTCGGTTCGAGCGACGGAAGAAGCCGTCACTCTCGCCAATCGCGAGGACGGTAAGTCCCCCGAACCGGCGGCGAAGCGCAAGCCGATCCAGATGCCGGGCCTTCAGGATGTGGCCGATCGCCTCTCGGATTCGTTCGATACGAGGGTGACAGTGAGTCTGGGTAAGCGAAAGGGCAAGATCGTCGTCGAATTCGGGTCGGTCGACGACCTTCAGAGAATCGTCGAGATGATGGAAGCTCAGAAGAAAAAGTAGCCGCGTTTTTTCAGGACCAGTCATACCAGGGCGTAACGTCACTGTGACGTATATCGACGACGAGTGGTCCCGAAAACGGCAAAATGGATCGAAAACTATTGTGATGCATTAGGTTTCGAGGATCTTCCCCGATCACCAGGTAGCGCGACCCCGTCGCCTATCCTGGTCGAGGAGAGAATCGGCTCCCCACCGAGAATCGAGCGGTGGAACGACTGCACGGAGGCTGAGGTACGCGGTGTCGGCGATGGTGACCGGAGTGACCCTCGGCTCGTTCGAACATCTGCCGGCACATTCTCGGCGGTGTAGCTTCTGGGTCCTCGATCCCACGTCCGACGGCGCGGCAGTGGACCTCGAATTCGAGAACGAGGTGTGGCTGTCGACGATCATGCTCGAGTGGGGATCGTGCGGACAGCTGTTGTCCGTGGACGGCGACACGATCGGGTGTGCGCTGTACTGCCCGCCCCGCGCAGTTCCTCGGGCGTCGACCTTCCCTACTTCGCCCGTCAGTCCCGACGCGGTCCTACTGACCCAGCTTCGTATCGATTCCCCGGCCGATGCGGATCTGCATTCGGCAACCCTGATTCAGGCCGTGGTCGGCGATCTCGTCAATCGTGGTGTTCGTGCCTTGGAGGCCTTCGGCATTCGCCACAATGCGGACGACGCGTCACCGGCAATTCCCAACGCGACGGCACATGCGACGTGCTCGGCTGCGACATGCATGATCGACGCCGACTTTCTGGAGAAGGTCGGCTTCGAGGTGGTGGCACCGCATCACAGGTTCCCGAGACTCCGCCTCGAATTGGATCGCGATCACGGGTGGAAACAGGATGTCGAATCGGCGCTCGAGCAATTGCTGGTGGCGGCGAGTATCTCGGTGGTCGACATCGAACAGAAGTCGACGGTCGGAGCTCGCTGAACGACGGCTCCGACCGGTGGCGCGGGGGCGCCGTCGATCAGGGGCGGTCGGCGGCTGCGAGTTCCTCGGCCAGTAGTTCAGCGAACGTGAACGTGCCGGTCGGTTGGTCGTCCTGACCCAGGAGGTACAACCGCTTGACGGCGATCAGGATTGCCTCGGCAATGATGTCGCGGAATCGCGGATCGCTCAGTACTTCGACGTCGGATTCGTTGGTGAGGTAGCCGAGGTCTATCTGGATGGTCGGCATGTTGGTGAGCCGCAACAGATCCCACGTGCGGCCGTGACTGCGGCAATCGAGAAGTGGTGTGCGAGCAACGATTTCGCGTTGCACGTAGCTGGTGAGGACCTGGCCGATCATCGAGGTGGATCCGTGCGAGTTACCGAAGTGGAAGCTGGCCACTCCGTTGGCCACAGGACTGGTGCTCGACGCGCAGCGCAGCGAGATCATCAGATCTGCGCCCCAGGCGTTGGCGGTTTCCGCGCGGTCGGCCACCGACGGGTTGGTTCCCCGTGCACGAGAGAGGAACGTTTCCATTCCGGTCGCCGCCATTCGGCCTTCGAGACGACTGGCCAGATCCCACAGAATTTCCGATTCGGAGACGCGTCCGAATGTGCCGTCGACGATGCGGCCGGTGTCGGCACCACCGAGATCGGGGTCGATGACGATTCGCTTACCCGTCAGCTGTGGGCCGGATTTGCGTACGAGTTCTTCTTCGCTCATCGCGTGGGGCGATCCACCGGTGACACGGGTTCCGAGGAGGTCGAGCGAACGCAGTGTCGCCGGGCCGCAGATACCGTCGGGTGCCAGACCGATCTCGCGTTGAAATGAAGACAGGCCCTCGTGCGTCTTCGGTCCGAAGAAGCCGTCGACGCGCTCGTTGTAGAAACCGAGGTCCTGCAGGCGTGTCTGCAGGGTGGCGACGTCGTCGCCGTACAGCGGAGCGGACAGCTGGTAGATCAGCGTGCGGGCACCGAGGTGGTAGGACGCTTCTTTGAGGGCGCGGTACGTGGCCGGTCCGACGACGCCGTCGACCAGTAAGCCACGATGCTGCTGGAACGCGCGGACGGCACCGTCGAGGGCCCGGTCGAACACCGATCCCGGGGCCGTCCAGTGGCCGTCGTCCATCGGGCCGGGCGGAACCACGGCCTCGTGGAGGAAACCGAGTGCCGAGAGAGTGCCGCGGACCTCGGCGACGGCGGGTCCGGAATCGCCGTGACTGAGCTCCTGCATCCTGGAAAAACCCTCTCGATCGTCCTGACGGTCAACACGCACTTCGATGCGCTGATGTGCCGACGCAAGCATCGGCACATCAGATGATTGTCGCAGAAAGACAGGCTTCTGCGGCAATCCACACCAAGCGTGGGTGAGTCAGATAACGCCTTCGAGGTCCTTGAGCAGCGCGGCCTTGCCCTTTGCGCCGACGATCTGCTTGACCGGCTTGCCACCCTGGAACAGGATCAGCGTCGGGATGGACATGACCTTGAAGTCCCGAGCCGCCTGCGGGTTGGCATCGATGTCGAGCTTGGCGATGGTCAGCTTGTCCTTGTGCTCGGCAGCGATCTCCTCGAGAACGGGAGCAACCATCTTGCACGGGCCGCACCAGGTGGCCCAGAAGTCGACCAGAACGGGCTTCTCGCTGGTCAGAACGTCGTCGACGAACGACGCGTCGGTGATGGTGACTGTGCTCTTGTCGTCGGACATGTGTATCTCCTCGGTGTGGGTCTGCAAACAGGTGGTGGGGCTACCGGTCAGGCGTTGACGGCGTCGACCGGCTGATCGGCGTGCTCGAGTGTGTTGGTGGTGATGTCGCCCTGCTCGGCCAGCCAACGCTCGGCGTCGATGGATGCGGTGCAGCCGGTACCCGCAGCGGTGATGGCCTGCTGGTAGACGTGATCGACGAGGTCGCCTGCAGCGAACACGCCTTTGACCGAGGTGGCCGACGTGGGCGATGCGACCTTGACGTAGCCGGCATCGTCGAGTTCGACCTGGCCCTTGACCAGCTCGTTGCGAGGATCGTGGCCGATCGCCACGAACATCCCGGTGACGTCCAGAGTCGTCTTCTCGCCGGTGACTGCATGTTCCAGAGACAGGCCGGTGACGCTGGTGTCGCCGAGCACTTCGAGAACCTTGGTGTCGGTGAGGAAACGAATCTTGTCGTTCTTCTTGGCGCGCTCGAGCATGATGCGCGACGCGCGGAACTCGCTGCGGCGGTGCACGATCGTCACGCTGCGGGTGAAGCGCGTGAGGAAGGTTGCCTCTTCCATTGCCGAGTCGCCGCCGCCGATGACGGCGATGTCCTGGTCGCGGAAGAAGAACCCGTCGCAGGTGGCGCATGCGCTGACGCCGCGTCCGAGGAGCTTCTCCTCACCGGGAATGGATAGGTACCGAGCGGCTGCGCCCATCGCGAGAATGATCGCGCGAGCACGGTAGGTCTCGCCGCCCGCCGAGACGGTCTTGATCGGCCCGGTCAACTCGAGCTCCTCGACGTCCTCGGTGCGGATGTCGGCACCGAAACGTTGCGCCTGCTCGCGCATCTGCTCCATCAGATCGGGGCCCATGATGCCCTCGCGGAAACCGGGGAAGTTCTCGACCTCGGTCGTCGTCATCAAGGCACCGCCGAACTGGGTTCCCTCGAACAGGATGGGCTCCAGCTCTGCGCGGGCCGCGTAGACACCGGCGGTGTATCCGGCCGGTCCCGAGCCGACGATGATGAGATCGTGAACCTTGGGGGTACTCAATGCAGACCTTCCGATCTTGTGCGGCGTGTTCTTGGCGTCGACGCGAAAGTGCACTGAGCACTGCCTATCGACGTACATCTGGTCAACACCACCCTAGAGGCAGTTGTTCCCCGGTGAGAGATGTGTCAGCCGATATCGCGACGCGTGAGGACGTCGGGATTACCGCCGCGGCAATCGTTGCCCACTGCCAGAGCGATGAACTGCGCCGGCCCGGCCCCGGCGAGGACGAGGAGCGTTCCCTGTCGGCCGTCGACCCGAACCTGACTGGATCCCAAGACGGCGGCGGTGGGGTCCACGCCGTTGGCGTCGAGACACGCGGCGAGGTCTGCCGGATCCGACAGGCTGCCGGGGTCTCGTTTACCGATGACGGTGAACGCGACGTTCGAGTCGAGATCGGTGGAATCGAGAACGAGGGACGAGTCGGGTGGCGTGGTCCCCGGCTCGGCTACGACGGGATCCGACGTGCCCGGGCTGTGCAGGACCGCGGCGAAGGTGACCGAACCACCCGCGAGAAGTGCTGCAGCAGCGGCGATTCCGACGATCACGTGCCGGCGTGTACGCGCGCTACGTGGAGGTCTGCGAAGCGGAAGGACATCGGCGGTACGGTCCGCCGACTCTGTGTCGGCCAGGGTCTCGAGGGTGCGATCGATCTGCCGGGCGACGTCGGCGGGAACGGGCATCGTGCCGTTCGGATCCTCGCCCAACTCGTGCAGCCGAGCGGTGACGGTGTCCAGTGTCGCCAGGATTCGCATCGCCTCGGCGTCGGCACGCACCAACGGCCACAGCCGACTGCTGACGTCCTCGGGTAGTGCATCTGCATGCAGATCGGCCAGCAACTCGGGTGAGAACGGGGCACCGGGTAGAGCGTCGGTGTTCGACGACACGTTCCTGCCTCCCTTCGCCGAGTCTTCTTTCCCTCTCACACGGTTTAGACGCGAGGGGTCTAGATTCGGTTCCCTGCGTCCTTGAGGTATGCGAGCTGCGTCGACAACTTGAGTCTGCCGCGAGCGCATCGACTCTTCACGGTACCGGTGGGAACCCCCAGCAACGCTGCGGCGTCGGCCACCGAGTAACCCTCCATGTCCACGACGACCACCGCCGCTCGCTGGTCGGGCGGCAGCGTCATCAGGGCCTGTCGGACGAGGATGCTGGTCTCGGATTCGGAGATTCGGTCCCGAGGCGACACCGGCTCGTGACTCTCGTTCTCGCTCAACGGAACCGACGGACGTGCCTTGTTTCGGCGAATGCGATCGAGGCACGCGTTGACGACGATCTTGTGCAACCAACTGCGGACTGCAGCGTCCGCGCGAAACGACCCGGCCGTTCGATGCGCGGAGAGCAACGCCTCCTGCAACGCGTCGGATGCGTCCTCGGGTGTGTAGCTCGTGCGGCGTGCCGTGAGCCACAGGTGTTCCTGATGGCGATGGATCAACGTGGCGAATGCGGTCGGCTCACCGGCTGCATGAGCAGCCAACAATTCCGCATCCGTGCGCTCCCCCAGCGCCGAATCGATACGTTCGGTCATACGAAAACGGCTCCCCCCGTGTTAACGCATTGGGGGGAGCCTAGGCCATCGATACCGCGAAGTACGAAACGAACGCGATTTGCCTCTGTATCGCCGGTTTTACGTGTCGAAACCGATCCCGGAGATCGAGGTAGCGATGCGGCCACCCTGCTCTCCGAGGGTGGTGATCCACACCAGGACGTTGCCGGTGGGTTCGGTGCCGTCGAGCGCGATGTCGGTGCGGCCGTTCTGCAGAGTGGCTTCACCGAGCAGCGTGGTGTCGCCGAGGCTCGGTGAATCGTTGGGAGCGGACCTGATCTCGACGACCGTTCCCGGCGACGTCGATTCGATCCACGCGTTCTTCAACGTCGACGACGGGATGGTGACGAGCAGTCCGACACCGTTCTTCAGTGCCGGGAACTGCTGGAAGTAGGAGTCGGTGGTCCAGGCCGTGCTGGGGTTGTTGTCGATCACGTTCGATGCCGTGCCCGGGTTGTCTGCAGACCCCTGTGGGGAGAAGACGCTGACATCGCTCATCGCGACGGGTCCACCCGTCGGCGCCGGGGGCGCAGCGGTGTCGCCGGCCGGCGGTGCGGCAGCCGGGGTCGTCAGCCCGAACTCCTGGCTGTCCAGCGGCGCATCGGTGTTGTCGCCCGCGATGGAGGTGAACAACCAATAGCCGGCGAACGCCAGAATCAGCACCGTCAGAGCGCCGAGAACGGCGATGGCGATGTTGGTTCGCGTCGACTTCGCCTTCTCTGCGGCCAGCTCTTCCGGGTCTGCGAGCGAGTGACCGCTGGCTCCCGGGGCACGCTGGCCCAGTCGCAGTGCCGGCATCAGGTCGGTCTTGTCGTTGACCACCGCGGCCTGATCGAGAACGTGCTGCACCGTCGCGGCGGTGCGAATGCCACTGTTCTGCTCGAGCGCTCGTACCGCGACGGCAGAGATCTCGAACGGAACGTCGGGGCGAATTTCGCGAGGCTCGCGCGGCGCACCCTTGTCGTCCCGATCGGCCGGACGCATGCCGCCGACGCTGCGCAGGGATGCCGCGTCACCGGGAACGACGGCTTCTCCGGTGGTGTCCGACAACGGCCAGCGTGCAGTGATCAGGGCGTAGAGCATGGCACCGAGACCACGGACGTCCGAACTGGAGTCGGCGTCCGCCAGAGTCGCGGGAAACGCCAGGACGGCGTTGCCGCTGGTACTGATGCGTACGCGATCGGGGTGGTCGATCGACAGCGCGCCGCCGCTGCGGTGCGCAGCCTCGGCCGCGGCGGCCAGGACCTTGATCGCACGAGCGGCACCGGTGGGGGCAGGAACCGTATCGGCCATCTCGCGCAGCGAGCGACCGGGAGTCCACTCGGCGACGACGATGCCGCCGGAGCTACCGCGCACCACGTCGAGCACCCGGGCGAGGCCGGGAGAGTTGATCCGACCGAGGCGCAGCGTCCGGGACAGGATTGCCTGCGGGCCCTGAGTGCGGTCGTTGGGTGACGCCGTGGACTGCTGATCGGCGTCGACGAACGTCAACGCGACCTCGCGGTCGAGCTTGACGTCGTGGGCCTGCCAGAACTTCAGCCCGCGAGCTCCACCGTGCGGTGCCAACAGGCGGTAGCGTCCCCCGGCCACCGAAGCACCGGGAATCAGCGTCGGTCCGCGAAGGGTGCGCCCGGGGGCGTCCGCGGTGGACTGGTCCTCGGCTGGTTTTTCGGCAGCTTTGTCCGTTGTCGGCTTCGGTGCTACTGGTGTGTCGACTGCAGTCGATTTCTTCGTTGCCTCCACCGGTGTGCTGTCGGTCTTCGGCTCGGCCTTGCTCGCGTCGTCGACCGGCAGCTTCGCCTTCGAGATGGAGACGGTCTTGTCCGACGGCTTGGCCGCCAGCGCTGCCTTGGAGATCGCGATCGTCTGATCCTTGGGAGCGGACGCTTTGGTTTCCTTCTTCTCGGTGGCCTCGGCACTCGACGCTGCCGCCGACTCAGGCGTGCTGGGTGTGCTCGGCTTCTCCGAAGAATCAGGTGCTTTCGAGTCCGCTGTCTTCGACTCGGGTGTTTTCGACTCGGGTGCTTTCGACGACGCAGCAGACTCGGCCTTCACGGGCTCGGTGCGGTCCTGGGTGTCGACTTCGACTCCGCCGCTCGTTCGGTCGGCTTCGTTTGCTGGAGACTGTGCCGGCCCCCCAGCAACATCGTCGTCGGTCACTGTTACTCCTTCAGGCGAATATGCCCCGTGTTGTTCTACAAGCGGTCGACCTGCAGGGGCGTCTGCCCCCGGGTGCCGTTGACCAGGGTACGGGAGTCGATCCCGCGCAGTGTCCCATGTGGGCTCGGTTCGAATAACCGGAATCACGCTGGTTTCCGCGGCAGCCGGATCCGGCACCGAACCGGACGTCACACGCTCGGGCGGGGCCGACCGTCCGAGGACCCGGCGGACGAGCCGGCTCAACGCGACGGTGACGGCCAGTACTTCGGGAATCTTGCCGAACCACAGGATGGAGAACGTGATGCCGAGCATGATGACGGCGTCCATCGCGACGCGCACGAAGTTGCCGATCCAGCCGTTCGCCATGGCGTCGAATCCGACGATCCGGTCGATGGCGAGCATGGCTGCGCCGCCGGCCAGCGAGGCGATGAGAACCAGCCAGACAGTCTTCCCGACGTTGGCCATCCGCAGGTTGCCGAGGCTCTTGTGCAGCAGGTATCCGCCGATGACGGCACCTGCGGTGTAGCCGAGGCCGGTCGCGGTGCCGAGGAGCAGCACCACTTGTTCCGGATCGGTTGCGACGATCGGGGCGAGCAACGACAGGCCGATCTTGACGGCGGTGATGCCGAGGACGATCCAGGTGGGCGTCCAGGCCTGCTCGCGGGCGTAGAACACGCGCAGGTGGATCAGGACCAGCGCGTACGGGATAAGGGAGAACGCCGACCAGCTCACGGCCTCACCCAGCCGGTTGGCGTCGGGCGCAAACTTGCCGAACCCGTACAGCGCCTCGCCCACCCACGGCCCCGCAAAGGTCAGGAACACGACGATCGGGACCATCGCGACCATCGTCAATCGGGTGGCGACGGAGAGATCGTCGACGACCGAGGGCGTGTCACCGTTGGCGGCATTACGACTGAGTCGAGGCATGATCGCCGTCAGAACCGTGACGCCGAGAATGCCGTACGGCAACTGCAGCACGATCCAGGCCTGGGAATAGATCGTGGGGCTCGCGTCGTCGGCTCCCGACGAGATGTTGGTGGCGACGATCAGACCGATCTGACTGATGACGACGTAGAGCACGATCGCGGCCGCCATCGCGCCGAACTTCTTCAGGCGCGCGTCGAACCCCCAGAGTGGGCGCAGGTCGATCTTCTCGCGGCGAAGCGCAGGGATCAGCGCCAGGACCTGCGTGATGACACCGGTGGTGACGCCGAGGCCGATGATCAACAGCTGCGGGTTCGTCATGTCGACCGGATTGACGGTGATCTCACCCGGCATCAGGAAGTAGATGCCGAACACCGCGAGTACCACGAGGTTGTTGAACACCGGTGCCCACGCACCGGGTTTGAAGTTCTGTCGGGTGTTGAGCACCGCCGTGAGCAAGCCGGAGAGCCCGTAGAACATCAGCGCAGGCAACACCAGATAGGTGAAGGCAATGGTCAGGTCCTCGTTGACCTTCGGATCACCGTTGAGCATCAGACGCGCCAGCAGCGGCGCAGCGATGGTTGCGGCCAACGCCACGGTGCCGAGCAGCGCGACCGCAATGGTGAACAGGCGTCGGACGAAGTCACGTCCGCCGTCGGCGTCCTCTTGTTCTGCGCGTACCAGGACAGGAACGACGATCGCTCCGAGGACGGCACCGAGCACCAGCTCGGAGATCATGTTCGGGAGAATCGTCGAGACGGTGAACGCACTGGCCAGGCCGGCACCCAGGGTGGCCGTCATGGCTACTTGCTTGGCGAATCCGGTGATCCGGCTGACGAGGGTCGCAACGGCGATCGAGCCCGACGCGGCCAGCAACGATTTCTGAGGTCTGGGTTCGGGCTGCGGTGGTGACTCGTTGCCGCCCGGTGGTGTCTGCGGCGGAGGAATGTTCCCCGACGGCGCGGCGGGTGGGTAGTCCTCGTCCCGGAACCGTGGGATGAGCTGAGTTGCGGAGTCGTCCGCTGCCGGTTGACCGTCGAGCGGGGGCGGTGCCGGATAGGAACGCATCTCCGGTCGTGGTTGCCGCTCCCAGGGGGCGGGGCGTGGGGGCGTCGTGCGCCGGAACACCTGCGCTGCGGGCATGCGTGACCGGGGCAGGTCGCCGTCGTACGGCACATTGCCTGTCATGGTCTCTCGTACCCTTCGTCGGCCGGGTCGGGTTGTCCTCGGAATCGGTGCCAGAGTCGTCGGCCTGCAAGCAACAGTAGGAGCGCGCCGGCGCAGGCGGTAATTATCGCGAGAGCTTGACCGTATGCGTTCGATCGAACCGACACCGTCGATACCTCGCCGAGCCGGGTGCCGTCGAGGGTGGTGACGGAGAAGTCGACCGACAGATTGCGTTTGTCGTCCACCTCGGCGGGCACGGTGATGGTTCGCGATCCGCGCGCCGGAAGTTGGGTCACGCCGACGTCGCTGATCGTCATCTCCGGTGGCGCGTCTACTCGGAGGAGCACGTTGACCGGCACCGGTAGGTCGTTGCGGGCCACGAGCAGCAGCGGACTCTGCTCGGAGGCCAGTGTGTAGACGCCGCCCGGGGCCAGCACGGTCACCGATCCGTAGACGGTGTCGAGTCCGACGCGGGTCGCGGTGAGACGGGTGCGTGCCATGGCCGCGGCGTCCTCGCCTTCGGCGCTGGCGCGACCCGCGGTCGACAGGGCGCGGAGCATGTCCTCCCGCAGCGGGGCGGTGTACAGGCGCGGAGTCAGTGCGGACTGGGGATCCTCGACCAGTGACTGCGCCAGGGTGTCCACGCGTGCGCTCTGTGTGCGCACCGTGTCGATGGCGGACGCATCGAGATCGGTCGGCACATCGATGCTGGTCACCGGGATGCCGGTGGGGGGCTCGGTGATCAGGCCGGGCAGCGGACGAGGCGTCGCCAGGCCCGAACGCAACAGCGAGGACACCGTCGACAGGATTGCCGACGGTTCGTCTCCTCCCGCGGTCCAGTACTGCGGCGGTGCGACGGTCACCGTGCGGCCGGGTCGATCGGCACCGACGAGGGCGTGGAAATTGATGGCGCCGAGGGCGTCCTGCAGCCGTGCGGTACGAGAGTCGGTGCCCAGGTCGAAGCGTTGATTCGCCGGGGTCAAGGCCGGGGTCGACGGGGTCGTGCCGATGCCGGCCAGTGCGGCTGCGGTCGCCGAGTCGTAGTGGGTGGCGGCCAAGGTGCCGGTCGGATCGGCGGCGGTCGGCGCGGTATCGGTGGACACCAGCAGAGACGTCGGCGACGACGTGGGTGGGCTGATGCTGTTGTCGGCGACGAGGACGGTCCCGGTTCCCGACGATCTCAGCGCGTCCGCAGCGCCCGCGTCGACGCCGCCGGTGGCACTCCAGGTGAAACCGCGTAACGAGCTGATGCCGAGGATGCCGTCGACGATGTCGGCCGGGGCGGCGACAGCGCTGCTGAGCAGCGAGGAATCACCGATGTCGGCGACGGCGGCGAGGTCGGCCTGAGCGAACGGTAGGGCCGTCACGCACGTGTTCGACGCCAGTGCCTCGAGCCGCGTCAACCACTGGGCTGCGGCCCCGCTGCCGGAGCCCTCCCGCGCGGAGCTGGCCGGATCGGCCGGGTTGTCGACGACGAGGTAGCCGCGGGTCATGTTCGAGACGGTGACCAGCAGGTCGGGGTCGATGCCGATGCACAGGCTCGACGCCAGTTTGCCGTCGGGATCGAGACCGGGCTGCGTCGCGAATTCCAGGGCTTTGAGCAGGGTGTCGAGCCGACCACCAGCGGCGAGCTGGGTCGCCAGGTCGTCGTCGATCAGACGCACTCGATCGTCGATGGAACCGGGGATTCCGGCCGCGAGACGGGGAATGTCGGCGAGTGGCCATAACACCGTCATTGCAACGGGGTTCCGGGTGTTGGGGGGCAGCGGCATCGCGCCGGGCGCTGCGGGGTCGAGCTGACCGGGATTCCGCGGCAGTCCGACGACGGGTAGCAGGAAGCGGGCGTCGTCGAGTCGAGCCGTCCCGCCGTACTCGGGGGTGCCGTTGACGTTGAGAAGTAGGGGGTAAACGCCGGGAGCGTCGATCCCGAGTGAGGGCTCGGTACTGCTTCGTAGCTGCATCGACAGATCGAACTGGCGGCTCTGGTCCTTCTCCAGCGACTCCGCGACCGTGACGAAAGTCCCGACGCGGTCGAATCTTTCCTGGTCGAGGGTGAGCGAGGTCCGCAGACCGGACGTCGTGTCGATGGCCGCCGCACCCTGCAGGCGAACGCTGACGTCGTCGACGCGTCGATCGCCGGTGTTCTTCACCGTCGCGCGAACCGTGACGAACGGATCGCTGCTGGTGGTGACCGTCGAGGGTGCGACCGTATCGATGCTCAGCGTCAGGAACGGATCGCCGGACTGCGTCATCGGGGTATCGGGAACGGCGCTGGTCGTGCCGCTGGTGTCTCCGGCGGAATCTGGCTGCGCCGCGGCAGTAGGGAGCTGTTGGGGTACCAGTGCTGCGGTGCCGACGGCCGGCGCTGCAGCGAGGAAAAACGAGGTCAATGCGGCGGCAGCGACCTTCCGGGCCCGCACGATCACTTCCCGCCGGGCGTGGGTGCGTTCGTGTCGCCGCCGGTTGTCTGCTCGCCGTTCATGTCCTCGATGAGTCGGGTGGCGATGGCGGCGAGTTTGCGTTCGTCGGCGTAGGCGAGTCGGGACGGCAGTTCGCTCAGCGGTACCCAGGCGACTTCGGTGACTTCGAGATCCTCGTCGGACAGTTCACCGCCCAGGAAGCGGAGGAGGTAGTGGTGAACGGTCTTGTGGACCCGGCGGCCTTCGGTGACGAACCAGTAGTCGATGCTTCCCAGCGACGCCAGCACGGTGCCGCGGATGCCGGTCTCCTCGGCGACCTCGCGCATGGCCGTCTGCTCGGCGGTTTCGCCCTGCTCGATGTGTCCTTTGGGCAGGGACCAGAGCAGGCGTCCGCGCCGGTCGGTGCGGCCGATCAGGGCTGCGCAGCGGGTGGCAGGCGGGCCGTCGAGGCCGTCGACCACCAGGCCTCCGGCAGAGGTTTCTCGGACGGTCCGCAGCTTGGGTGCGTCGGTGTCGGCGCGTGCTTGACGCCGCCGCGGGTTGCGGCGGCTCCTGTTCGCACGTTCGGCAGCAGACACCCGATCCATACTAGTTGCCTCGGCGCCCCGCTCCGGCTTGCCGCACCGTGGCCGATGGCCGAGACGATCCGGTCGATACTGCGCCAGTAGGCTCTTCCACCGTGGCCGATCAGTCCCTGTCTTCCGTTTCCCCCGAGCACGCCGATGCGCGCCGGGAAAGGTTGCTGGCTGCAGCTGCGGTGACGTTGCGTGAACTCGCGCCGGTATTGACCCCGCTGGGCGCGTTGTTCGCCGCCGCGGGCCACGAGCTGTACCTCGTCGGAGGGTCCGTTCGGGACGCGGTTCTCGGTCGTTTGGGAACCGATCTGGATTTCACCACCGACGCCAGGCCGGAGGTCGTTCAGACGCTGCTGTCCGGGTGGGCGGACCATCAGTGGGACACGGGCATCGCGTTCGGAACAATCAGTGCGGCCAAGGACGGCCAGCAGATCGAGATCACGACGTTCCGCACCGATTCGTACGACCAGGTCTCGCGCAACCCCGAGGTGCAATACGGCAGCAGCCTCGAAGAAGATCTCGTTCGACGCGATTTCACCGTCAACGCCATGGCCGTGCGGTTGGGTGCGGACGGCGTGCAGGAGTTCGTCGATCCGCTCGGCGGCATGGACGCGTTGCTCGAGGGCGTTCTCGATACCCCGTCGGCACCGGAAACGTCGTTCGGTGACGATCCGCTGCGGATGCTGCGCGCGGCTCGATTCGTGTCGCAACTCGGCTTCTCGTTGTTGCCGCGGGTGCACAGCGCCATCGTCGACATGGCCGATCAGATCGATCGCATCACCGCCGAGCGCATTCAGGTGGAGCTGGACAAGCTGATTCTCGGCGCCCACCCGATCGAGGGCATCGACGTGATGTGCGAGACCGGTTTGGCTCAGCGGATCATTCCCGAGGTGCCGAACATGAAGCTCGAAATCGACGAGCATCATCAGCACAAGGACGTGTACTGGCATTCGTTGACGGTTCTGAAGCAGGCCATCGACCTCGAGGACGGCGACCCCGATCTCGTATTGCGTTGGGCCGCACTGCTGCACGACATCGGCAAGCCCGATACCAAACGTAACGAGCCCGGCGGCGGCGTCAGCTTTCACCACCACGAGGTCGTCGGGGCCAAGATGGTGCGAAAGCGTATGCGCGCGTTGAAGTATTCGAAGAAGATGATCGAGGACGTCTCGCATCTGGTGTTCCTGCATCTGCGATTCCACGGATACGGCAAGGGTCAGTGGACCGACTCGGCGGTGCGTCGCTACGCCACCGATGCCGGCGAGCTACTGCCCAAGTTGCACAAGCTGGTTCGAGCCGATTCGACCACCAGGAACAAGCGTCGAGCGGCTGCCCTGCAAGCCACCTACGACGATCTCGAAGAGCGCATCGCCCGCATCGCCGAGCAAGAGGACTTGGCGCGGGTTCGTCCCGACCTCGACGGTAACGCGATCATGGAGCTGCTCGGTATCCCCGCCGGTCCCGACGTGGGCAAGGCCTGGAAATACCTGAAGGAACTGCGCCTCGATCGAGGACCACTCTCACGTGAGGACGCCGAAGCGGCGCTGCTCGAGTGGTGGCCGACGCAGTAGCGCGTCCCGCGCACGTGCGCGGAACTTCGTAGCCCACTACGAGTTTCCACTCACGACGAGCGAAGCTCGGCCTTGACGAGATAGACGTTGTAGCTGTCCCACTCCGAGACGGTGAAGAACAGCTCGTTCGCCGTCGACCACGGATGAATGAAGCCGCCGTAGGTCTTGGGGTACTCGGCGGTATCGATCAGGGTGCTCGGGGCGGTCCACTCGCCCTGCGGTGAATTTGCTTCGCGCAGAACGATATCGCCGCGTAACGGATCCAGATACGTCATCCGCCAGAGGCCTCGGGCGTCGTCGTGATGAACCGACAGTTCCCCGGCCATACCGTCGGCGATGGGGGTGGCTTCGTTCGATCCGACGGGAGCCCAGGTGCCGTTCACCCAGTACTGGTAGGCGGTCTTGTTCAGTACGTCCGCTTTCGGGACGCGTGCCAGGCCGACCTGGCCGGCGCGACCGTTGACGGTGCCGAACATGTACACGTACTCCCCCGCCGGGACCATCGTCGACACCTGGAACTTGGAGAACCCGAAGACGTTGTCCCACTTGGCATGCTCGTACTTGACCCAGGTGGAACCGTTGTCGTCGGAATAGGCGATGCCGCCGTAGTTGGTCCACCACATGCCGGGGATCGTGCTCCACCGCCGGATGGACATGTACGACATGTACTGCCGGTCGTCGATCGCGAACCCGGACGTGGGGATGACGGTGGTCTCCCAATTCTTGATCTTGCGCGAGGGTAGTAATTCGGCTGCGTGACAGCGGGAATCCTGCACCATCGAGTCCAGGGTCATACCGTCGGACAGGTCGGTGTCGGTGCTGTGTCCCAGTACGTTCGACCGCCAATCGTCTCCGCCGACCACACCGAATTCCCAACCCTTGCCGAAGGAATCGCCGAAAACGACGGCGACCTCGCCCGGTTTGCTCTCCCACATGATGCCGAGGTCGGTGCCGTCGACCTGCCAGCGCTTGTCGGTGCGGTTCTCCGATCCCGGTCCGGTCAGCTGCGAGACCACCTCGACGTGTCCGAGGGCCGGTGCCACCGGCGGTACCGTCGTCGGCCCGGACTCCGCCGCGGTCACGGCGGGTGCCGGCGGCGGGGTTCCCGGAGTTCCACCGGGGCCGGGAATCGGGATGGGAAGGGTCTCGGGCTGCGGGTCGATCTCGATGCGAGGGAACGGGAGATGGTCTGCCGAGCCGGTGGTGGGCGAGTCCGTGGCGTCGGTGAGGTCGGGGCAGGGGTCCGCGCACGGGTCGGCCGACGGCTCGGCCTGGACACGGGTGTTGTTCGGCGGCGGGTCGGGCACCGGCACGAGTTCGATCGACGGATACGGCACGGGGATCACCACACGATCCGGCAACGGCGGCAGCTGCGGCGGATTTCCGGGCCCGACGGGCTCTGGTGGGTAGTCCTTGGGGTCGAATCCGGTTTCTCCACAGGAATTCACCGGCGGCGGCGGGGCCGCGTACGCGGGGGGTGCGGAAAGAACGGCTGTACCTGCGGCAACCGCGATGATGCAGCCGAGCGACGTCGTGCGGCCATGCATGCGGTGCCCCCGTGTTGTCCGACGAAACCTAGCGGTCCGATACGGGAAGATACACCACGTCAGCGCGGTGCGCGCCTCGTGTTGAGTACCGCTGCGACGAAGCCGACGGCGTAGATTCCTGCTCCGACGAACACCAGCGCGTGCGCAGTGGGATCCTGGCTCAGCTCCGTGGCGTCGGGGCCGACGGCGAATGCGGCCGCGGCGAGGGCGCCGACGAACGCGACGTTGAACACGGTGTCCTGCAACGCGAAGACTCGTCCGCGATGCGCGTCGTCGATCTCGATCTGCATGGCGGCGTCCCCACTGAGTTTGACGGTCTGCCCGGCGATCCCGAGGAGAAAAGCTCCGAGCAGCAGACTGGTCTGGGTGAGGCCGGAGACGGCACCGACCTGAGCGGCGATGGCCAGGACGAGGGCCGTGGCGATGGTGCGGGTGCGGCCGAACCGCGGGACGGCGAACGGCGCGATGACGGCGGCGAGGAACATTCCGGTGGCCGTGGCTCCGACGGCAATGCCGAAGCCGGCGAGGCCGCCGGGCAGGGAACTCTGCGTGCTCTCCCGCAGCACCAGCACCATGATGAGGGTGTTGATGCCGAACACGATGCGGTGTGCCCCGATGCCGATCATCGCGGTGGTCACGCCCGGCGACCGCCACACCGCCAGGGCACCCGATTTCAGGCCGGCGGCAACATCTTTCAGCGGGTTGCCGGGCCGATCGTCCGTATCGGGACCGAGAGACCGCGGCGCGAACCGTCCGGCCGCAACAGCACCGACCACCGAGCCGGTCGCGGCCAGCCCCACGGCGACACCCGAGCCGAGATCCCCCGCTCCGACGGCACCGATCACTGCGACCGCCAGTCCCGCACCGGCCGCCGCGAAACCGGAGCCGACGGTGGCCAGTACCGAGTTCATCGGCACCAGCCACGATTGCCGCACCACATGCGGCAAGGATGCCGACGCGCCCGCCAGGACGAACCGACTGAGCCCGACGGTGGCCAGAGCCAACAGCAGCAGCGGCGTGGCGTCGACCCCGGCACACAGAAGCCCGGCGGTAGCGGTGATGAGAACGATGCGAACGATATTGGCCCACAACAGAACCGATCGACGATCCCAGCGGTCCAACAGCGCACCTGCGAACGGGCCCACCAAAGAGTAGGGCACGAGCAGAACAGCGAAACCGGCGGCGATCTCGGCGGGGTTGGTGGCGCGTTCGGGATTGAACAGGATGGCACCGCTCAATGCGGCTTGGAACAATCCATCACCGAACTGGCCGGCGAAACGAACGGTGGTGAGCTTGCCGACGCCCGGGGACTCACGTAGGCGGGTACGAAAGGAGGCGTCGTTCACCGACGGGACTCTATCCCGCGTCGGTCACACCGATACGGCGGGCTTGTCTGCCTTCCACCACGCGATCGTGGCGGCTGTGCCGTCGGCGAGCGGGGTGGGATCGAGGCCGAGAACGCGCTCGCTGTGGCTCGAATCGAGGATGTAGGGGTAGCGGAACTGGTACAGGGTGTCCCCCAGCTCTTTCATCGGACCGGAAACGAGCCCCAGTGCTCGCATGACCCAAGCCGGTACGGCACCGATCTTCGGGGTCGGCAAGTCCGCTGCAGCGGAGTACATCTCGATCATCTCCCGCTGAGTCACCGCGGGGGCGGTCGGTGCATGCAGGACGGTATTCCACGTGGACGGTCGTGCGGCCGCGACGATCATCGCGGCTGCGAAATCCGGCACGTACGTGAAGGAATGGGGTAGGTTCGCGGCCCCGATCACCCGAATGGTCTTACCGGCGAGCACATTGGCGACCACACGTTCTCCCATGTGCGAGACGAGCACCCGGGGGCCGTAGAAGTCGGATGCCGCGATGCTGACGGTGGGGGTCGAGTGAGCGTCGCGTGCGGCCAGGAGTTCGGTGCGCACACCCAGCTTGCGGAACGTGGCATTTCTGGGTGAGTCCTCGCGGATGGGCCCGTCGACCCGGCCGTAGGCGTAGAGACTTTCGGGAAACACGACGACCGTGCCCGCGGCCGCGTCGAGCACACGTCGTTCCATCGCCTCGAGCTTGTCGCGCCACACCGTGTTCTCGTAGGCGGCGTGGGTGCAGTGATAGATGGCGGTTGCTCCGTCGACGTGCGCTCGGAGGTCGTCGGACTCGATGTCGACCGATCGCCGTTCGATGTTCGGATGCTGTGGCCCGCTGCCGGATCGAGTCAGGATACGCACCGTATGTCCCTGTGCAGCAAGCTGTTCGGCGATCGTCCAGCCGACGGGTCCCGCACCGGTGACGACGTGAAGTTCTGACATGGC
This sequence comes from Rhodococcus sp. NPDC080181, assembly GCF_040702225.1. Lineage (NCBI taxonomy): Bacteria > Bacillati > Actinomycetota > Actinomycetes > Mycobacteriales > Nocardiaceae > Rhodococcus > Rhodococcus sp. NPDC080181. The sequence goes on from NZ_JBFBKN010000003.1 coordinate 94,689, forward strand.
TACTCCGTTTCGGTAAACGAGAGCGGTGCTCTCTGATGTGTCGAGTGTGCACCTCTGCTCGGAGAAAAGCAAGAGCAGTGCTCTCGGAAAAGAGCGGCAGTTACAGTAGCGAGCATGGCGAGCACTCCGCGTACCCGAGCCCGCGCCCAGACCCTGAGCGACATCACCCGCATCGGACGGGAGCACCTGGCCGCAGACGGTGCTGCGGCCCTGTCGCTACGCGCGGTCGCCCGAGATCTGGGCGTCGTCTCCTCGGCGGTCTATCGCTACGTCTCGAGCCGGGACGAGCTACTGACCTTGCTCGTCGTCGATGCGTATTCCGAGCTGGGCGACGAAGTCGACGCGGCCGTCGACGCAGCGGACGGCCCCGCCGACAAATTCCGGGCGTTGAGCCGGGCGGTGCGTCGATGGGGACTGCGGGAGCCGGCCCGGTACGCGCTGCTCTTCGGCAGCCCCGTACCCGGTTACCACGCGCCCGCCGAACAGACCACCGGCCCGGGGACCCGGGTGATCACCACATTGGTCGCAGTCCTGCAGTCGGCCTGGGACATCCGTCGCCCGGACATCGAATCGGCGCCCACCGAGTTGGCGTCGCTGCACGCAAGTTTCGAGGACATCCGCGCCCAGATGGACATGGACCTGCCCGACGAGCTCATCGCATTGGGCGTGATGGTGTGGGCGTCACTGTTCGGTGCGATCAATTTCGACGTGTTCGATCAGTACGGCGCGACGACGTTTGCCGACCGAGACGCGTTGTTCGAGTTCCAGTTGGGGATTCTGACCAAGATTGCCGGGCTCGAGTAGGACCGAGGACTGGCCGTCGTGCTTGTGCCACATCCGGCGGTGTGCGGTGCCACAATGGCTGATGTGGCAGCGCATGCGGAGGAACCCGAGGACCGGACGGCGTCGGCACTGCACGATGTTCGTCCCGGCAGTCTGCTGGTGTCGTCCATCGAACTCGTGGAGCCCACGTTTCGGCGCACCGTCATCTACATCATCGAACACAACGACGCGGGCAGTCTCGGCGTCGTGATCAACCGCCCCAGTGAGACCGCGGTGCAGAACGTGCTGCCCGATTGGTCCGAGCTCGCCGCGAAGCCGCGGGCCCTGTACGTCGGTGGTCCGGTCAAGCGTGATTCGGCACTGTGTCTGGCCACGCTGCGCACCGGTGCGTCGATCGACGGGGTCGCCGGTCTGCGCCGAGTCGACGGCCGGGTGGTGATGGTAGATCTGGATTCCGACCCCGCAGACATCGCGCAGTACGTGGAGGGTGTGCGCATCTTCGCCGGGTACTCGGGGTGGACGTTCGGGCAGCTCGAAGGTGAACTGGACCGAGAAGACTGGATCGTGTTGTCGGCCTTGGCTTCCGACGTGATCGGTCCGCCGCGCGTCGACCTGTGGGCGCAGGTTCTGCGTCGTCAGCCGATGCCGTTGGCGCTGTTGGCGTCCCACCCGATCGACGTCGAACGGAACTGAGAGCGGCTGCGCCGCACGTGCGCGGAACTTCGTAGCAGGGGTCGAGTTTCCACTCACGACCCAGGACGCAACCTAGTGCGAAAAAGCCCGCGCGGTCGAGTGTCCGCCCGATTTCAGACCGTCGATCACCTCGTCGATGGCGATGCACAGCATGCGGCCGAGGTCTGCGCTGAAGCCCTCGCGGACGACGATTCTGAGTACGGCGACGTCGGTGGCGTTGTCGGGCATCGTGTACGCCGGCACCTGCCAGCCGCGGGCACGCAGTTCGTGGGACACGTCGAACACGGTGAACTCGCAGTGCTCTTTCAACATGAACGACAGGACCGGGATGGTCGATCCATTGGTGATCACGTCGATATCGGGATGTCCCGCGAGATGAGTGCTGACGCGAACTGCGGTGTCGCGCAGTGCTTTCATGATGTCGGTGTAGCCGGACCGGCCCAGGCGCAGAAAATTGTAGTACTGGCCGATCACCTGATTGCCCGGCCGCGAGAAGTTCAGTGTGAAGGTGGGCATGTCGCCGCCGAGGTAGTTCACGCGGAACACGAGATCCTCGGGCAAGTCTTCCTTGGTCCGCCAGACCGCGAATCCGATTCCCGGATAGGTCAATCCGTACTTGTGTCCGCTGGCGTTGATGGACTTGACCCGAGGCAGACGGAAGTCCCATTCGAGCTCCGGATACAGAAACGGTACGACGAAACCACCGCTGGCCGCGTCGACGTGAACCGGTACGTCGGGTCCACCGCCGCCGGCGATCTCGTCGAGGACGGCGCAGATTTCCTGTACGGGTTCGAGTTCACCGGTGAACGTGGTGCCGAGAATCGCCACGACGCCGATGGTGTTCTCGTCCACCGCGTCCCGAACCTGTTCCGGGGTGATGACGTAGCGCCCGCGTTCGACGGGCAGGTACTTGGGTTCGACGTCGAAGTAGCGACAGAATTTCTCCCACACCACCTGGACATTGCTGCCCAACACCAGGTTCGGGGTTCCTGTCCCGGCGCCCTTCTCCCGCCAGCGCCACTTGAGCGCCAACCCCGCCAGCATGACTGCTTCACTGGATCCGATGGTCGAGACGCCGGTGGCCGATGACGGGTCCTCGCGGTCGAGGCCGGGTGCGTGGAACAGATCCGCGACGATGTTGACGCAGCGTTCTTCGATGGCCGCGGTGGACGGGTACTCGTCCTTGTCGATCATGTTCTTGTCGAACGTTTCCGCCATCAGCTTTTCGGCCTGCGGATCCATCCAGGTGGTCACGAACGTCGCCAGGTTGAGGCGTGAGCTGCCGTCGAGCATCAGTTCGTCGTGGATGTAGCGGTAGGCGGCGTCGGGGTCGAGTTGATTCTCGGGGAGTCGCAGTGCGAGTACAGGATCGGTGGCGAGCCGGCCGGTGTAGGCGGCAGAGACGACGCCGTCCGTGTGCAGTTTCCTGGGCATTGTCTTCTCCGATTTCTCGACTGACACCAACCTAGTCCGCGACGACCGCCGCCGGGCTCGGTTCCGGTCGACGCGCGAAATGCTGAGCGATGACGGTGCACACCATCAGCTGGATCTGATGGAACAGCAACAGCGGCAGGACGATCAACCCGATGGGTTGGCCGACGAACAGCACGGCGGCCATCGGCAGTCCGCTCGCCAAGCTCTTCTTGGATCCGCAGAACAGCAGCACCAGACGATCCTCGAGCGAGAAACCGAACGACTTGCCTGCGTACCAGGTGATCGTCAGAACGAGGGCGAGCAGCAGGATGCACACGGCGACGACGATGCCGATGCGCCACAGGGCGACCGAGGACCACACGTGTTGGTTCATCGACGCGCTGAAGGCGGAGAAGACGACCAGCAGAATCGATCCCCGGTCGACGAGCTTCGTCGACGCGCTGTGGCGGGTCAGCCAGCCCGTCACCCAGGGTCGGAGCAGCTGACCGACGGCGAACGGGAGCAGCAGCTGCGCAACGATGTCGAGGATCGAGCTGGGATCGATGCTCGCCGAACCCGTGGTGGTCATCAGCGCGAGCACCAGCAGCGGGGTGACGAACACACCGAGGATGTTGGAGAACGACGCGCTCACCACGGCACCGGCCACGTTGCCCCGGGCGATGGAGGTGAAGGCGATCGAGGATTGGACGGTCGAGGGCACCAGGCAGAGGAACAGCACTCCGGTGTAGAGGTCCTCGCTGAGCAGACTCGGTTCGAGGACCCTCAGGGCCAGTCCGAGCGCAGGGAACAGCAGGTACGTCGACGCCAGGATCACCGAGTGCAAGCGCCAGTGTTTGACGCCTTCCCAGGCGTCACGTGGGGACAGTCGCGCGCCGTAGATGAGGAACAGCAGCCCGATGGCGACGCGTGTCACCCCGCCGAGAACGTCCTCGGCGGTTCCCGACGCGGGGAAGATGCTCGCCAGCGCGGCGACCGCGAAGATGCTCAGCAGGAAGGGATCCAGGACGGTGTCCCGCAACGCTTTCACTCGGCCACTCAGTCCGCAGTGGTGGTGCGGGCACGGTCGGTGAGGGTGTTGAGCGTTCCCGCGATCGTGTCGGCGGCTACGGTTCCGATGGTCAGTCGATCACCGTTGGCGAAGGTGACGAATGCCGCCGGCCCGGCTTCGGTGGCGACGGCGTAATTGCCGCGGCCCTTCGCTCGAAGACCCCACCCGCCGAAGTCCTTGGCCGGGTTCACCGTCCGCACCGAGGCACCAGTGATCTCGGCGATGTCGTAGTCGAATGCCGCCATTCCCAGGCTCGAGACGTAGAGACCGTCGCTGTCGATGTGCACGGTGAATCGCAGTAGGGACAGGATCAGGATGGTCAGCGGAACGAACAGAAAGATCGGCCACGGCGAATTCGAGAGGTAGCACGTCACGCCGGCTCCGGCCGCAGACAGCGCGATCACCGTGACTGCGGCGACGCGGCTCGCTCCGACGGGAACCACCAGCGGCAGTTCGAGGCCGCACCGAGGTAGGTCGGTGTGCAGGGGTGCGGTGGCGACGACGCGTTGGCGGTGATCCCGCAGGCGCGTCGCTCCGAACAGTCCGATGGCGAACCCGGCAACGGTACCGACGGCGATGGCCCAGCCGGGAATGGTGACGCTCTGCTCGGTGGGTAGGTCGAGTTCGCGTGCGAGGGTCGCGATCTCCAGCACGCCGATCGTCCCGACGACGGTGAGCCCGATGATCAGCATCGTCCGACGCATGATCAGCAGCACTCGGGCCAGGGCGGCCACCGCGCTCACACCGCCCCCGACCAACACGATGACGATGGCGACGGTCCAGGCGTTGGCGAGCGGATTGGAGAAGTCGTCCGGCTGGGTTCCGCTGAAGTGAGTCGCCACCTGGTCCGGCAGGCGACCCTCCCACAGATAGGCCAGGACGAGGCAGAGAGCGGCAACCGCGAGCGGGAGGACGACGCCGAAGACGACTCCGGCCGGATCGAAGGTGCGCAGACTCTTCTGTTTCATGCGCTCAGCTCGGCTGGCAGGCGTCCTTGAGGCTGCACGAGATGCACGATTGTCCGCATCCGTCGGCCTCGGCGGGTGCCGGCACTGCCGCGGCTGCGCGGGCACCGATGGATCCGCCGGCTGCGGCGATGAACAGCGCTGCAGCGAGGGCAACGACCACTCCGACGACCGCTGCGATGCCGCTCAGTGCGAGTGCGGCTACGCCGCCGATGGCCAGTACCAGCGCAGATGCGGCTGTGGTCGGGCCGGCGACACGGTTCGCGAGGACGAACGTCTCGTCGTCGCGCATTGCCTCGGGGGTACGGACACCGGCGAATCGATTGCGCGGGAGCCGGCCGAGCAGCGACAGGGCAGCGACAGCCCCGACGACGAGGGCGAGCACGAACAACACAACCGAGACGATGACCACCTGGCCAGGATACGGCGCAGCGAGGTCCTGGTACCAGGCGGGCCGCGTCACACTTTAGGCTGGTAGGTGTGACCGATTCCGTTGAAGCATCCACCGAGTCCGTTCCCGAGTACCGCTACACAGCCGAACTCGCCGGGCGCATCGAGGAGCAGTGGCAGGACCTGTGGGAATCGCAGGGCACCTTCGACGCGCCCAACCCGGTCGGAGCGCTCGCCGGAGACGTCCCCAAGGACAAGCTCTTCGTCCAGGACATGTTCCCGTACCCGTCGGGCAGCGGCCTGCATGTCGGGCACCCCCTGGGCTACATCGCCACCGATGTATTCGCGCGGTACCACCGCATGCAGGGACGCAACGTGCTGCACGCACTGGGCTACGACGCCTTCGGGCTGCCCGCCGAGCAGTACGCCGTGCAGACGGGTACGCATCCGCGCAGCACCACCGAGGACAACATCGTCAACATGCGACGCCAGTTGCGTCGGCTGGGTCTCGGGCACGATCGTCGACGGTCCCTGGCGACGACGGATGTCGACTTCTACCACTGGACGCAGTGGATCTTTCTGCAGATCTTCAATGCTTGGTTCGACGACGAGCTCGGCAAGGCGCGCCCCATCTCGGAGCTGGAGGCGGAATTCGCCTCGGGTGAGCGGACATTGGACGACGGCCGCTCCTGGGAGTCGCTGACCGTCGGTGAACGCCGCGAGGTGATCGACGGCTTCCGTTTGGTGTACGAGTCCAACTCGATGGTCAACTGGTGCCCTGGCCTGGGTACCGTGCTGGCCAACGAGGAGGTCACCGCCGACGGACGTAGCGATCGCGGCAACTTCCCGGTCTTCCGAAAGAACCTGCGCCAGTGGATGATGCGCATCACTGCGTACTCCGATCGGCTGGTCGACGACCTCGAATACCTGGATTGGCCCGAGAAGGTCAAGACCATGCAGCGCAACTGGATCGGACGCTCTCGCGGAGCGCAGGTCTCGTTCTCCGGGATCGAGGTGTTCACCACCCGCCCGGACACGCTGTTCGGTGCCACCTACGTGGTGCTGGCGCCCGAGCACGATCTGGTCGACGGCATGGTGGCCGAGCAGTGGCCTGCCGGAATTTCGGACAAGTGGACCGGCGGCGCCGCGACACCGGCCGAAGCCGTTGCCGCATACCGCGCGTCGATCGCCGCGAAGTCCGATCTCGAGCGGCAGGAGAACAAAGAGAAGACCGGCGTCTTCATCGGTGCGTACGCCGAGAACCCGGTCAACGGTGAGCAGGTGCCGGTGTTCATCGCCGATTACGTGCTGACCGGGTACGGCACCGGTGCCATCATGGCCGTTCCGGGCCACGACGCACGTGACTGGGAGTTCGCGACGGCATTCGATCTGCCTGTGCGCGAGGTCATCTCCGGCGGCGATGTCACCGAGGCGGCTTACGTCGGCGACGGTGAATTGGTGAACTCCGGTTTCCTCGACGGCCTGCCGGTGGACGAGGCCAAAGCCGCCGTCATTTCCCGACTGGAGTCGGAAGGCAAGGGCCGCGGCACAATTCAGTACAAGCTGCGCGACTGGCTCTTCGCGCGCCAGCGCTACTGGGGCGAGCCGTTCCCGATCGTCTGGGACGCCGAAGGCAACCCGCACGGACTGCCCGATTCTGCTCTGCCAGTGGAACTTCCCGAGATCGAGAACTACGCCCCGGTGTCGTTCGATCCTGACGACGCCAGCTCCGAGCCGTCCCCACCGCTGGCCAAGGCCGACGAGTGGGTCAACGTCGAACTCGATCTGGGCGACGGACTGCAGACCTACACCCGCGACACCAACGTGATGCCGCAGTGGGCCGGTAGCTCTTGGTACCAGCTGCGCTATGTCGACCCCACCAACTCCGAGGCCTTCGCAGACCCGGAGAACGAAAAGTACTGGGTGGGGCCGCGTCCCGAAATCCACGGACCCAACGATCCGGGCGGAGTGGATCTCTACGTCGGTGGCGTCGAGCATGCGGTGTTGCACCTGCTGTACTCGCGCTTCTGGCACAAGGTGCTGTTCGATCTGGGTCACGTCAGCTCCAGCGAGCCCTACCGACGCCTGTACAACCAGGGCTACATCCAGGCCTACGCGTACACCGATTCCCGCGGGGTCTACGTTCCTGCAGCCGAGGTCGTCGAACGCGACGGCGGCTACTTCTATCAGGACCAGCCCGTCAACCGTGAGTACGGCAAGATGGGTAAGTCGCTGAAGAACTCGGTCTCACCCGACGAGATCTTCGCCGAGTACGGTGCCGACACTCTGCGTGTCTACGAGATGTCGATGGGTCCGCTGGACACCTCACGCCCGTGGGCGACGAAGGACGTCGTCGGCGCGCAGCGTTTCCTGCAGCGCGTGTGGCGACTGGTGCTCGACGAGGTGACCGGCGAGGTTCGCGTCACCGATGCGAAGCCCACCGAGGACACTCTGCGAGTGCTCAACCGGGTGATCGACGGTGTGCACGCGGATTACGCTGCGCTGCGCGACAATACGGCCGGTGCCAAGTTGATCGAGCTGACCAACCACATCACCAAGGCGTACCCCGACGGTGCGCCACGCGGTGTGGTGGAGCCGTTGATCCTGATGCTCGCTCCCCTGGCACCGCACCTCGCCGAGGACCTGTGGGGCAGGCTCGGACACGAGAAGTCGTTGGCGCACGGGCCATTCCCGCGCGTGGAGAAGAAGTGGTTGGTCGCCGATACCGTCGACTACCCCATCCAGGTCAACGGCAAAGTCCGCAGTCGCATCACTGTGTCTGCCGATGCAACGAAGGACGACGTCGAGAAGACGGCATTGGAAGACGAGAAGATCGTGGCCCTGCTCGACGGGAAGGCCCCGACCAAGATCATCGTGATCCCTGGTCGCATGGTGAACATCGTTCTGAAGTAGCTCTCGCCTCCGCCGAACTCGAAGTTATGGATGAAAATCTTGCGATTTCCGTCCATAACTTCGAGCTCGCGGGGGTTTAATTTGTTGCATGTCACTGGCTGGTAGAGGGTTTGCGTTGAGGCTGATGGCCTCCGTCGTGCTACTTCTCGGGTCCGCCACGCTCGTGAGTGTCCCTGTTGCACAAGCAGATCCGGGACCCGGCTCGCCGATTCCAGCGAATGATCCGTTCTACGATTGGGACGGCGGCCTGGACGTCTCCCCGGGAACGGTGCTGCGGTCGAGGCCCATGACGTTCCGTACCCCCACCCAGCCGACGCCGATCACAGGTAGCCAGGTGCTCTACAGGACTACCGACCAGCAGGGCGACGGTGTCGTCACGGTTGCCACGGTGCTGCGGCCCTTGGTCCCCGGGCCGACTCGGATCGTCTCGTACCACATGGCGTACGACGCCCTGGGCTCTCAGTGCAATCCCTCGTACACCCTCAGCGGCGGGTCCACGAGTCCCATTGCCGGCGCGGAACAGGCGGTCATTGCCGGTTACCTTGCAGCCGGCTACACCGTCGTCGTGCCGGATTACGAGGGCGAGGAGCTCGAATGGACGATCGGGCGGCAGTCGGGCTACGCCGCTCTGGACGGCATTCGTGCCGCGCAGTCCCTCCTGCAGCTTCCGTCGAGCACGCCCGTCGGCATGGTCGGGTACTCCGGTGGATCCGTCCCGACGCAGTGGGGTGCCGAAGTTGCCCCCGAATACGCGCCCGAGCTGAATCTGGTCGGTGCGGCGGCCGGCGGGCTACCGGTCGACCTGGCTCACAACCTTCCGTACGTCAGCGGTAACAGAGAGTGGGCGGGTGTCATCCCGGCACTGATCGTCGCCTACGAGCGTGCGTACGACCTCGACCTGAACAGTTTCATCTCCGACTACGGCCTCGAGGTGATCGACCAGGTCGATCAGGAATGCATCGCCCAGTTCGCCGACGACTACCCCACGCTCACCGACGCCTCGATGGTCAAGGCCCCGTACACCTCCCTGCTGGATGTACCCGAGGTGGTGGCGGCGATCGACGACAACATCATGGGCAGCCAGGGCACCCCGCGGACGCCGATGTTTCTGGCCGTCGGTCACGCCGATCCGATCGGCGATACCGTCATGATCACCGGCGACGTGCAGGGACTGGCGTACGGCTACTGCGGCCGGGGCGTGGATGTGCAGTACGCGCAGTACGACGGCCTGACGCACAGCGACGCCTTCCCGGCATTCGAGGCGCAGAGCCTGCAGTTCCTGACCGAACGGTTCAGCGGTGGGCCGACGCACAGCAACTGTGTGACGATCCCGCCCGGCAATGCCTTGACCCCGACTTCGTAGTTCTCTCAGATGGCCCCGAGATCGGCAGACAGCCAGTGTTCGGGGCGCAGGTAGAACACCACGTTCTCCTCGTGCTCACGGTTGGCCATCTCGAGGTAGCCGTCGACCTTCTCCGGGGGCAGGTAGCGGGCTGCCATGGCGCGCAGCAACTCGGGAGTACTCGGCTCCTCTCGCGCCACCGGACCTTCGACGCTGACGTAGCGGATCGTCGGATCGGACTGCTCGATCATCAGAGTGAATCGCCCTGCAGTCCTGATCAATTGGGCCTTCTTCGACGTGGCGCCGGTCAACACCCAGGCTTCACCGCCGGGGGTGTAGTCGTACCAGATCGGTACCGTCAGCGGGCCACGGTCCGCCCCGGCCGCTACCGAGAGGGCGGCGATATGCGATTCGGACAAATACTCTTCGCGTTCTGTCTTCGACAGTGCCATGAATCAACCGTAAGACTTCCCCGGGCGAAGTTCCAGACCTGATTCGACGCCCAATGTGGCCTGATCCTGGTCCGCCGTGGACAGTGGAGGGATGCCGATCGACGAGCCGAAGATTACGGGTAGCCCCGTGGGTCGCCGAGTCGTGCTCGGCCTGGTGGCGGCCGGGGTCGCGGGCATCGTCGGTGGGGGCGCGGTGCAGAAGGGTCTCGCGTCGGTACTCGGGCCGATCGGTAACCACGATCCGACGGGACTGATCGGACTGATTCCCGTGGGCGACAACTTTCGCTTCTATTCGGTGACGCAGGGCGCGCCGCGCAAGGACGAGAACTCCTATGCCCTGACGGTGGGCGGTTCCGTCGACACACCGCGCACGTTCACGCTGCAGGACCTCCGCGCGATGCCGCAGACGTCGTTGGTACGTGACTTCCAGTGCGTGACGGGATGGCGGGTACCCGAAGTTGCTTGGAGCGGAGTGCGATTGGCCGATATCCTCGATGCCGTCGGACCCACCGCGTCGGCGACGTCGTTGCGGTTCACCTCGTTCGACGGCACGTATACCGAGAGTCTGACGCTCGATCAGGCCCGTCGCGACGACGTGCTGGTTGCGTTGACCATGCTCGACGGCCCCGTCACCCACGATCACGGAGGTCCGGTTCGGCTGTTCGTCGCTTCGATGTACGGCTACAAGAGCATCAAGTGGCTCGGCGGAATCGAGTTGACGGACAACGTGGTTCCCGGATACTGGGAGAAACGTGGATACGACATCGATGCGTACGTCGGCGAGTCGAACGGACGTCGAGATGACCCCACGAGCTGACGACCGCGCACGGTTCGACCGGGTAGAACGGTACGTGCACTGGGCAGTCGGGGTCTTGGTGATCGTGTGCATGGTGACCGCGGCGATTCTGTACATCGGGTCGCTCGCGGTCCTCGTCGGCCATCGACCGATCGTGGAGTTCGTGCATGTGTGGTCGGGCTTTCTGTTGCCGATTCCGTTGATCCTCGGTGCGGTCTCACGCAGCTATCGCGCGGACCTCGGCCGTCTCAACAGATTCGTCGCCGACGATTGGAAGTGGTTGCGCTCCAAAGCGCGTCGGCTCGGGGCGGTGGGGGTCGGGAAATTCAACGCCGGCCAGAAGCTGAACGGTGCCCTGAGCGCCGGGTCGATTCTGGTACTCCTCGGTACCGGCGTCGTCATGTACTTCTCGGCGTGGAGTCCACTGCAATGGCGTATCGGTGCAACATTCGTACACGACTGGTTCGCCCTGGGATTCGGGCTACTCGTCGCCGGTCACATCACGTACGCCTGGCGTGACCCGGAAGCAATGCGCGGAATGACACAGGGTGCCGTGACCAGGGAGTGGGCAGAGCACGAGCATCCGGAGTGGTGACAACAGTTCAGTCCAGCGTCCTCACGCTGGCCGTATCGCAACACCGGGCATCAGTATTCGCAGGACACCCTGCGCCACTTCGGTTGCGGACTCCGCAGGACGCGTCAGGCAGCGGAAGAGAATGTTGTTGGTCAACATGATTGCGGCTTCGAGTGCCGGTGCGTCGTCGCTGAACACGCCGCTTTCACGTCCGCGTTCGAGAATGGGGACCACAGCGGACGGGAGGTAGAGGTTTTCGATGACCGTCGTGATGGTGCTCGGTTGGTGGAATTGTTCGAAGCTCAACGCGAGCAGCATGCCCGAGCTCATGGCTCGATTGTCGATGACGAACTCGCCCAAAGAAACCAACGTGCGTTGCAGTGCGGTGGCGGGGTCGACTCCGAGGCGTTCGTCGGCGCGACGGAGCCGGAGCACACGGTCGAATTCGGGCTTCAGCGCCGCAACGATGATGTCGACCTTGCTCGGAAACAGTCGTCGAAGGTCTTCTACGCGGATCTTCGCCGCCGCCGCGATGTCGGCCAGGGTGACCAGGAAGTAGCCGTTGTCGACGAACAGAGTTTCGGTCGCCGCGATCACGTCGGCCTCGAGGTCGGGCCGCAGAGCATCCGAGATTTCGCCCGGATCGGGTTGGGCAACGGTGCGGTCGGAATGCAGTGGGTCTATGGCCCACTGGAGAATCGAGTTGGTGGCCGATGCAACGTCGTCGGAGGACACCGAGCCCGGCGTGAGCACCTCCCGGAGCGCCAACCCGTCGAGCAGAGCCCCGACGACCGCCGAGAGGTTTGTCAGCGACAGTGGTTGGCGCAACGATCCGCCGTGAGCCTGCACCGCTCGGCCGATGATGGATCGCAGGTCGGTGTCGAAGCGCTCGAACTCGGGGATTACGGCCTTTTGGGCACCGTTGTGGTCGGCAGCCAGCAGCACTGCGACGAGGCGACGTCGCATGAGACCGGACGTGAGGTCGTCGAACAGCGCCGACACCGGACCTTTCACGTCCTGGGTGCCGGCAGGAGCCGCCGTACCGGTGTACTCGAGTGTGAGGTGGTCGAGGAGGTCTTCGACGAAAGCTTCCTTGCCGCCGGACCCGCCGCCGCGAGAGTTACCGGGGTACGTGTTGTGGAAAGTTTGGTGCGACAGCCCTGCGCGTTCGACGACGGCCGAGATCGAGAGCGAACGCGCAAGGTCGGTCGTGTCCATCTCACCGAGCAGGCGATATCCGGCCTGAAGGAACTGCTCCCGTGGGAGTGACTTCTGGTTCACCGACTACCGCCTTCGTCCACCTGCACCGCATTGTTGGATCTTGAACTATAGCAATTGGATGGTCCGGTTCCCATTGTTTAGTTTCAACTAAAGCATGGTGTAGCCCAACATGCTTTATGGAGTAAGGCCTCGAATAAGCTTGTGTTGCATGGAGTTCGGCAACCGTGGTCAGATTCAGACCGGTCCGTAGGCCGATTGCATGAGGAGGCCAAGATGGTAGCGACGAGTCATCGACCCCAACTTTATTCGCGAGTCTCGGTGTCGAGCGGCGTCCGCTCTCCACTCGGTACCAGGCCCGGCGGAGCGAGGCCCACCCCTGCGCCCGCGCGGGCTGTGCGGGTGTACACCTCACCGGGCCTGACCGCGCGTGAGATCACCGTGCTCAAGGCGTGGCTGGACTGCGATTCCAAGGTCGACGTGGGCGCACGCCTCCACATCGCATTGGGCACCGTCAACACGCACCTGACGAGAATCCGTGACAAGTACTCCCGCGTCGGCCGCGCCGCTCCAACGAAAGCTGCACTCGTCGCGCGCGCCCTGCAAGACGGCATCGTGAAACTGGACGAGCTCTGAAGCTGGATTGTCCGCGTTGCTGGAACCTGTGGATGCGTTCCCGAGTTAGTCGGCAGTCGCCGCCCCGGACCGTAAGCGGTAGATCATCCGAGTGAATGAGAAGACTCCATTCGTCCACTGGCAAGGGTGAAGAGGGAGATGCAGTCGGTCCTGTAAACAACGCCGGGACGAACCTCATGTTGTGAGTGGAAACTCGACCCCTGCTACGAAGTTTCGCTCACCTGGTGCGGAGCACCAATTCCGTGGGGTGAGCATCGGCGGGGGTATCGATTGCGTTGCGCACTGCACGGGCAACGGTGCTGGGCTGCAAGAACTTCGAGCCGTCGTACTCCCCGCCTTCGTGCGCGACGATCTCCTGCTGCATCTCGGTGTCGATGCGTCCTGGGTGCACCGAGGTGACGCGCAACGACGGCTCCTCGAGGCGCAGTGCATCAGCGAAGGCGCGGAGCGCGAACTTGCTCGCCGCGTAGGCACCCCAACCGGGGTTGGCGCGTATGCCGGCACCCGAATTGATCAGCACCACATGGCCTTTGGCGGAGCGCAGTGCAGGGAGTAGCAATCGAGTGAGTTCCACGACGGCGATGACGTTCACCTCGTATTGGCGACGCCAATCGTCCGCCGTCGACTCTTCGACCGTCCCGAGCGCTGCCACCCCGGCGTTGTGCACCAACACATCCAGAGAATCGATGTTCGACGCGGCGGCGGCCACCGCGTCCGGATCGGTCAGTTCCACCGGCCACGGGGTGGACCCGGACAGTTCCGACGCAATGGGGGCGAGGGACTCGGTGGACCGACCACCCAGCAACACGTGATGGTCCGGAGCGAGCAATCGAGCGATATGGGCCCCGAGACCCCGGCTTGCTCCGGTCACCAACGCAGTACGAGTCATGAACTCAGGTTAGCTAGAAGCTCATCCCCGCCTCGGATGCCCATGCCTGGGTGGTGTTCGCGCCGTCGAGTTCCTCGCGGATGATGTCTGCGTGGCCGGCGTGCTGGGAGATTTCGCGAAGGATGTGCAGAACCGTGAATCGTGCACTCTGCCAGATTCGTTCGGGTGCCCACGGCGCCGTCGGGACAGGTACCGACAGGTCGAGGTCCAAGGTTTCCAGCGCTGCCGAGGTGGCACCGGCCACCTGTTCCCATTCGGCGACGAGTCCGGCGACGGTCTCGTTTTCGGCCATCACGTACTCGCTGCCGGCGGCGGCCATGTCGAATTCGGCCGTCTCGTCCAGCTCTGCGATCACTGTCATCCAGTGGCGCTCGTTGCTGATCACGTGGTGCAGCAGTCCGCCGAGGGTCAGCTCGCTCGCGGTGGTGCGGGTACGAGCCTGTTCCTCGCTGATGCCGCGGACGGTGATGAGAAAGTTCGCGCGCTGTTCGGCGAGCATTTTCTGAATGTCGGTGTTCTCGGTGGCCATCGTTTTCCTCCTGGTAGCTGGTGAAACTCACACTAGGAGCGGTCGCGGACACCTTCGGTCCGCAATCCAACCGAGCAGAAATCGGCCGCCGGACGCAAACTATCTGCATGGGCGATCGCGGTTTCACTTCCACGCAGCTGGCCGCACGTGCGGCGTATCTGCTCCGAGGCAACGACCTGGGCACCATGACCAGCGCAGCACCCAGGTTGTACCCGCACATGTGGAGTTGGGACGCCGCATTCGTTTCCGTCGGCTTGGCACCGTTGAGCGTCGAGCGGGCCGTCGTGGAGATGGACACGTTGCTGTCGGCGCAGTGGAAGAACGGGATGATTCCGCACATCGTGTTCGCCAACGGTGTCGACGGCTACTTCCCCGGCCCTGCGCGGTGGGCCACCGGGACGCTGGCGACCCACGCTCCGATGAGTCCGCAAACTTCCGGAATCACCCAACCGCCCGTCCACGCGATCGCCGTGCAGCGCATTCTCGATCACTCCAAACGCCACGGCCGCACGACGCGAGCGGCGGCGGAGGAGTTCCTGGATCGCCGCTGGGGTGATCTGGTGCGGTGGCATCGTTGGCTCGCCCAGGCCCGCGACGTCGACGACAACGGACGCATCGCGCTGTTCCATGGCTGGGAGTCCGGTATGGACAATTCGCCGCGATGGGATTCGGCCTACGCCAATGTGGTTGCCGGAGAGATGGATCCGTACTTTCGCGAGGACAAGGCGGTCATCACGGACTCGTCTCAGCGGCCCAGCAATCTCGAGTACGACCGCTACATCTGGTTGGTGGAGGAGATGAAACAAGTCGGCTACGACGACGATGCGTTGAAGACCAAGATGAGCTTCGCCGTCGAGGACGTGTTCGTCAGTGCCATCTTCGCCGTCGCGTGCGACGTCCTCGCCACCATCGGGGAGGACCACTCGCGGCCGCGCTCGGATGTGCGCGAATTGCGCGGGTGGGCGGACAAGTTCCGCACGGGAGTCATCGCGACCACCGACACGCGCTCGGGCGGGGCACGAGATTTCGATCTACGGACGGGTCAGTGGATCGGCACGGAGACCATTGCCATGTTCGCGCCGCTGCTGTGCGGCGGATTGCCGCGCGAGCAGGAGCGCAATCTCATTCGGATCTTCGAGGGCACCCGGTTCTGCGGACATCCGGACCTGCGGTACGCGGTACCGCCGTCGACGTCCCCGGTGTCGAAGGACTTCCGTGCTCGCGAGTACTGGCGTGGACCGGTGTGGCCGGTGATGACATGGCTGTTCTCGTGGGCTTTCGCACGCCGCGGGTGGTCGGAGCGATCACTGTCTTTGCGAGACGAGGGTCTGCGTCAGGCGAGTGACGGCAGCTTCGCCGAGTACTACGAGCCGTTCACCGGGAAGCCGCTCGGCAGCATGCAGCAGTCCTGGACGGCCGCTGCCGTGCTGGATTGGCTCGGATGAGCCAGCCGGGTCAGCTGAGGTAGCTGTCGACCAGCGGGCCGACGACGTCGAACGAGGTGGCGTCGGGCACGAGGTACTTGGCGATCGTGCCGCAGACGAAGGGGTGCCACGCGGAACCGGAATCGGTTCCCATCGAGGACACGGCGAGGATGTCGCCGAAGTAGATGCCCGGCAGGTGCCGCTGGGCGAGTTCGTCGTTGTGCGAGGCAACGGCGAGCAACTCTTCGGCGTGGCTGCGATCGATGTCGTCGCCCATGGACCCGAGCAGGTCGGCGCTGTCGGCGCTGGACCGAACGGGGTCGCTGTCGAGCAACGTCAGTGCACCGACCGTGACGCCGCGACTCTGCAGCTCGACGGCGATGGCGTGCGCGAGTACTCCACCGAAGGACGTGCCCAGCAGGTGCACGGCCCCGTCGGTCTGGATGCGAACGATGTCGTCGGCGTACTGCGAGGCCAAGGCGACGAGGGACTCCGCGAGCTCTCCCGACGTCGGGACCTGGACGCCGTAGATGGGACGCGCGTCGTCGACGTGTGCTGCGAGTTCCGCGTAGCAGTCGACCAGCCCGACGAGGGGGTGGATGCAGAACACCGGGTCGAGGTGGCCGGCCGTACGAATCGGTGCGATGGTCGGCACCGCGTAATCGGACGGGTCGAGTTCCGTGAGAGCCACGTGGATGCGATCGTTCACGACAGTCATGGGTGCGCCTCCGAGCCAAGAGAAGTAGTTCGTGTTTCTATGGTTTGTTCGTGCCGACTCTGGGTATGTCGCCGTCGGCAGCGTGAGTGTTACCCACGTCTCATCGAGAACGACTCAACCACGTCTCGGAACAGAACGCATTAGTGACTGTTCACCATCGTCGGCTCGGGCCCACCGGGCGTCCCGCACGTGTTTTCCCGCCGATGACGGGCGTCCACCTGCAGATCCAGCAGCCAGACCAGTAGTCCGGCAATGGCGAACACGGCCCCCGCAGCGCACACTCCCGTCCACTCGAAATGCTTCCACGCCCACGTCCCAACGGCAGATCCTGCTGAGGCGCCCACGAAGTACGTCGTCATGTAGACGGAGTTGATTCGGGCGCGAGCAGCCGGTTCCAGGGCGTAGACGATGTGCTGGTTGCTCACGTGCACGCCCTGCAGTGCCAGGTCGAGAAGTACGAATGCGACCACGAACACCACCCAGTAGTGGCCGCCGACGGCGAACATCGGCCAGAGTGCGATCAGCAGAACCGCACAGGTACCGCTGGCCCATTGCACCAGTCCGCGGTCTGCGAGCCGGCCCGCGACGGAGGCCATCAAAGCGCCGCCGACACCGGCCAATCCGATCAGTCCGATCTGGACGGCACCGAAACCGAACCTCGACGACAGCAACAGCGTCATCGTCGCGAACACCGTGCTCACCGACGCGAAGCCGAGACCGCCGAGCACCGCGCGAGTCCGAAGCCTGGGGTGGGTGCGCACCAGCCGAATCATCGACACCAGCGCCGAGCCGTAGGTGACGGTCGCCGTCACGGTGTTGCGTGGCAGCACCCGCCACAGGCCGACCGCGGCGATCAGCATCAACACCGCGGCCACACGGTAGACGCCCTGCCACCCCGTCACCGACGACAGCAGCCCCGAGATGCTGCGGGCCAGCAGGATGCCCGTCAGCAACCCGCCCATGACCACTCCGACGATGCGTCCCGCTTGCTCCGGGTGCGCCATCGACGCGGCGAACGGCACGATCACCTGCGCCGCCACCGAGAACAGTCCAGCGATCGCCGTGCCGACGAGGAGCCAGGAGAGGCCGGGCGCGAATCCGGTGATCGCCTGACCCGTCGCAGCGAGAATCATCAGCCCGACGCTCAACGCGCGGCGATCGACGACGTCGCCGAGAGGCACGATGAGCAGCAGGCCGAGGGCGTAGGAAATCTGTGCGACGGTCACCGAGGTGGCTGCCGCTGTCTCGGACACGACGAATTCGGTGGCAATGAGGTCGAGCAGCGGCTGGTTGAGATAGTTGCCGCCGGCCGAGAGTCCGGTGGCGATCGCCATCAGGGCGACGACCGGGGTGCTCACGCCGGTGCGCGAGGTGCTTGCTGTCTTCACAAGAACAAGGGTGCTCGTTGCACATCCAGCTGTCCAATAGAACGTTACGAACGATCGATCGTCTAAACAGATAGAGTTGCGAAGCGTGGAACTCAGACACATCCGGTACGCCGTGGCGGTCGCCGAAGAGCAGCACTTCGGGCGTGCAGCAGCTCGGCTGCGAGTCGCTCAATCGGCGCTGAGCAGCCAGATCAGAGACCTGGAAAAAGAGCTGGGCGTAGAACTGTTCGCGCGCACGAGCCGAAGCGTCACCATCACCCCGGCCGGACAGATCTTTCTCGAACGCGCGCACAGCGTGCTCGGTGCCGTGTCCCGATTGGTGGCCGACGTCGCGCCCGATCCCACGACCGCCATCAGGCGGCTGCGTATCGGCATGATTGCGCCTCTCGCCCGTGTCGATCTGGCCGCGGTGGTCGGCCGGATCTCCCAGCGATTTCCCAACACGTCGGTGACGTTGCTGCCGCGGCCGAGCGCCGACGTTCTCGACGGCATCGCACGCGGAGACCTCGATCTCGGAATCATCGGGCTCGCGCCCGGACGCCCACATCCGGGATTGACCGTCACCGCCCTGTGGACCGAGCCACTGTCACTGTTCGTCGGTCCCGATCATCCTTGGGCTCAAAGGAATTCGATACGGTTGGCCGACCTGTCCGAGATGACGATGATCGACCGGCCGGCGGGAAGCGAGGCCAGACTGCAATCCGATCATGCATTCACCCGCTCGTCGGTTCCCCGTGGACACATTCTGGAGGCCGATTCGGCCGACCTCATCGGTCAACTCACCGCAGCAGGGTTGGGGGTGACACTGCTGCCGTCGTCCTTGGCGTCGATCCTCCCCGAACTGCACATGATCGACGTCATCGATGCACCGACCCGAACGGTGTCGGTGGTGACCAACCCCGAGCACGCGAATGCGGTGATCGCCGCCGTGGTCGAGGACTTGATCGCGTCGTCGGTGGCGACGTGATCACCGCCCGACGCCCGTAATCGAGGATTCGACTACGGGCATCGTGGCTCACTCGAAACAGTCTGGGCTAGGCGGACTTCCACACCGCGACGATGGACGGCCGCGGCTGCGTGTCGCCGCCGTCGGGCCAGTGCGAGATCGGAGCGTCGGCGGTGGCGTCGTCGCTTTCACCCGGGTGCTGGACGCAGACCATGACGCGCTCATCGGTGACGATGGGGCCGCAGGTCTCGCCGCCGGCGGGGACGGTCAGGAACTGACGTGTCTCGCCGCGACGGGGGCCGTCGAGCACCACGGCGAACAGGCCGTCGTTGGAGTCGAGGGCATTACCGTCGGTCGAGACCCACAGGTTGCCCTTCGAGTCGAAGGCGAGATTGTCGGGGCACGAGATGGGGCTGACCTGACTCTTGTCGAATCCGCCGAAGTACGTGTCGGCCTCCTTCGGATCACCGCAGACCAGCAGGAGGTTCCACGTGAACGACGTCCCGGCGTGGTCGTCGTCGAGTTCGAGTACCTGCCCGTTCTTGTTCTTGTTGCGGGGGTTTGCCTCGTCGGCGGCCGCTTTGCCCTCGGTGCCGCGGTTGGAGTTGTTGGTCAGTGCGACATACACCTTGCCGGTCACCGGGTTCGGCTCGAAGTCTTCGGGGCGGTCCATCTTGGTTGCGCCCACTGCGTCACCCGCCTGACGGGTGAACACGGCGACCTCCTCGGCCGACATACCGTCGACGAGAGACTTGCCGCGGCCGTCCTCGCCGGTTTCGAGCAAGGGGATCCACGTTCCACTGCCACGGAATTCACCGTTGGAGGGCAGCGTGCCCGAGCCATCGATCTCGTCGGGCGTATCGCCGGTGAGGCTGGCGACGTACAGCGTGCCGGCGTCGAGCAAGGTCAGGTTGTTGCGCATCGCGGCCTGGCCGGTGCCGGGCATCATCTTTCGGCTCGAGACGAACTTGTACATGTAGTCGAAGCGTTCGTCGTCGCCGCTGTACGCCACGACGGTGCCGTCGTCGGTGACGTGGATGGTCGCGGCCTCGTGCTTGAACCGGCCCAGAGCGGTGTGCTTGATCGGGGCCGACTGCGGATCCCACGGATTCACCTCGACGATGTAGCCGAATCGGTTGACCTCGTTGGGTTCCTGCGCCAGATCGAATCGCTTGTCGAAGCGCTCCCACTTACGTTCGCTGGCACCGCCCTCGACGCCGTAGCGCGACAGGCGCTTGGCCACAGTCGCATCCGTGACGGTCTCGGCGTTGGCGAAATACTGGTTGAAGTTCTCCTCGCCGGAGAGCACCGTTCCCCACGGGGTCAGACCGCCCGAGCAGTTGTTGAACGTGCCGAACACCTTGGTGCCGGTGGGGTCCACGCTGGTCTTGAGGAAGTCGCTGCCTGCGGCGGGCCCGGTGATGACGAACGCGGTGGTGCCGGTGATGCGCCGGTTGTACTGGCCCATAGCGGGGGTGAGCTTGCCGGTGCCCGATTCGCCCTGCACCTGCACCACGGAAAGGCCGTGTGCCGCAAGGGCTACGTCGAACTGCTCGCGGGTGGGGTTCTCCGCGTCGTAGCCCTTGAACATTGCCGGTTCCGTGCTGTACTCGTGGTTGACCACCAGCAGGTGGGCGTTGGGCGTGCCCTCGATCGGCAGCAGGCCGGCGAAGTCGTTGTTGAAACCGAACTGCTTCTCCTGCGCCGCGCCGGTCTGCTTGTCGAAGTCGAAGGCCGGTGCGCCCGCGACGACGGCGTCGCCCCAGCGAATGACGATGCCCTGCTCGTAGCCGTCGGGAACGACGACCGCATCCTCGGTGTTCGGTTCCACTGCAACGAAATCAACGCCGTCGACGGGCGGGGTATCGGAGCCCGAGGTGGTCGAGGTTCCGGTGGCTGCCGGCTCGTCGGTCGAGCATGCGGCCAGCGCGCTACCCGCGCCGACGGCGAGCACTGCCATCGCCCCGCCCTTGATGACGCCGCGCCGCGACATCGCGGTCTTGACGATGTCGCCGAAGTACTGGCCCTTCGACGTATTGGGAATCTCGTGGAAACAGGCATCGCCGCACTTGTACTTGCAGGTCAACGATGATCGTTTGGAGCTTCCGTCGTGAACGGCGAACAGGGGCAGTGGCTTCATGTCACGGCACGCTGTCACCCAAAAGCGAAAGTAAAGGAACGTTCAGGTGAAGTTGGGGAGAACGAGGTTGCCCTAACGTCCGATCGTCTGCCATAGCGGATCGGCCGGTCCGATGTCGTAAGTGCAGTCCGTGGGCCGCGGATCCGGTACGAAAGCCCACAACAGCGCCCCTGCTGTACCAGCGGCACGCTGGCCGTCGATCTTCGCGGCAATACCGGCTGCTCGAGAATCGACATCGCCACATGAACCGGCGAGTTGGCCGATCTCCCCGACCAGCAGAGGTTTGCCCACCGCGGCGCTCTGAGTGATCCGCCGCTGCAACCCGTTCCACTGATCTCCGGGCAACGGCACGCCGTCAGCACCGTAATCGTGGTACTGCAACACATCGACGAAGGGCGACTGGGCGAGGTACTCGTACTCGTCACCCTGGCTTCCGCACTGGCCTCCGCCGGTGAGGCCCGCTGTGATCACAGTGCGAGGATCGACGGAGCGGAGCTGTTGTCCTGCAGTGTCGAAGAACGAGCGAAGCACCTCTGTAGCACCGGCCGTACAGGTCCGGCTGGACCAGGAGCACGACGCATCCGTGCACGAACTCGTCTCCGGTTCACCGACCAGCTCCCACGCAGCCAACGCCGACGAGTCCTTCCACCGATTCGCAGCGGTGAGCATCCATTGCTGGAAGCTGATCTTCGCGGTCGAGCTGGGCGTGCCGGGGGCCGTCGTCCAGCCGTCGACGTACCACTGCCTGTCTTTGAAGACGTTCCCCTCGCACGCCCCGTCCTGGGGTGACAGCACCGGTACGAGGAGTTGATCGTGAGCCTCGGCGGCGGCGAAGACCGCATCCATCGGCCCGAAGTCGAGGGCACCGGTGAATCGGTTGATCGCCAATGCCTGAAAGGCGTCGAACCGGGTCAGCGAATGCGGAGGAAGCGCCTCGAAGTAACTGTCCAGGTCCACCATCGCCCCGCATCCGGCATTGACCGACCAATCGGTGGCGAGTTGGTAGGCGTTGAACCCGGTCGGCCACCACGGTCGACCGTCGAGTGCGAGACCATCGGTGCTCGCGGAGACACGAGCGCCGGCAACAGGTGCCGCCGTGGCGGTCTCGGCCATGCCCGGTACGACCGTCGACATCAGGACAGCACCGAGAATGCACTGAAGAACTTTCGACGCGATGCGCATCGCCGTAATGGTAGACGCGGATGCGTAGATTCCGAAGCCGTCGATGACGAGCGGCTTTACCGAATTCGACTTCGTGCCAGAGGAAATTGTCGGCTGTTGATCGACCGAATCGATAAAGAGCGAACTGAATCGCTGTTACGGTCGGAGAAACCGAATTCGACGGCGGATTTAGGCGCTTTTTACATGCTGTGAGTATCGTGATCGGCACTCCGAAAGTCCTGCGCGCCAATGAATAGCGCTATTGTCTTGACTTTCCGTTCATTTCGAAGACTGGACATTTCTCATGCGAATCGTGCGCGCTGCGTCTGTGACCGCTCTCGCCGTGGTCCCGATATTGCTTCCGGTGACCACAGCGTCGGCGCAACCCGGCGATCAGGACCGACCCACTGCTGCAAGCGCAGACGAGCTCTCTCGTTTCACCTTTCCCGAGTTGGGCTTGGGGCAGTCCACCACGATCGACCTGACAGGACCGCGTACGAGGGTGACGGTGCCATCTCCTGCAGGGGCCGCTCCGTCGACCCTGAACGCGGTGCTGACCACGCCCGCGTGGCTCGATCGCGGGTGGGTCGACGTCGAATCGGACGGGCGTCCGATCACTCGTATCGCCCTCGACGGCGCTGCCCCGACCACTCCGGTGTCGATTCCGCTGGCCGCTACGCGAACGGTCGACGGAGTGATTCCAGTCGATCTGATCCCTTCCGTCATTCCCGACGATCGTTACTGCCCCGATCCCGATTCGGACGCGGTCCGATTGATCGATGCGACCGTCGACTACGCGGGAGTGCCGGCCGTCCCAAGGACCATAGCGGATTTCCTACCGGTGCTGTTGCGCAAATTGACGCTGTTCGTGCCCGCCGCGCCTGACCGCGAAACAATCACCGCAGCAACAACTGTGGCCACATCCGTGGTACACCACTACGGCGCGCAGCCGGTCCAGGTGGTGGTGCGCCCGGACAGCGAGCTTCAAGGGGCGGTACCCGACGGCTCGTTCGAAAGATCGATCGTGCTGACGAAGAACTCCGACGCCGGTGCCGAGTTGATCTACCCCGTCGAGCAGGCTCCCCCACGGCTGTACCTCGCCGGTACGGGATCGGATCTCACCGATCAAGCCCGGTTGATCACCAGTGATCTCTCCCAAATCGCAATCGGCACCTCGGCATTGGCCGGACCGGACGCACCACAGCCCCAACTCGCACCCGATTCGATCACCCTCGACGACCTCGGAATCGGAACCGTTTCCGGCACAGGAGGTTCCACGGCGACCGCATCTGTCGACCTCGATCAGACGCGACTCGGACGATCGGCCGGGAACATGTCCGTGCACCTGATCGGCAGCTACACCCCGGGTGCCGGATCTGTGCGAGCCTCGGTCGACGGATCGCCACTCGAAGTCTGGGAGGCCGACGACACCGGCCGTCTCGATCGATGGATCGACATCCCGGATTCCGCACTCTCCCGCGTGGGGACTCTCGATGTTTCCGTCGACCATCCGTCGGCCTCCTCCGGCAGCTCCTGCGCTTCCGCCGCCGAAACGACTGTCACCCTGGCCGGTTCGACGCTCGTGCGATCCACCGATTCGTCGTCACCGGTGCCACTGGGATGGCGGTCGATGCCGCAGGCCTTGATGCCGCAGTTCGACATAGCTCTCGCCGAGGAGTCCTACGCCGGAGTTGTCCGGGCTGTCACCCTCG
This sequence comes from Rhodococcus sp. NPDC080181, assembly GCF_040702225.1. Lineage (NCBI taxonomy): Bacteria > Bacillati > Actinomycetota > Actinomycetes > Mycobacteriales > Nocardiaceae > Rhodococcus > Rhodococcus sp. NPDC080181. Next base: position 118,840 of record NZ_JBFBKN010000003.1, read on the forward strand.
CGATCGGCTTGCAGCGGTTGTCGAGCCTGCCGCTCGATCCCGAGGTCGTATCGATGGAGCAGGCGCTCGACGGTAGCGCACCAGCCGTCGTGATTTCGCCCGTCGCAGAGCTTCCGGACTCGGTGACGCTGCCGCTGTCCTCGGTCGACGAGACGACCTTCCGAATCACGGACCCCGAGGCCGCGGGCGGTGCCACCGAGCTCACGGTGGATATCGCGGAGCCCTTGGCGACGATGCAGGTCACGTCGGTGCGCAGCAACGCCGTCCTCGTGGCGTCGTGGAATTCGGCACCGGACGAGCTCGACGGCATGTTGTCCTGGCTCGGTGCCGATCCGGCGCGGTGGTTCGCACTGGACGGCGATATTCTGTTCGCCGCGCAGAACACGGAGCCGATGTCGTTGTCCAGCAGTGCATTATCCGGAGCAGACGGCGCGGCGGCGGCCACAGACGACGGGACCTCCGATCGGATGGTGGTGGTCGTCGTCGGAGTCGGCCTGGCGGTACTTGCAGTCGGCGGCGTCGCGGCATTCGTGTTCGCCGTCCGATCACGTCGTTCGGCGCGCGATCCGGGTCGAGACAGCGGCTCGCAATGAGCGAGGATGGGCAGCTGCCGCGGTCTTTCACGCGGTTCAGGTTGTCTCGCGGCCCAATCGCCGTTCTGGTATTTCGGTGGTCCGTTCTGGTCGGCTGCTTGGTGGTGGCTTTCTTCTCCACCTGGGTGCGGCTTGCCCAGGAGGCAGCCGACGGTGCCATCACCGCATATGTTTTCGTGCTGCCGCTGCTCGCGGTGGTTGCGGCTCAGGGGGTGGCGCGGCGACGAGCCGACGAATTGCCCATCCACGACCGCCAGACCGACAACATAGTCGGCGGCATCGCGTTGCTGGTTTCCATCGCGATCAAGGCGCTGTGGCTACCCCGGTACGCAGACCAGTACGAACTCGCCCACTTGGATGTGTTGGCGGCACTTGCCTTCTTCTTCGGCGGGGCGATTCTGATGTTCGGGCTGCGGCCGGTCGGACGATTCTGGTCTGTGTGGCTGTTGCTCTTGGCGTTGAGTCCGCTGGGCTATCGGTTGGTCGCCATCGGATTCGGTGGCAGCAGGTTTGCGTATGCGGCGGTGATGGTGCTGCTGGCCGGCATCGCAGGTGCCATTGCCGTCGGCCGAACCGCACGTCGGGGTTGGCTGGGCTTCGGGTGCACGGTGTCGACCGGATTCGTCGTTGCCGCAGTCATGTTGGCCATGTGGCCGCAGGTCGACATCGTCTGGCTGCAGCTCGTCCCGACCGTCGGCGCAGCCGCGGTCACGGGAGGTGCCTTCTATGTCGTGGCCCGTCGCGGTCGGTTCGACGCCCGGCAGCCGCGCCGGGTCGGGTCGCTCACGGCGAAGTGGTCGCCGAGCTCGAAGGCCGTTGCGATCGTTGCTGCGGTAGTTCTGTTCTTCGTCCCTCTGCCCGGTCGAATGGAGTTGTCGACGGTTGCGGGACCACCGGGACCGGTATCCGAGCCACTCATGCCACCCGTTGGCTTCACCCGAACGGACCTACAGGAATTCGGCTGGGTGAGGGCATTTTTCGGGCAATCGTCGTCGTTGGTTCGACAAACCATGCGAGCAGACGTCGGAAATCCCGCATGGGATGTTCGTGGGCGGCCACGGACGGTGGTGGTCGACGTGTTGTCCACCGCGAATCGGGCCAGTCTTGCTGTGTACCCGGAGAGCACGCTCTATCGGCTCTCCAACACCCGTACGAGCCATCCGCTGCGCATCGATCTCGGTCGCGGAGTGACGGGTTCCTTGTACACCTCCGTCAGTGACGCTCTGTTGCTCACCTGGACGAAGCTCGTATTCGATTGGGAACGAGGCGATGTGACGCAGCGCGTGACCATCATCAGCGTCGACAACCACGATGCCGATGCCGAGTTCCCACAACCGACGCCGTCGATGGCGTCGAATCTCGGAACTGCAATCGGGACGTTTCTGCGTGGGAATGCGGTGTCCGTCGACGACGATCCGGAGTACAAGGATCTTGAACTGCTGACCACCTTCGGGACCGGGTTGCTCCGCCAGCAGTGGCGCTCCGGGGACGGTTCGGCGAGATGAACGATTCTCGGAGTTCGCGGCCGTCGCCGCCCCGCGTCGGCACCGAAACGGCAGAGTTCAAAGCGGCGGCGCTCGACGATGCCATCAACGGACTCGCCGTCCGAAATCCGTTGGCTTCGGCTGCGATTGCTTTCGTGCCATGGCAGAAGTACACGACGATCGTGGCTGCGGTGCTCCTCGTTGCCTGTGTGGTGTTCGCCCCGATCGGGACTCTGCTCGCGGTCACGGTTCTATGCACCATCGGATATCTCCTGGCAATGATCGACCGCCTCCTGCTGTTCTCCCGCGGTCTCGACGCTGCCGCAATCGTCACCGTGACCGACGAGCAGGCTCGAGCGATTCCCGACGATCGGTTGCCGCTGTACACGATTCTGGTTCCGGCGTACGACGAGCCCGAGGTGGTGGGTGACCTCATTGCGGCGATGACGGGTCTGGACTATCCAGCCGAAAAGCTGCAGGTCCTGTTGCTGCTCGAAGAGGACGACGACGTCACCATCGAGGCCGCTGCGCGCAGCGGCGTCAGCGATCTCGTCGACGTCGTGCTGGTGCCTGCCGGCGATCCCCGCACCAAGCCGAAAGCCTGCAACTACGGCCTGCATTTCGCGACCGGGTCGATCGTGACGATTTTCGATGCCGAGGATCTGCCCGAGCAATTGCAGCTGCGTCGTGTCGTGGCGGCATTCGAGCGGCTGCCCGACACCGTGGCCTGTGTTCAGGCAAAGCTGGCGTTCCACAACGGTTCTCAGAATTTGCTGACCGGATGGTTCACCGCGGACTATGCACTGTGGTTCGGATACCTGCTACCGGGTCTGATGGCCAGCACGTCGCCGATCCCCCTCGGCGGAACCTCCAATCATCTTCGGCGCGATGTCATCGACGAGGTCGGTGCCTGGGACGGGTTCAACGTCACCGAGGATGCCGACCTCGGTGTCCGAATCGCGGCCTCGGGCTATTCCACGGCGGTTCTGGACTCGACCACCCTCGAAGAGGCGAACAGCGATCCGATCAACTGGGTACGCCAGCGGTCCCGTTGGTACAAAGGCTATTTGCAGACCTGGCTGGTGCACATGCGCAGGCCGCTCGCGACCGTTCGCGTGCTCGGACCGGTGGGCACCTACAGATTCACCCTGCTACTCGCGGGAACGCCCATCACCGCGTGCATCAACATGGTTTTCTGGTTCACCACGGCAGCGTGGATTCTCGGCCAGCCGACGCTGATCGCGCAACTCTTTCCGCCGTACATCTACTACTTCTCGTTGTTGTCTCTGGTGGTGGGCAACATCGCCACGATCTACATGTACTTGATCGCAAGCAGGGAGAGCGACAACGCCTACCTGTTGGTTCCGAGCCTCACGATGCCCCTGTACTGGGTGATGATGAGCGTGGCGTCCATCAAGGGCTGTTGGCAGTTGGTACGTAATCCGTCCTACTGGGAGAAAACTTTTCACGGCCTGTCCGGACCCGCGCCGGAGACCGGCCCCAGCGAGGAGCAGACCCCATGACGTCGCGGACCCCAGCGGTCGTGTTCGGTACCGCTCTGGCGGGCTACCTGGCGGTGGGACTGACTCTGAGCATGCGGTTCGGCTACATGCTGGGGGATGCGCTGTCGCGAACCTCGGCTGCGCAGGCGGTGTTGCTCAGCCGGGATCCGCACGTCTCTGCCATCGGGTTCATCTTCACGCCGTTGACCGCGCTGGCACAATTGCCGATTGTCGCCTTCGCATCCTGGTGGCCGGGTATCACCCGGTGGAACATCTCGGGTATTGCCGTGTCGGCTGTGTTCATGGCCGGTGCAGTGGTGATGATCCACGGAATCTGCCGAGATCGTGGACTTCCCGGTCGTTACTGCCTACTGGTCACGGTGTTGTTCGCGGTCAACCCGATGATCGTCTTCTACGGAGCCAACGGCATGAGCGAGGCCGGGTTCCTGTTCTGTATGTGCTGGGCGGTGCGGCGGTTGATTCGATGGGTCGGCACCGACGATGTGCACGATCTCGTTCTGGTCGGCATCGCTCTGGCGCTCGCCTTCCTCACCCGCTACGAGGGTGTCGTCCCGATAGCGCTCACCGCGGTGCTCGTGGCGGCCGTCACGGCACTCCGCCGGGGTCGAGTGCATTGGAAAGAGATGCGGCGCAGAGCAATTCTCGACGCTGTACTCGTTGCCGGCCCCGGTGCGGCAGCCTTCCTGGTCTGGATTACCACGAGCTGGTTGATCACCGGCGAAGCGCTCGCGCAGCTGTCCTCCAGCTACGGAAACGCCGCGATTCTGGCGCAGTCCGGTGGGTCCAGTGGCGACTTGTTGAGCACCGGCCTGTTCTCCCTCGCTGCAATGATTGCCTTGGGGCCGACGTTGGCGGTGTCTCTACCGCTCGCGACGGTACTGGCGATACGTCGCCGGGATCTCGAGTTCTTGGTTGCCCCCGTGCTTCTGGGCGGGGTGCTCGCATTTCAGGCTGCGAGCTACATCACCGGCTCCACGTTCGGCTTCCTGAGATTCTTCGTGTGCGCCGTACCTCTGGCCGCTGTGGTTGCGGTGCAGCTGTTTCCGGCCGGTCCAGACCTGGCCACCCGACGCGCGGGTGCGTACCGAAGGAACCGCCCCGCCTTGCCTGCCCTGCGTTCCGTGGCCGCGGCCGGGGTCGTCCTTCTCTGTGCACTCGGTCTTCCGATCACCGGGTGGGCGATGGTGCAGCCGTCGTTGTCGAGTCAGCAGTACGCACTCGGGGCGCTCTTCGACCGAAATCCCTCGGCCGACGACCCTCGGGCTGTGGCAGCCCGGCGAATCATCGACTCGTTCTCCACCGAACGCCGACTCGCCTCTTATCTCGACAGTCAGGATCTACCCGAGGGCTCGATCCTGGTCGACACCGTCTACGGGTTTGCCGTCGTGGCGGCGTCGGAGCACCCGACCCGGTTCGTGATTCCGTCCGACCTCGACTTCACCAAGATTCTCAACGACCCGGCAACCGGAGGCGTGCGATATCTGTTGACCGTGCCGAACGAGGGCCGCGGGGTATCCGATGCGATCAACCGGCGGTACCCCACCATTTACGACAACGGCGCAGAACTGTATCCACTCGTTCTCGAAGTACCGAACGATGGTGCCGATCAACCGAACTGGCGCCTGTATCAGGTGCCAGGCTGACCGGTCGCTGCTACAGCACCTGCGAGAGGAATGTCTTCAGTCGATCGGTGTGCGGATCGTCGAACAACTGCTCCGGCGTTCCGGTTTCGACGGCGCTGCCGTGATCCATGAACAGGACCTTGTTGGACACCGACCGAGCGAAGCCCATTTCGTGGGTCACCACGACCATCGTCATGCCGCCCTTGGCGAGGTCGGCCATCAACGCCAGCACTCCCTTGACCAATTCCGGGTCCAGCGCAGAGGTGGCCTCGTCGAAGAACATCACCTCGGGCTTCATGGCCAGTGCTCGCGCGATGGCGACGCGCTGCTGCTGGCCGCCGGAGAGATTACCCGGACGCGAATCCGCCTTGTTGGCCAGGCCCACCAGTTCGAGCTGCTCCATCGCGGCCGCGCGCGCCGCATCCTTGTTGAGCCCCAGCAGCTTCTGCGGCCCGAGCGCGATGTTGTCGGCGACGGTCTTGTGCGGGAACAGGTTGAAGTGCTGGAACACCATGCCGATGCGTTGACGAAGTTCGTCGGGATTGTCCTTCAGCACCGACTTGCCGTCGAGCAGGATGTCTCCCTGCTCGGGCTCGTGCAGGCGATTGAGGGCCCGCAACAGCGTGGACTTACCCGAGCCCGAGGGCCCGATGACGGTGGTGGTCTTACCTGCGTCGACATGCAGGCTCACCCCACGCAGAACCTTGTTGGTACCGAACGACAGGTGAATGTCCTTGCCGGTCAGAGAAACTGAAGTCACGTCGGCTACCTCTCCACCACGATGGATGTTTCGACGGGACCGAGGGTGCCCGAGGTGTCGGCCTTACCGGATCGCAGGCGTCGGTCGATGTAATTGACCAGGTGCGTCAGTGGGATGGTCAGGATGAGATAGAACAGTCCGGCGGCCAGCAGCGGCGAGAGATTGCCGGTCTGGGCGGCGGTGTCCTGGCCGACGCGGAACAATTCTCGTTGCGAGGCAAGCAGACCCAGGAAGTAGATCAGCGAGCTGTCCTTGATCAACGAGATGAACTGGTTGACGATCGCCGGCAGCACGCGCCGAATGCCCTGCGGCACGACCACCAGGTTCATGGACCGGCGGTAGCTGAAACCCAGTGCGCGGGAGGCTTCGAGCTGTCCGGAGTCGACACTCTGAATGCCGGAGCGGAAGATCTCACCGAAGTAGGCCGCTGCCATCAACGACAGTGCCAGGATGCCCAACGGGAACGGGCTTCTGCTGCCGGTGAATTGGGTCAGCGTCGGGCCGAACCCGAGGCCGATGAGCAGGATGACCACGGCGGCGGGTAGTCCACGAAAGATGTCCGTGTACACCCGCGCCGGCCACCGGAGCCAGCGGGTGCGGGAGATACCCGCCACCGCCAGCCCGAGTCCGATCACGGTACCGATCACTCCCGACGAGACCGCCAGAATGAGGGTGTTCGGCAATCCGACCGTGACCAGTTTGGGAATGGTCTCGCCGATCAGTTCCCAATCGAAGAACGTGTCGTACAGATTCGACAGAGTGCTCATGAGGTACGAGTGCCCTTACGACGCCGGCAGAACGGACGCCTTGCTGCCCGGCTTCCAGTCGGCGGGGACCTCACGGTCCGGGTACCACTGCTTCTCGAGCGTGCTCCAGGTGCCGTCGTCGACCACGGCGTCGAGGCCGGCGTTCAGGGCGTCGATCAACGGCTGGTTGTCCTTGGCGACGGCGTAGGCGGTGAAGTTGGTGGTGTTGATGGTCTTCTCCAGAATGGAGACACCGTCCTCGGTCTTGACCTGACCGGTTGCCTGCTGCGACGGCGCGACCCAGGCGTCGACCTGGCCGGACTTCACGTTCGCGTACGCGGTGTTGTAATCCGGGAACCGCACCGGCTCGATGCCGAGGGTGTTGGTGACGTAATCGTCCTGCACGGTGCCCTGCACCACGGCGATGCGCTGATCGGCGTTCAACTCGGCGATCGTCTTGATCGAGTAGTCGTTCTTCGCGACCAGTGCCATCTCACCGAAGTCGTACCCGTTGGTGAAGCCGACGGTCTGGCGACGCGCATCCGTGGTCGAGATGGACGAGGAACCGGCGTCGTAGACCTTGTTGTTGACCGCTGCGAGCAGGCCCGAGAACTCGGTCGCCGAGAACTCGACGGTGAGGTTCAGCTTGGCCGCGACGGCTTTGAGCAGCTCGTTGTCGAAGCCGGTGAAGTTGCCTGCGTCGTCGATGAAGATGTTCGGCGGCGCGTCGGACAGGGTGCCGACGTACAACGTCCCCGGCTTGATCAGACCGAGGTTCGCGGTGTCGATCTGATCGAGCGCGGTGACGCTGTCGGTCGTGTACTTGTCGAGCGAGGCCTGGTCGGAACCGGCCAGAGCGTTCTCGCCGGTGCCACCCGAGCTTCCGTCGGAACACGCGACGGCTCCGAGCGTGAGTGCGAGCGTCGCAGCGACTGCTGCGATGGCACGGCCTCGTAAACGACGTGTGTTCAAGATGAAGCTCCTAGGTGCAATCGGGAGGGACGAACGAGGCTATCGTGCCGATGGAGGCACACGACAATCACATTGCAGTTGTATGAAGCAACCCGCTTGTTCCCGAAATTCCCTCACCTCAATCGCGTCTAGCGGTGTGCGTCCCGCCACGCGATGGCCTCGCCCAGTTCCGTGAGGTCGTAATCCGGTCCCCCGGTACCGACGGTGAACAGCGTGGCTCCGGCGTCGACGAAGTCCTGTGCGGTGTCCGCGCCCGGCCACGAGACCGAGCGGGTGATGCCCGAGGTGTCCCGCCCGACGGTGGTGCCGTGCTCGGCGAGGATCTCGGATTTACGCTTCAGTGCATCGAGGTCGGCGAAGCTGTGCCAGATGTGGGCGTACTCGGCCACGAGCTTGAGGGTCTTCTTCTCACCGCCGCCGCCGATGAGGATCGGGATGTCGCGCGTCGGGGCCGGGTTACCGACGTCGAGGCGGTGGCGGATCCTGCCCAGGCTCTCCTTGAGCAGCGCCAGACGTGAACCGGCCGTACCGAATTCGTAGCTGAAGTTGTCGTAGTCCTTCTCGTTCCATCCGGCACCGATGCCGAGAATCAATCGGCCGCCGCTGATGTGGTCGACGGTGCGCGCCATGTCTGCCAGCAGGTCGGGGTTGCGGTAGCCACCTCCGGTGACGAGCGCGCCGATCTCCACGTTCGACGTCTGCTCGGCCCAGGCACCGAGCATCGTCCAGCACTCGTAATGCGCGCCGTCGAGGTCGCCGTACAGCGGATAGAAGTGGTCCCAATTGAAGACGATGTCGACCCCCGCGTCTTCGGACCGCAGCACCGCGTCGCGGATCAGCTGATAGTCGGGCGCGTGCTGGGGCTGAAGCTGAACACCGATCTTGACGGTCATGTACGTCTCCTCGTCGTGTGGGCTGTCTCACCCATGATGCACCTCGTTTCGCGCGATGCACGTCGACCGAGATCAGCCGACTCGTACTCCGCTCTCGGCCATCATCGCTCGGAGGACGAACCCGGCCTCGGAGCCGACGATGTCGCCGACCAACGTGATGTAGCGATCGACGAACGCTCCGCCGTGCTGTTGCTCGTCCTCGTCACCGAAGTGGTGAGCCAGTTCGTGCAGCACCACCAGCTCGCGCAGCGCCCAGGCCCGATTGCCCTGATGCAGGGGTACCGCGATGGTCGCGGCGTCGCGCTCGTAATGAGCGGCACCCGATCCGGATCTGGCCCGAACGGTCACCGTCCGGCCGGCGTCGGGCCAGGTAGTCGCGATCCAGTCCAGCGCCAGCACCGCATCGACGTAGCTCTGCACGGATTTCAACGAGGCGAACTTCCGCTCGATCGGCAGCGTGATCTGTGAGCCCAACACCGTCACGACGCGGTTGTCGCGCTCCTCGGCTCGATCGAACATGATCCGCACCATCTGTTCGGCGTCGTACACCGCCGACCGCTGCGCATCCCTCGGTCTGCTCACTCGTACAGCTTAAGCAGGTCGAGTTGTTTCCGTACCAGCGCTCGCCTATGGTTCAAGTGACAACGATTGTCGAAGTCATTCCCACTTCCAGGCTCAGGAGTTCGTCGTGCTCGTCGTCGAGAATCTCCGCATCGACGCCGGACGCACCCGCATCGTCGACGGCGTCTCGTTCGAGATACCCACGGGTCGACGCGTCGGCCTGCTGGGCGCCTCGGGTTCGGGCAAGTCCTCCATCGCCTCGGCTCTGGTCGGATACCTCCCGCCGGGCATCACGTGTTCCGGTCGCGTCGTCGTCGACGGCCACGATGTCGCCGGTGTTCCGACCCCGCAGCGGCCGCGCACCGCACGCCCGGCGATGGTCTTCCAGGACTCCGCGACGGCGCTGAACCCGATGGTCACCGTCGGCAGGCAACTCCGCACGCTCGACGCCGCCGCGCTTCTCGCGCGAGTGGGTCTGCACGACACCGCGCGCGTTCTGGCCTCGCACCCACTCGAACTTTCGGGTGGTCAGCGTCAACGAGTCTGCATCGCACTGGCATTGGCGCGCGAGAGCTCGCTGGTGATCGCCGACGAACCGACGACGGCACTGGACGTCCTGAGTCAGGCGCGCGTTCTCGACGCTCTGCGGCAGGTGCCGTCGCTGCTGCTGATCACCCACGACATCGCCGTCGCCGCGCAGTTGTGCGACCACCTGCTGGTACTCGATTCCGGAAGAATCATCGAATCCGGTTCCACTGCAACGGTACTCAAGAACCCTTGCTCGGATCGAACGCGACAGATGATCGACGTCGCTCGGGCGGCTGATCCGTTCCGGCAGCTGGTTGCATCGTGAGCCTGGACGAGGCTGCCGGTTTGGTGGGTACGGCACTCACGCGGCAGTACGACCGGCACGGCACGTCGCACACCGCGTTGGATGCCGTCACGTTCGCCGTGCCGCCGACCGGGCGGATTGCCGTCGTCGGTGAATCCGGTTCCGGCAAAACGACATTGCTGCGCCTGCTGCTGGCCGTCGATGCCCCGAGCGGCGGAGGGATCTCGCTCGACGGGCGAGTCGTCCGACCCGGATCGGCCGGATCGCTGCGGTGGTTCCGCCGCCGGGTGCAGTACATCCCGCAGGACCCGGCAACCAGTCTCGACCCGCGCCGCAGCGTCCTCGACCTCGTCGCTACTCCGCTACGCCTACTCGGTATCGAGGGTGATCACCGAGCCAGGGCCACCGGCGCATTGTCTGCCGTCGGACTCGATGCGCACTTCCTGGCTCGCCGTTCGGCCGAGCTGTCCGGCGGGCAGAAACAACGAGTCGCCATCGCCCGAGCCGTGGCCTGCGCGCCGCACTATCTGTTGGCGGACGAGCCGGTCAGTGGACTCGATCCCGACCTCCGAGAGCAGGTGCTCGATGTTCTTGCCGGCCTACCGGGTGCGCTGCTGATCGTCAGCCACGACCTGTCGGCCGTGGCCAGACTCTGCAGCGACGTGTCGGTGATGCAGGAGGGTCGCATCGTCGAATCCGGTTCTGTCCGCAGCGTTCTCACTCGGCCCCAGCACGAGCACACCCGAGATCTGATCGACGCCGTTCCTCGGCTCACGTAACACAATCAGGAGCTACATTGACCAGCAACATGTTTCGCATCGGCGCGCTCGCAGCAGTGGGCACACTGACGCTCACCGGGTGCTTTTCGTCCAGTTCTGCCTCCTCCGACGACGGCGAGAACCGCGTGCGCGTGGCAATGCTGCAGCCACCTCGTTCGGGGTTGTCCCAGTTCAGTGACGACGCCTTCAAGCTGTCGCGCTGGTCCACCGCCGAGACGTTGATCGTTCTCGACGATCTCGGTGAGGCCGAGCCGGGTCTGGCCACCGCCTGGAACCGCGTGGACGATCGGACCTGGAACTTCGACATCCGGCCGGACGTCACGTTCCACAACGGAGCCCCGCTCGACGCAGCGGCCGTCGTCACCGCGCTCACCGCGGCCACGCAGTCGGCCCCCAAGCCGCGCATCCTCGACGGCGTCGAGATGACGGTGACCGCCACCGACGCCGACAGCGTCGCCGTGACCACTGCCGACGTCGATCCACTGGTACCGCAACGACTGTCGAGCCCACAGCTGGCCATCCTGGCACCCGACGCGTACTCGACGGGCAGCAGCAACCCCATCGGCACCGGCACCGGACCCTTCGTTCTGAAGGCCGTGAACGGGACGTCGACAGCCACTCTCGACCGCAACGAGAACTACTGGGGAGAGCCGGCGAAGGTCTCCGGCATCGACGTCGACTTCGTACCCGACGGCACGGCCCGCGCCGCAGCGCTACGCAACGGCACAGCCGATGTGGTGGAGGCGATTCCGGTGTCTCAGGCCGCCAACGTCGATCAGGCACTCGTGCACGAGGTGCCGATGCCGCGCACCAACACCCTGTACCTGAACACCGAGTCCGGGGTCTTCGCAGACCCGGCCATGCGCGCAGCCGCACGCGAATCGATCGACCGCGACCGTCTGGTCGATCAGGTGTACGAGGGCCGCGCCGACGCCGCGAACGGACTGCTCGGCCCCGCTCTGCCGTGGGCCGCCGACCGGCCGTCGCGTACGCAGACCCCGGCCGGCGACGCCGCAGGGAAGAAGATCACCCTCGCCACGTTCACGGACCGAGCCGAACTCCCCGAGGTCGCGGTGCTGCTGCAGCAGGAGCTCGAAGCCAAGGGCTTCGTCGTCGAACAGGTCGTGCGCGAATATCAGTTCATCGAAACCGATGCTCTCGCCGGCGCTTTCGATGCGTTCATCCTCTCCCGCGCCACCGTGCTCGATTCCGGTGATCCGGCTGCGTACATGTACTCCGACTTCGCCTGCGAGGGCTCGTTCAACATCTCGCAGTTCTGCGACCCACAGGTCGACGTCGCGCTGGCCGACGCCGCAGCCACCGATCCGGGAGACGCTCGACGTACCGCGATCCTCGAGGCCGAGAAGTTGATCCTCGAGAAGGATGCCGCCGTACCGCTGCTGCACGAACGCGTCATTCAGGGCGAGTCCGAGAACGTGACCGGCGTGGCCCGCGATCCACGCGAGCGGACGCTGATCACCAACCAGACCGCCTTCGAGTAGGCAGTGAGAACGACTGTCTCACGGCTGCTCTCGGTGGCGGGCGTCGTACTGCTCGTCGGGATGCTGCCGTGGTTGTCCGACCGAGACCCCGCACTGAGCATTCTGCGGGCACGCTCCGCCGAGCAAGAAGCGACGCCCGAGGCCCTCACGGCCATCCGCAACGACCTCGGTCTCGACGCCGGGCCGCTACGGACCTTCTGGAACTGGCTCACCGGCCTCGCGTCGGGCAATCCCGGAACATCCTGGAACACCGGCAAACCCGTACTGCCCGGGGCGCTCGAGGCACTGTCCGTCTCGCTGACCCTGATGGGTTTCGCGATGGTCGTCGCGCTCGTGACGGCTGCTCTCGTCGTCCTGCCGAGCATGCGGGCCGGGCTGCGCGGCACGCCGAAGCGTACCGGCGGAAGCGTCGCCGCTGCCCTGACGTCCCTGCCCGAGTTCCTGCTCGCCTCGGTACTGGTGGTCGTCGGAGCAGTGTGGTTGTCGTTTCCGGCGTACGGGTGGAACGGGCCGGAATATGCGGTGTTACCCGCACTGGCACTGGGCCTTCCAGCGGGTGGCTTGATCGGTCGTCTCCTCGCCGACGCGGTAGCCGTGACCTTCACCGAGGGATGGGTGATCACGTGGACGGTGGCCGGGTTCTCGCGGCGGCAGATCGCCGTCGCTGTGTTGCGCCGGGCCGTCCCCGGACTCGCCTCGCAGGTCGGTTTGATCATGGTCGCCATGACGGGCGGTGCAGTGGCCGTCGAAAAGGTCTTCGCCATACCGGGATTGGGGCGCTCGACGCTCGGTGACGCGCAGTCGCAGGACCTGCCCGCCCTGCAGATCGACATCTTGCTGCTGCTGGCCGTCAGTGCCGCCCTCGGTATCGCGGCGGAACTGTTGCGCCGTCTACTGCTCGGCAGCGCACTGCACGAGAAGGCGATGCCGATCCCGGCCGGGGTGTTCCACCCGTCACCGCGTCGGTGGATCGTTCCGATTGCAGCCGCATCGCTGCTCGCGGTGATGGTTCTGGTGGGGCTGCCACGAGACGGCCAGGTCACCACACGTGAGAAGTTCGCTCGACCATCGTCGGAGTTCCCGTTCGGAACCGACGCGTCCGGCCGCGACCTGCTCGCCCGAGTGGCGGACGGGGCCGTGCGGTCGATCGGCCTGTCGCTGGCGGTCACGCTGGCGGCCTTGTTCGTCGGGGTACTGCTGGGGCTGATTCCCCGAGCGACCCGAGGGCTCGTGGAGGTCACCAATGCCGCTCCGCCCGTCGTGACCGGCATCCTCATCGCCGCGATCCGGGGTCCCAGCGCCGGCGGGGCGGCTGTCGCGGTCCTGATCGTGACGTGGGCTCCACTCGCCGCGCACACCGCGGCACTCGTCGACGAGGCGCGAGCACAGCCCTACATCGCCATCTTGCCGACACTCGGTGCCGGCAACGGTCGAATCCTGTTCGGCTCCATCGTTCCCGGTGTGCTGCCGGCCGTGTTTCGGCACGCCATGATCCGGCTGCCCGGTGTCGCTCTGGCGCTCGCCGCCCTCGGATTTCTGGGCCTCGGTCCGCAACCGCCGACCGCGGATTGGGGACTGATCCTGTCCGACGGGGTAGCCGCCGTCGAGCGAGCACCGTGGGTCGCGGCAGCACCGCTGGCGTCGTTGATCGCACTGGCCGTCCTCGCCGTCTCCGTAGCCAGCGCGACGTCGGGGCGGGTGAGAACGACCGGTAGCGTTGACGGCAAAGTCGATGCAGGAGGGCGCGTTACATGAGTTCGAGGACCGACAAGTCGCCGACGCGGTGGCGGTGGTCGTTTCTCGTCGACCTCGGGCGCGCCACGCCCACGGTGCGATTGCTGGTTCTCACCCAGATGACGTTCAACATCGGCTTTTTCATGGTGTTGCCGTATCTGTCGGTGCACCTGACGTCCGATCTGGGACTCGGAGCGGCACTCGTCGGTGTCGTCCTCGGTATCCGAACGTTCTCCCAGCAGGGCCTGTTCTTCGTGGGCGGCACCCTCGCCGATCGGTGGGGCATCAAGCCGGTGGTCCTCGTCGGCTGTGTCCTGCGGGTACTGGGGTTCCTGGGCCTGGCCGCGTTCGATTCTCTCGCCGGTGTCGTCGCCGCGACGGTACTGGTCGGGTTCGCGGCCGCATTATTCTCTCCCGCAGTGGAATCCGCGATCGCCATCGAAGCAGGCAAGAGCGAACGCAGCGGCGGCGCCACCCGGGTTCAGACCTTCGCGCTGTTGTCGGTGTGCAATCAGATCGGATCGTTCACCGGCCCACTCATCGGATCTCTGCTGTTGTTGGCCGACTTCCGAATCGCATGTCTGACGGCAGCAGTCATTTTCGTCCTCGTCATCGCCGCACACATCAGATGGCTGCCGCGCGAGCCCGGCGAACACCGCGACGATCCGTGGCTCTCGGGCTGGACCGACGTGATCCGAAACCGCACCTTCGTGCTGTTCGCCGTCGCCATGAGCGCGCAGTTGGTGGCCTACAACCAGCTGTATCTGCTGCTCCCCCTCGAGGTCGAACGGGCCTGGGGAACCCAGACGGTACTCGGCTGGTTCTTCGCAATCTCCGCAGTACTCGTCGTCACGACGCAGTTGCCCATCACCCGACGCGTCGCCGCGGTCTCGCCGCGCATCACGCTGCCGATCGGATTTGCTGTCATGGCACTCTCTTTCGCGCTGGTGGCGGTCCTCAGTCCTCTGGAGCTGACGGGGCTCGTCGGCCTGATTCCGGCCGCCCTGTTCGTGCTGCTGCTGGCATTGGGACAGATGATCGCAATGCCGCAGGCGCGCGACCTCGTCCCCAAGATGGCTGCCGAACGGCGACTCGGGTCGTACTACGGATTCATGGCCTCCCTCGGCGGCATCGGGGTACTCCTCGGCTCGATCGCCGTCGGAGCGGTGATCGACGCGTCACCCGACACCGGCTGGGGAGCAGCAATCCCATGGCTGGTCGCTGCCCTGTTCCCCATCGCCAGTGTCATCGGCCTGCGAATCGTGTTGGCTCGACTCGACTGAGTTGGTTCTGGTGTCGCCGGCTTCTGTCGGCCGCCCGCACTTCCCCGCCCCCTTTCCTCCGCCCCCATCCCGCCGTCGTCCCCATCCCGCCGCCCCCAATTCCCGCAAACGCGCGCGCGTTTGTCATACGCGAGTGGATTCGCCTCGAATTCGGGGCTATTCCGCGCGCACCTGGCGAACGCGCGCGCGTTTGCGGCGGCCTCGGCTACATCCGGCGTCACCCCTCCCCCTGGAGAGTCGACTCTCCCCCACGGGGAGGGGCGAGAATGTGGGCATGAACGGATTGCTCACGATCGGCGAGTTCTCTCGAATCACCCATCTGTCGTTGAAGACCCTGCGTCGCTATCACGAGTCGGGACTGCTCGAACCTGCGACGGTCGACGACTACTCGGGCTATCGGTACTACGCCACCGATCAGGTCGGGGTCGCGCAGATCATCGGTCGGTTCCGGAAGATGCAGATGCCGGAGCGGGAGGTGCGGGCAATCGTGCAGACACCCGATCCCGATGCCCGCGCTCGACTGATCGCCGAACATCTCACTCGACTCGAGCGTCAGTTGGACGACACCAGATCAGCCGTGACGGCGCTGCGCCGGTTGCTCGATCCCACTCCGCCCGCGATCGATGTCCGACGCATTCTCACTGAACAGTGCTCTGTCGCATCCATTTCCGAGGTGGTCGACGCGTCCGACGTGCTGGGCTGGTACTCGGACGCGATGGCCGAGATCGACGCGGTCGTATCGGACACCACGGGGCCGCCGGGCGGGTTGTACGACAACGATCTCTTCACCGACGGGCGGGGTGAGTTGACCGTCTACGTTCCCACCGTCGATGCGCCATCCGTCGGCAGAGTTCGGCCGATGACGCTGCCTCCCGTCGAACTAGCGGTGACGGTTCATCACGGACCCCACGACGACATCGACGTCACGTACGGTGTGCTCGGGGTGCACGTGGAGACCAACGGCCTGGCCATCGCGGGGCCGGTTCGCGAGGTCTATGTCGTCGGGCCGCGGGATACCGAGAACTCGGCGCTGTGGCGTACCGACATCGGATGGCCGGTGTTCACGGCATCACCGGCCACGTAGCAGTCAGCGTCCCAGCTGCCGGCTTGCTCCGCCGATCTCTGCGTGGGCACCGATCTTCGCGTTTCGTCCCGCTCGATCGCCGGCCTTGCGTGCGCCCTCGGAGTACCCGGCGTTCGCGCTCTGGCCTCGCCAGTGCCCGCGTGCAGTGGACGTCTGCCGGTAGTAGTCGCGTAGCTCGATCTCCTTGTCTCGCAACACCAGAGCGGTTCCGGCACCAGAGGTCTCCTGCGCGATGGCCTTGGCCTCGGTGTCCTTCTTGACCTCCGCGAGCCGTTGACCGATGCGCGACGCGAATGCCGTCTGGAAGTTCAGACGTGCCGTCACGGCGGCGACGGGCACCTCCTCGCGTCGGGTGTAGCGGCGACGATTCTTGACCTCGGTCACGGTGCGGATGGCCGTCTCGGATTTGTACGCACCGGACTTGATGTACGCGTCGGACGCTCGGACCATCTGGATCAGTAGAGACGAGTACAAGGCCTCGGTGGTCTCGATGTCCGAGTCGAAACCGTAGGCGAAGACCTGCGTCGATGATCTGGCTACGTCGCACTGCACATCGTTTGCGTGCGCGATGGCGACGAACAGTTGGACGTAGGTCTTGAGTCCACGCTTGCCCGGTTCACCGATGGGGATGACCTTCTGAGTCGGCGTCGCCTGCCGTTCGCGGGATGCGCTGTGCGAACGCGCCACCGCCAGGTCTACCGACGCCGACGTGGCCAAACGCTGCGCGGCCTCCATGAAGGCCTCGGCCTCGTGGGGGTTGTCGGTGGATTCCGCCTGACGCAGCAATCCGCCGATTCGCGTCAGCATCTTGTCCGAACTCATGAGCGAAAGGGTACCGGGCACCTCCGACACGTCCGGGTTGACCGATTCAGGAACTCGATAATGACCCCTACGCGGTGAGTTGTGTGCCACAGTACCCATCGACATATGTGTCGGGGGAGCATCACAGCACGATTCTGCGTGCCCATCTCCGGGCGCATACCACCGCGTAGAAGTAAGTGGAGAAAACAATGGCGTCTTTGATCACGAAGGTGGCAGTGGTTGCGACAGCAGCCACGCTGCTGACGCTCACCGGATGTTCGAGCGACAGCGGTTCGAGCGGCGATTCGGGTGCTGCATCCGAAAATGCCGACGGCCGTGGACCTATCACGTATGTAGAGGGCCAGGACACCACCGAGACCGGTGTCGTCCAGCAGATCATCTCGGAGTGGAACGCCGCCAACCCTGATCAGCAGGTCACCTTCAAGGAGCAGTCCGCCGACGCCGATCAGGCCCACGACGACTTCGTTCAGCAGCTCCAGGCGCAGCAGAGCGACTACGACGTCATGGCACTCGACGTCGTCTGGACCGCCGAGTTCGCGGCCAAGGGCTGGCTCGTGCCGCTCGAGGGCGAATTCGCACTCGACAACGCAGGCGTTCTTCCGGCGACCGTCGCGAGTGCGACCTACAACGGCAAGCAGTACGCCGCGCCGAAGAACACCAACGGCGGACTGCTCTACTACCGCAGTGATCTGCTTCCCGAGGCACCCACCACCTGGGCCGAGCTCACCGAGGACTGCCAGGTCGCCCGCGACAACAACATCGACTGCTACGCAGGGCAATTCGCCCCCTACGAGGGTCTGACGGCCAACGCGTCGGAGATCATCAACGCGCACGGCGGATCGATCGTCGGCGAAGACGGCAAGACCCCCACCGTCAACAGCCCGGAAGCCAAGGCCGGACTGCAGACTCTGGTCACCGCGTTCGAGACCGGCGTCATCCCGGCCCAGGACACCACGTTCAAGGAGTCCGACAGCCAGCAGGCGTTCCAGGACGGAAAGACGCTGTTCCTGCGCAACTGGCCGTACGTCTACGGCACCGCCGCAGAAGAAGGTTCGGCTGTGGTCGGAAAGTACGCGGTCGCACCGCTTCCCGGCGTCACCGGAGTGGGCACCTCGACGCTCGGCGGATACAACGCCGCGATCAGCGCGTACTCCGAGAACAAGGCAACTGCTGCCGACTTCCTGCGCTTCATGCAGGGCGAGAAGGCGCAGCGCATCATCGCCGAGGGTGCTTTGCCGCCCGTGCTCTCCTCGCTGTACGACGATCCCGCACTGATCGCCGCGATGCCGTACCTTCCCGCATTGAAGGCATCCATCGAGAATGCCGTTCCGCGTCCCGTCACCCCGTTCTACCCGGCCGTCTCGAAGGCTGTGCAGGACAACGTCTCTGCCGCCATCAAGGGTGAGAAGAGCGTCGACCAGGCGATCACGGACATGCAGGCCGGTATCGAAACCGCCGGCGCCAACTGATTTCGGGAGAACCAATGGCTGTACCTGCTGGTGTGACCAGTGGGGCCGCCGCAACCACCGCGGCCGGGGGCTCGTCCCCCGGCCGCGGTCGGCATGTGCGGTCCAAGAACAAGCGGTTCGGCCTGACGCAGGGTCGGGCCTGGCTGTTGATCGCACCGACGATGGTGATCCTCGCGATCGTCATCGTCTACCCGGTGATCCGAGCCCTGGTGATGTCCTTCTCCAAGGATCCCGGTCTCGATCCCGCCACCGGCATGTTCGTCACCGGTGGATCTGCCGGCTTCGACAACTACACGCACTGGATCCTGCAGCAATGCACCTCGGCGTCAGGCACATTGGTGCCCTGCCCGCCGGGAACGCTGGGGTCGCAGTTCTGGGGCGCCGTCGGAAACACCGCGTTCTTCACGGTCGTCACGGTGTCCATCGAGGTGGTCATCGGCTTCGGAATGGCCGTCATCATGGGTAAGACCTTCGCCGGACGCGCCCTGTTGCGCGCGGCAATCCTGATCCCCTGGGCGATCCCGACGGCGGTCACGGCCAAGCTCTGGTACTTCATCTTCGCGTACGACGGTGTCGCCAATCGCATTCTGGGAACCAACATTCTGTGGACCGGCGACGCGTGGCCCGCTCGTTTCGCCGTCATCATCGCCGACGTGTGGAAGACGACGCCGTTCATGGCGTTGCTGATCCTGGCCGGGTTGCAGATGATTCCAGCCGACGTCTACGAGGCGGCCCGCGTCGACGGGGCGTCGGCGTGGCAGCGGTTCACCAGGATCACACTGCCGTTGGTCAAGCCCGCGTTGATGGTGGCAATTCTGTTCCGCACCATGGACGCGCTGCGTATGTACGACTTGCCGGCGATCCTCACCGAGGGCAATCCCGCCACCCGGACCATCTCGATCCTGGTGGTGGATCAGATTCGTCAGGGATTCAACAGCGCTGCCTCGTTGTCGACGATCTCGTTCATCATGATCTTCGTCGTGGCGTTCATCCTGGTGAAGTTTCTCGGTGCCAATGCCGTTGCCACTCAGGACAATCAGCGCAAGGGGCCCGGCCGATGAAGCAAGCTCGCATCTATCTCGGCGTCGTCGTCATTCTCGTCTGGGGACTGGCACCGTTTTATTGGATGGTCGTCACCGCATTCCGCGACCCGCGCTACACCTTCGACACGACGCCGTGGCCGACGCACGTCACGTGGGAGAACTTCGAGAACGCGTTGTCGACGGCAAACGGCAACAACTTCCTGCGTGCGGTGGGCAACAGTCTGATCGTGGGCGGCGCGACCACTCTGATCGCGTTGGTCATCGGCATCTTCACCGCGTACGCACTCTCGCGCATCGACTTTCGCTTCAAGTACGTGGTGACGGGCATCATCCTGGGTGCGTCGATGTTTCCCGTCGTCGCATTGGTGACCCCGCTGTTCCAGTTCTTCACCAACATCGGGTGGATCGGCAGCTACCAGGCAATGGTCATCCCGAACATCTCGTTCGTTCTACCGCTGACGATCTATACGCTGGCGGCGTTCTTCGCCGAATTGCCCTGGGAGCTCGAAGAAGCCGCGCGGATCGACGGTGCCGGACGATTCCAGGCATTCCGCCTGGTGATGCTCCCGCTCGCCGCGCCTGCCTTGTTCACCACCGCGATTCTCGCGTTCATCGCCGCAGTGAACGAGTACCTGCTGGCCAGTCAGCTCTCGAGTGACAAGACCGAACCGGTGACCGTCGCCATCGCGCGGTTCACCGGCAACGATCCGCTCGTGGTGCCGTATGCCGCGATCATGGCCGCGGGCACCATCGTTGCGATTCCACTGGTGATCATGGTGCTGCTGTTCCAGCGCCGCATCATCTCCGGACTGACGGCGGGCGGCGTCAAGTCGTGACGGCGCAGGACCACCTGCAGTTGTTGGCAGGCATTCTCGGGTTCTTTGCGCTGGTAGCTCTCGGTTTCGCCGTAGCCGGGATCATCGGAGGTGATCCCGGCGTGCTGCCGTCCGTAGCGCTGCTCGGCTTGCTGGTCGCACTGTGGTTCACCGTCAAGAAGATTCGTTGAAACTCGTCGTCGCGATACCCACCAGTTCGGCCAGTGCCGGACTCATCGCGCTGCGCCACACCAGGGCCAGCAGGGCGGCGGTGTGCGAGTCGGTCAGCTCGATCGCGACGAGCCGGTCGCCGTAGAATTCGGCCATCGACCGGCTGAGAATCCCGACCCCCAAACTGCGGGCTGCGAGGTCGGCCACCGTGTCAGGTGCGCTGGCCTGCAACGTGATCGACGGTGACAGACCTACCCCGGCGCAGTCCCGGTCGAACACGGCTCGGATCCCGGTGCCGGGCGGAAGGGCGATGATCGGGTGTGCGCACACCTGCGCCAGCGTCGCGTTCTCGTGGGCCGCCAGTGGATGCCCCGCCGGAACGGCCGCGACGATTCGCTCGTCGATCACCACCATCGATTCGAGTCCGGCGGGGGTCCGAGAAGCGAGACCGACCAACGCAAGATCGAGCTCGCCGGATCGAACATCCGCGACGAGGTCGTCCGAATTACCCTCGCGCAAAGCAATGTCGACGCCGGGATGTGCCGCGTGGAAGCCCGCCAACGCGTCGAATAGTGGGGGAACGGTGCAGGCGGTGACCATACCGACGCTCAGTGTGCCGCGCAGTAGGCCCGTCACATCGTCGACGGATTGTTTGAGGGATCCTGCCGCGGCGAGTGTCGCGCGGGCCTGCGGCAACGCCGCCTGGCCGGCTGTGGTCAAAGTGGCTGTGCCACCGGATCTGTCGATCAGCTCGGCACCGAGTTCGCGCTCGAGCGCCCTGATTTGCGCGCTGACCCCGGATTGGCTGATGTGAACGCGGGCGGCAGCGCGGGTGAAGTTCGCTTCCTCGGCCACCGCGACGAAATACTCGAGCTGCCTCAGTTCCATTGCTGTACTCCCAGATCGGGACCTTCGCCGGCGTCGAGGCGGGCAACGCAGCGCTTGGGTGCGGTGACGCGGTAGCTGCAGTCGATCAGTTCGGCGGCTTCGGCCCAGACATCGCTGTCGGCCTTGTCTTTGCGGTCACTGCTCGGGTCGAATCCCACCCAGCCTGCGGGTCCGAGGTAGGCGGGATGGAAGTAGCGCGGCTCGAGTTCGCAGGCTCGCTGCTCCTCGGCGCTCTCGCATTTGACGATGAACGACAGATCGAACTGATCGCCGCCTTTGACGCCGCCGCCGAAGTAGACGAACACCGAGGTCGTGCGGAAGGTCGGCCTGCCGTGCGAAACCTTCTCGGTGACGTCGGGGTACGCGAACGCCAGAGCGCGAACGCGTTCGAGAATCGGATGCTTCGAGGTGGGATCGATGGCCACGCGAGAACCATAGCGCGTAGCGTCTAGCTGCGGCTATGAGTAAAAGTTCTGGTGATGATCGGAACCAACTGTTGGACTTCTGACTGCGCCGGTTCGAGACTCGAATCCATGACACAGACACCCGCACAAATTGCAGCAACCTACTTCGAGGCCTGGAAGGCGAAGGACTTCGACAACCTGGCGTCGATCCTGCACGAGGATGCAACGTTTCGCGGTCCACTCGGCACGGCCGACAGCGGCGAAGAATGCGTCGCCGGGTTGAAGGGAATGTCGCAGATCGTCACCGACATCGACATCGCGCACGTATTCGTCGATGGCCCGAACGTGTTGACGTGGTTCGACCTGCACACGTCGATCGCACCCCCGGCCCCCACCGCGAACTGGCAACGAATCGAAGACGGCAAAATCACCGAAATCAGGGTGACATTCGACCCTCGCGCCATCGTCGAGGCGGGATAGACGAACGCCCGCCGGTACTCAATGTGACATTTGGTGGCCTTTTGGGGGGTCAATGTCACGTTGAGTGGACCGGCGGGCGTCAGTGCCGCGGAGAATTACGCGTCGATGATGAAGGCTTCGAGTTGTTCGCGAGCAACGTCGTCGGCCAACTGCTTCGGCGGGCTCTTCATCAGGTAGGCGGAAGCCGGGATGACCGGTCCACCGATGCCGCGGTCCTTTGCGATTTTCGCGGCGCGGACTGCGTCGATGATGACACCGGCGGAGTTGGGTGAGTCCCAGACCTCGAGCTTGTATTCGAGGCTCAGGGGAACGTCACCGAAGGCGCGGCCTTCGAGGCGGACGTAGGCCCACTTGCGGTCGTCGAGCCAGCCGACGTGGTCGGACGGTCCGATGTGGACGTCCTTGGCGTTGAATTCCTTCTGCAGGTTCGACGTGACGGCCTGGGTCTTGGAGATCTTCTTCGACTCGAGGCGGGTGCGCTCGAGCATGTTGAGGAAGTCCATGTTGCCGCCGACGTTGAGCTGCATGGTGCGGTCGAGCTGCACGCCGCGGTCTTCGAACAGCTTCGCCATGACGCGGTGGGTGATGGTGGCACCGACCTGGCTCTTGATGTCGTCGCCGACGATGGGGACGCCAGCGTCCTCGAACTTCTTGGCCCAGACGGGGTCGGAGGCGATGAAGACGGGGAGGGCGTTGACGAAGGCGACGCCTGCGTCGATGGCGGCCTGTGCGTAGAACTTGTCGGCTTCTTCGGATCCGACGGGGAGGTAGGACACGAGGACGTCGACCTTGGCGTCGCGCAGTGCCTGTGCGACGTCGACTGCTTCGCCGTCGGCCTCGGTGATGGTCTCGCGGTAGTACTTTCCGAGGCCGTCGAGGGTCGGTCCGCGCAGGACGTGGACGTCCTTCGGGGGCACGTCGGCGATCTTGATGGTGTTGTTCTCGCTGGAGAAGATGGCCTCGGAGAGGTCGAAGCCGACCTTCTTGGCGTCGACGTCGAACGCGGCGACGAACTCGACGTCGCGGACGTGGTACTTGCCGAACATGACGTGCATCAGGCCGGGAACGGTGGCGTTCTCGTCTGCGTCCTTGTAGTACTCGACACCCTGGACCAGGGATGAGGCGCAGTTGCCCACACCCACAATGGCCACGCGGATTGCGTTGTTGTTCTCACCCATGGTCGGGTTCTCCTTCTGTCTTGACTGTCCTGTTTGGTGCTGGGTTGGGGGCGGCTTGCTCGGCTGCGATGACTTCGTTGAGCCAGCGCACCTCGCGTTCGCTCGATTCGAGACCGAGCTGGTGGAGTTGCCGGGTGTAGCGGTCGAGTGTTCCGTTCGCCTTGGCCACAGCGTCGCGGAGGCCTTCTCGGCGCTCCTCGACCTGGCGTCGTCTGCCTTCGAGAATGCGGACCCGAGCTTCTGCCGGGGTTCGACTGAAGAAGGCCAGATGTACGCCGAATCCGTCGTCGGTGTAGTTCTGCGGTCCGGTGTCGGCCACCAGTTCGGCAAATCGTTCCCTGCCGAGGGGGGTGAGCACGTACACCCGTTTTGCTCGTCTTTTCACGAGCAGTTCGGGACCGGCGTCCTCGGCGATGAGCCCGTCGGTTTGTAGTCGACGGAGCGCCGGGTACAGCGATCCGTACGAAAACGCACGAAATGCTCCGAGCAGGCCGGTCAGCCGCTTGCGAAGCTCGTAACCGTGCATGGGTGATTCGAGAAGCAGTCCGAGAATTGCGAGCTCGAGCATGCAACTCCCCCTTCTCGAATCCAACGATCACATCCTGGCGATGCGATGAGCCACACTATCGGAGAATGTATCGCGCCGATACATGAAGTGACAAACCAATGGCCGGTTACATCGCGCGAACCGGCATTCGCGGACGTGTTTTTCGGGGTCCTTCACGGGTATCGACACAGGACGGCACTACATCGAAGGAGCGCATCATGCACGAATACGATCAACCGCCCCCACTGTCGAACGGCGAGTCCGAGCGCGGTTCCCACGTGGCGGACCTATCGACGGTGCAGCTGATCGAGCGACTGACGACCCAGGTCTCGACGCTCGTCCGGACCGAGATCGACGCCGGACTCGCCGAAGTCAAGAGCAAGGGAAGTCGCCTCGGGGTGGGCGTCGGAATCTCCGGCGCGGGTGCGCTGCTGCTGTTCCTCGGGCTCGCCACCTTGATCGCTACCGCAGTGCTCGGACTGGCAACAGTGTTGTCCGCATGGCTCGCAGCGCTGATCGTCGCGATCGTGGTGCTGGCGATCGGGGGCATCCTGGCCGCAGTCGGCGCGTCACGGGCAAAGAAGGCCTTGCCGCCGATTCCCGCGGACACCGCAGCACGTATCGGCGACGACATCACCGCAGTGAAGGAGGGCATCCGATGACCGACTCACCGGCCCACAGTGTTTCCGGCAACTCCGATCAGCCGCCCAGCATCGAGGAACAGCGTTCCGAACTGGCCGACACCGTCGCAGCTCTCGCGGCCAAAGCCGACATCCCCACCCGAGTGGGCAACGAGGCCTCTCGACAGGCGACGCGTGCCTCCGATGCGGTGCGCAGTAGGCCCGGCACTGCCGCAGGGGCCGTGGGCTTCGTGGTGACCGCAGTGTTGGTGACGGTTCTTCTTCGTCGCCGACGTACGAGAAAGGTGTTTCGATGAGTGCAGTATCGAAGGCGTTCTACAGACCGATGTCATTGGCGACGAGTGTGCTCGGCGGGCTGGCGGCCGGCGCGGTATTCAAGCAGGTGTGGAAGCACGTCGGCGACGACGACGCGGCGGCCCCCGACCCGAAGGATCTGAATCGCTCCGTCCGAGAGGTGCTGATCGCGGCAGCCGTCCACGGTGCGGTGTTCGGCGTCGTCAAGGCCGCAGTCGACAGGGCAGGGGCAACCGGTTACCGCGCCATCACGCACGAGAGCCCGAAGTAGCCGACACGCAACATGATTCGCGGCGTCTATCGGCTTACCGAGACGATGTTGCCCGCGAAGTCCGCTTCGACGCGGCCGCCCTGGTCGTCGTCGTTGTGTGCGGTGATCGAGATGCGCTGCTCACCGCGGGAGTCGGTGATCATGACGTATTCGACGGCGGCGTCCGGGACCCCGACGGCCTCGGGCGTTCCCGCGACGAGGCCTGCCAGAACCGCGGAATCGACTGTGGCCCAATCGAAGAGCGCCTCTTGTTCCTCGGGCGGCTCGGTCTCGTGATACACCTCGAACCCCCCGGAGACGAATACGCGCTCTCGTCGGCCCTCTGCCGTCGGGCGATAGACATCGGCACGGTTGCCGTCCATCTGGACGAACACCTCGAGAACCTGCGAACTGCCGAAGCGTTCCACGTAGCGTTCTCGAAAATCGTCGAGTCCGGCTGCCGTGTCGAAAACGAAGGGACGGGCGATGATCGGGGTGACGTCGACCGGCAGGTCCATCGGCACGGTGGGGGTCACGCTGCGCGTCGTCGTGGACGCGACGACGGCAGCAGCCGGAACCGGTTGTTCGCCGGTCCTGGTCGACAGAAACACCACCAGCCCTACAGTCACGATGACGACCGAGCCGAGTGCCAGCAGTAGCCGGTTCTTCGGTTCGGATGTTCGCGGCGGTGGTTCCGGAAGGTCGACGTCGATTTGTAGGTCGGAGACCAGTCGTCGCAGATCACGCAGGGTGATGGCCACCCGCGCACGTTCGCTGCGTAGGCGGTGCTCGTCGAAGGTGAGCTGGCCGTCGGCGTATGCGGAATCCAGAACGGTGGCGGTCAGCGCGCGGTCGATGTCACGGGCGCGAAAATCGGGTCGTTGTGCCATCATGCGGCCTCCTTTCCGGACACATCAGCCGAACGAAAACGGCGTGACACGCAGGAAGTTGCCTGCGGGATCGAATAGGAGAGTTCCGCTTTCCTGATCGGTGTTGTCGGCGGAGACGGAAATTTGCGGACCGTTGTCGCTGCCGTGGAAGCTCACGTTGTAGCTGTCGATGCGACTCATGTTCAAGCTCTCGCGGGCACCGGCGATGATTCCCGCTGCCTTCGTCAGATCGACCGTCGCCAAGTCGATCTGAGGTTCGTCGAAGTCACGGGTGCTCGAGAAATTGTCGTCGTAGTCGTCGATCACGCCGTTGCGATAGGTGTAGCTGACCTGCTTCTGTGGCACCCCGGGTGCAGGTGCCGAAATGACGGCGTAGTCCTCGTACAGCCCGAGTCTGTCGACCACCGACGTGCCGATCTTCTGTTGCAGTTCATCGACGATATCCACGACGACTGCAGGATTCTTGTACCCAGCCGACCCGAGACCCGATTCGAGGCCATTGGTGTTCGAGCACGCGCGAATGCCGAATGTGAGCGCCACGAGTGCGGCAACGGCAGGGACCGCGACGGCCATGAAGCCCAGGCGTGAGCCCTTTGCCGTCGTGATCGGATGCGCGAACTCGATCGGGTCGGCCATCGGCGGCAGATCGGTGTCGTTCTGAAGGTCCTCGATAAGGGCGTGCAGATCGGCGATCGTGTCGGCTTCCTCCGCCAGATCGATCCTTGCGGCGTGCTCGAAATCGGACAGCTGGCCATCGGCGAGTGCTTCGTCCAACGTGGCGCAAGTATCGGTGCGATCCACATCACGCGCTCGCGTACTGGGTGACAGTCGCGTCGGCACAGGTGGAGCATAGTTTCTCGGCCCAGGAATGGGGGTCGATCGTCGTCCAGGCGGGGATCGCAGGTCTCCATCGACACTGCCGCACGTACTCTGGTTCTCGTGCGACTTCAGCGACAGGTGGTGGACTACGCCCTTCAGCGTCGGTCGCTGCTGGCCGAGGTCTACTCCGGTAGGACGGGCGTGGCAGCGGTCTGCGACGCAGATCCCTATCTTCTACGTGCCGCCAAGTTCCACGGCCGCGGCAGCGACGTAGTGTGCCCGATCTGCCGGAAGGAGCAGCTCACGCTGGTGTCGTGGGTGTTCGGCGAGAAGCTCGGACCCCTGTCCGGCTCCGCGAGAACGGCCGACGAACTCGGCCGGCTGGCTGCCACCCAAGAGGAATTTTCGGTCCATGTGGTCGAGGTCTGCCGCTCGTGCAGCTGGAATCACCTCGTCCAGTCCTACGTCCTCGGGGCCGTGCCCGCACCCAAGCAACCCCGTCGCCCACGATCGGGATCCCGTCAACCGAACCGTCGAACTGCGAGTGAATGACACAATCGCTTCGCTGAACCCAGCCACCGAGAATTCGACGCGGCCGCCGAGATTACTGGAGATTCGTACGTGAGTTCCCCCTACGACAACAACCCGGGTAACAACGAACCTGGCCGTAGCGACTCCGGACGGCGCCCCGACGTGCCC
This sequence comes from Rhodococcus sp. NPDC080181, assembly GCF_040702225.1. Lineage (NCBI taxonomy): Bacteria > Bacillati > Actinomycetota > Actinomycetes > Mycobacteriales > Nocardiaceae > Rhodococcus > Rhodococcus sp. NPDC080181. Next base: position 146,618 of record NZ_JBFBKN010000003.1, read on the forward strand.
GGACCACCGCGCGGCAGCCGCCATTCCGATCCGCCCGGACGTCGTCCGGTACCCCCACCGGGCCAACGTCCGGTGCCTCCTCCGGGCCAACGTCCGCTACCGCCTCCGGGTCAGCGCCCCGGACCGCCTCCCGGGCAGCGTCCGATGCCACCGCAGGGTCGACCGCCGATGCCACCTCCGGGTCAGCGTCCGGTACCGCCTCCGGGTCAGCGCCCCGGGCCCCCTCCTGGGCAGCGCCCCGGGCCCCCTCCTGGGCAGCGTCCGATGCCACCGCAGGGTCGACCGCCCGGTGACGGTCGCTACGCCGCGGAAGGTGTCACGCGATCGGGATCCGTCCCGCCGCCACACGAACCGAACGATCCATCAGCTAGCTCCTCGGGCAACGAACCGCCCGAGCCCCCCGAAAGAGGTTCCGCCGCGAAAACGAAGAAGAAGTCCAAGTGGCGGGTAGTTCGACGCACGTTGTATGCGTTGGTCGCCTTGGGCCTGATAGTGCCGATTCTGCTGTTCATGGTGGCGTACACGCTGGTGGACGTCCCGCGGCCCGGTGACCTCAGGACCAATCAGGTCGCGACGATCTTCGCCTCCGACGGGTCGAGCGTGCTCGGCAAGGTGGTGCCACCCGAGGGCAACCGAACCGATGTCACGATCGACCAGATTCCGGAGCACGTGCGTAACGCCGTGCTCTCGGCGGAGGATCGCGACTTCTATTCCAATCCCGGGTTCTCGGTGACCGGCTTCGGCCGTGCCCTGCGCGACAACGTTCTCGGACGTGACAGCGCGGGCGGCGGTTCCACGATCACCCAGCAGTACGTCAAGAATGCGGTGGTCGGCTCCGAGCGGACGTTGACGCGCAAGATGCGGGAGCTGGTCATCTCGTCGAAGATGGCTCGCCAATGGTCCAAGGACGACATTCTCGCGGCGTATCTGAACACCATCTATTTCGGTCGTGGCGCTTATGGCATCGCTGCCGCGTCGACGGCGTACTTCGGCAAATCCGTGGATCAGCTCTCGGTCGAGGAAGGCGCAGTACTGGCTGCGACCATCCAGCAGCCGTCCGGACTCGATCCGGAAGTCAACCCCACCGGTGCTCAGTCGCGGTGGAATTACGTGCTCGACGGCATGGTCTCGCAGGGCCAGCTCGATGCGACTCAGCGTGCGGCGATGCAGTATCCGCAGTGGGTCCCCATTTCTCAGGTCGATTCGGGTGATGCCGCCGACGCAGGTCCCAACGGTCTGATCAAGGCGCAGGTACTGCGTGAGTTGTCGGCTGTCGGGGTCAGTGATCAGGATCTGAACACCGAGGGTCTGCAGATCACGACGACGATCGATCCGAGGGCGCAGGCCGCCGCGGTCGAGGCCGTGGACAACAACCTGCAGGGTGAGCCGTCGGAGCTGCGCACGGCGTCGGTGTCGATCGATCCGCGCAGTGGCGCGGTCCGCTCGTATTACGGCGGCGCGGACGGGCGCGGTTTCGACTTCGCGCAGTCCGGGTTGCAGACCGGATCGTCGTTCAAGGTGTTCGGCCTCGCCGCTGCCTTGGACCAGGGCATTCCGCTGTCGAAGATGTACGACAGTTCCTCGCTCGACGTCAACGGTATCCAGATCAGCAACGTCGAGGGCGAATCCTGTGGCACGTGCACCATCGCCGAGGCCCTCAAGCGGTCGCTGAACACGAGTTTCTACCGCATGATGCTGGGCATGGACAACGGCCCGCAGGCGATCGCGGACATGGCACACAAGCTCGGTATCCCGCAGGAGATCGAGGGCGTCGGCCCCACGCTGACCGAGCCCGACAACGCGGGCCCGAACTACGGAATCGTGCTCGGCCAGTACCAGTCGCGGGTGATCGACATGGCCTCGGCCTACGCCACACTGGCAGCCTCCGGCGTTTATCACACCCCGCACTTCGTGCAGAAGGTCGTCACGGCCGACGGCACGGTGTTGCTCGATCGTGCACCCGAGGCCGGTCAGCAGGTCGTCTCGGCGGCGGTGGCCGACAACGTGACGTCGGCGATGCGTCCGATCGCCGGGTACTCCAACGGTCACAACCTCGCGGGTGGTCGTCAATCGGCGGCGAAGACCGGTACCGCGCAGCTCGGTGATACCGGACAGAACAAGGACGCCTGGATGGTCGGCTACACCCCGTCACTGTCGACAGCGGTGTGGGTCGGTACCGAGCAGGGCTTGCCGCTCGAGAACAGTTACGGCGGTCCGATCTACGGATCGGGCATACCGTCGGACATCTGGAAGGCGACGATGGACGGCACGCTCGAGGGCACCTCGAACGAGACGTTCCCGACGCCCGAGGCCATCGCCGGTCAGGCAGGTGTCCCGCAGTACTCGGCACCGGCCGCCCCGGTCACGACGGTGGCTCCGTCCGCGCCGCCGCCCGTGACTCTGCCGATCCCGACGGAGATCTCGCCGCCGGTGGTCATCACGCCGCGTCAGGTCGAGATTCTGCCGGGCGTCACCATTCCGCTGCCGGGTCTGGCCCCGGCTCAGCCCGCACAGCCACCGGCAGCACCCGAGCCGGCAGCCCCCGAACCGGCGACTCCCGGCCAGTAGCACCGAACGGTGACGACCGAACCCGAGCGCAAGGGCAGAACCCTTGCCAGTCCTGGTCGCCTGGACACGGCGAGTGCAACGGACCGTGACGCACCCAGCCGTACCGATCCGATGACCGAGGAACTGTCCTCGGTCATCGGCGGGCCGGTGGGCGCGCACGCTCTGGTCGGTCGGCAACGGTGGTTCACTGCGCTGCGGGTCATCCTGTTGCTCGCGGTGGTCTTTCTCTGCTTCGGTTGGTTCGCCAAGGCGGCGTGCATTCAACAGGCACCGGTGGGTCCGAACGGTGAACTCGGTCTCGACTGGAGCGGCAGTCGCCAGTACGTGGCGATGTGCTACTCGGACACCGTGCCGCTCTACGGTGCCGAGCGGCTCGACCAAGGCGCGTTTCCGTACAAGAAGTCCTGGGAAGAAACGAAGGCCGACGGGTCGAGTCAGATCCGGTACATGGAGTACCCGGTCATTGCCGGCCTGTACCAGTACGGCTCGATGGTCGTCGGAAAGGCTTGGAACTCACTGAGTTTCCTGCCGCAAGCCCTGCCTGTGGTCGTCTACTTCAACGTCGTCGCTCTGGGATTGGCCGTCGCGTGGCTGGTCACCGTGTGGGCGACGGCGATCTCGGCGGGACGACGCATCTGGGACGCTGCCCTGGTGGCTGCCTCACCGCTGGTGATCGTGCATGGATTCACCAACTTCGACGCTCTCGCAACGGCATTCGCGCTCACCGGTCTGCTGGCCTGGGCCAAGAAGCGGCCCGTACTGGCCGGCATACTGCTGGGTCTCGGCGGTGCCACCAAGCTCTATCCTCTGTTGTTCCTCGGGCCGCTGCTGGTGTTGTGCTGGCGGGCCGGCCGCATGCGCGAGTGGGGGCTGACCGCAGCGGCTGCCCTCGGGGCCTGGCTTGCGGTCAATCTCCCACTGGCCCTGCTGTATCCGACGGGGTGGTACGAGTTCTTCCGGCTCAACTCCGAGCGCGGAGCCGACCCCGATTCGCTGTACAACGTCGTCACTTCCTTCACCGGATGGACGGGCTTTGACGGCCCCCTCTATCCGGGGGACAAGCCGATGGTTCTCAACGCAGTCACGCTGCTGCTCTTCGCCGTCGTGTGTGCGCTGATCGCCTACATCGGTACGACGGCTCCGACCCGGCCGAGGCTGGCCCAGTTGGTGTTCCTGGTGGTGGCCGGGTTCCTGCTGACCAACAAGGTGTGGAGTCCCCAATACTCGCTGTGGCTGGTCCCTCTCGCGGTGCTGGCTCTACCGCATCGTCGAATCCTGTTGGCGTGGATGGCAATCGACGCGTTCGTCTGGTTCCCCCGGATGTACTACTACCTGGGCGTGGACAACAAGGGTCTGCCCGAACAGTGGTTCACCGCCACCGTGGTCGTGCGCGATATCGCAGTGATCGGCTTGTGCGCGTTGATCGTTCGGCAGATCTACCGGCCGTCGGAGGATCTCATTCGAAACGGCAGCGCCGTCGACCCGCTCGGTGGCGTACTCGACGGTGCTGCAGATCGAACCGGTCGGCGTGCGGTCACATATAGCGGCCGAGCTGCTTGACGGCTTCACCGGCGTGCTTGGCCTGGATGCCGTCGCCGATGGCCTGTAGCTTCCATTCACTGCCCTGGCGGTAGACCTTTGCCATCACCAATCCCGTGAACGGCATGCCGCCCTGCAGGGTGAAGCGGGCGAGTTCGGTGTTGGTGGTGTTGTCGACCAGCCGGCAGAACGCATTGGCAACCTGCTCGAACGTCTGGCCGCGGTACGAGGTGACCGTGAAGACGATGCCGGTGACGTGCTGGGGTACCCGCGTCAGATCGACGACGATGACCTCGTCGTCGCCCTCGCCCTCGCCGGTCAGGTTGTCTCCCTTGTGCGTGATCGACCCGTCCTTGGCGTTGAGCTGGCCGTAGTACACGACATCGTTGACGTTGCGATCTGCCAGCATGATTGCCGACGCGTCCAGGTCGATGTTCGCCGCACGGCCTCCGCCGCCGAACAGTCCACCCTTCTTCGGGGTCGTCACCGGGTCCCAGCCGAGGCCCATGCGAATCACCGTGAGGGCCACGCCGCCGTCCTTGCGCAGCGTGACCTTCTGGCCCTTGGACAGACTGACGGGCTTGGACTTGGTGAGACTGACTTCCGGAGCCTCGGAGCGAACCGGTGCGGGAGGGGCTGCGGGTGGAGCGGGCTGCGCGGCCGGGGCGGGTGGCGTCGGCGGTGCAGGGGGCGGGGTGGGAGCCGGCGCGTCGTCCACGGAGACACCGTGATCGGTCACCAACGCAGCGAAACCACCCGCGTAGCCCTGCCCCACGGCGCGCACTTTCCAGCTCCCCTGACGGCGGTAGATTTCCAGCGCAATGACGATGGATTCGGAGCTTAGGCCCTCGATCGTGTACTCGTACAACACGTTTCCCGTTGTGTCGCTGACTCGCGCGACCGGGGGTGCCGATCGGCCGAAGTTGCTCGACGCGTCGTCGAGGGTGATGACCGCACGGATCTGCTCGATGTCGGACGGAACAGCGCCGAGCGAGACGGCGAGCCGCGCCGGCCCGCCCTGCCCAGGTTCGAGGCGGACACCGGGACCGGTCGGCTGATTGAAGAACACGAAATCGGCGTCCGTGCGCACCTTTCCAGCGTCGGTGACCAGAAGTGCAGACAGGTCGGCCGGCACCGCCAGGGCGATGGACACGACGACGTCGGCGACGGTGAGGGGGCCGTTCTGACCCTTGGACAACGGTTGACCGGCCGGAGCAGACAATGTGGTGGACTCTCTCTCGAAGTGCTGGTTACCGTCATCCAATGTACTTGGTCGATTTGTCCGGCTGATGTGACCGCGAAGGCCTATCGGTCAGATCTGGCGGAGGGTGAACAGGTCGCCAGGGGTGCAGCCGAGCACCCGGCATACGGCGGTCAAGGTGGAGAATCGGATGGCCTTGGCGCGGTCGTTCTTGAGTACCGACAGATTCACGACGCTGACCCCCGCCAGACGCGACAGTTCGGCGAGCGTCATGCCGCGGGCTTCGAGGATCTCGCCGAGATGACACACGACGAGATGGTCGACGAACTCCTCGGCCATCAGACCAGACCATCGGCATCACGAGCGAGCTTGGAGCCCTGGGCGATGGTGGCGTAGACGAATTGCAGGAATGTGGACACGAAGATTGCGATCCAGAGACCGGTGGCCGGTCGAGCGGTGTCCACGGTCCCGCTCAGCTCGAGCGCACCGACGACGCTGTTGGTGCCCAGCATGTTCGTGAACCCAGTGATGATGGGGTAGGCGAGAATGCACGCGCCGATCACTACGACGTCGGTGCGTGCGGCGTTGGTGAAGGGATTCCCGGCGATGACGCGATCGCAGAAGCGGTAGAAGAACAGCAGGCCCACCAGGATGATCACCAGTCCGACGGCGAGGGATCCGTAGCGCATCACGTCGATGAAGCCCAGCAGTCGTACGATTTCGGCTTTCGGGACGCTCAGCTCGACCGAGTTCCCCGGTTGCAACTGGCCTCCGAACAACTCCACCGGCGGGGTGTTCCACTCGGGTTCGACCGTGGCGCTGACGTAGTCCGAGGAGTGGTATTTCCACATTTTCCAGCCGGTCCAGCCCACGGCCAGTGCTCCGTAGAACACCATCGCCCACTTGTTGGTCCTCATGGAACCCAGTCCGTATGCCATCCCGCCGCCTCCATATCGATAGTCGATAACAACGAATATCGTTAACCTATCGAAAATCGATACGGTGTCAAGGGGTGGGCTGTGTCATCGGCGTAAGGCCGACTCCAACTGCCGCCCGATTTCCGCGACCAATCGGGTGGAATCGGCGGGTACTACGTCGATCGACGCGTGGGACCGAACGAGGTAGCGGCCGTCCCCGTCGAAGTCCATCCAGAAGAACGAGACGGCATCGGTATCGCGGCGGTGGTCGTAGGTGGCGCCGCGCGCGACGATCACCTCGCCGACTGCCGATCGCGGTCGGGCGAAAAACGCCTCGAATTTCTCGTCCGCAGTCGCGTTTCGAGTGGCCGTGGACAGGATTGCTCCGCTCGATGTAGTTGCAGTGCAGGGATGTTCGAGGGTCGCGGCCGCACGGCGTCCGGCCTGCACGGTCGGCACGGACTCGGCGATCCGTACGGGGGCAGATGCCGGGGTCACCGTGTCGATCGTGACCGAACAGTCCGGCCCAGGTCGTTGGGTGAGGACGACCGCGAGATCGTGGGTCACCGCTGCATGAACGCGCACCGGGCTGTGCCCGAAGTCGTGTGTGTCGCTTCGGCATTCGATGCGCACAGCGGGGTCGATCACCACTCCGATGGCTGCCTCGAGCCGCTCGTCCACCAGCGCGTCGATCCTCGCCGACGCTTCGCGCCGCAGCTGTCGGAGCTGACCCTCGGTATCGACGTCGACGGTGACGGCCAGAGGGTAGGGCAGCCGATCCCGTCCGAAACGACTGCAGAGCATCGCGAAATCCATGCCCCGCACGGTCCACTGCGTCACCGTCAGCCGCCGAGCACAGGGGGTGCGACGAGTGGCAGGTCGCCGATCAGTTCGCTGCCGTTGCCGACGTCGATCAAATAGCCGGGGGTGGTGTGTTCTCCGTCGTTGTCGCCGGTGCCACGACCTCCCGCCGCGCCCATACCGCCCACTCCGGGCATACCGTGAGCCCCTGCTCGACCGGCCGCCGCCGCACTCGCGCCGCCCGGGCCGCCGCTGGAACCGCCGGAACCGATCGGAGACCCGAGAACAGAGCCGCCGAAACCTGCACCGGAACCCACACCGCCACCGGATCCGTTGTAGCCCGAGCCGCCGTAGTTGGAGCCGCTGTAGCCCGAGCCGCCGTAGCCGGCACCCGGGGAGCCTGTCCCCGAGGAACCGCCGCCTCCCACGTTGCTTCCGAGTCCCCCGGGAGCATTTCCGGGGCCACCGGCTGCGGCGGCCCGGGTTTCCCCGGATCGATCTGCAGGCGACAGCGGTCCGGATGGACTCGAACCCGGTTGCCCGGGGCCCGATTGTCCAGGCGTCGCGGTGCCGGCTTCGGTCTGCTGCGCAGCCGACTGCGCTGCGGGATCGACGGCTCCTGCCGAGCCTGCGCCCCCACCGGACGTCGCACCGCCGCTCCCACTGGCGGCCGGATAATTGCCTGCCGGGAAACCGCCTGCCCAGCCGCCGGTGGAACCGCCGCCTCCGCCGTCGACGGGATTGTGCGCCGTCGGCAGCACCGGAACGTTGGTGTCAGACAGCACCACGCCCGGTACGTACACCGATCGCATGATGCGACGCGCTTCGTTCTGCTGTTCCTCCTGCACTGCGGTCGCCGTTTTCGTGGCGAACGGAACGGGGAGCAGGGAACCGATCAGGGTGCTGGCCTCGGATGCGACCACCGGCGGCATTCTCGACTTGGTCTGCTCGAATCCTGCGTGCGCTTCGAGCAGCTTGTTCCCGATCAGACTCATCGACGTGGCCAGCGCGGACGCGGACGAGACGTAATCGCCCACGCCGCCGCGAACGGCGTCGGACATCGGCCCGGACCAGCCCGACGCCATGGCCGCCTCGATACCCGTTCGGAAGCCGTCGGATCCGGAGCCGGCGGCGGCCGAGAGGTCGTTCCAGTTCTTCGACGAGGTAGCAATGGGACCGATGGCCAACGACCCGACCATGCCCGCGATGTCCTCGTGTGACATCACCTCGAACGGTTCGGTGATCGTCACTTCGTTGGGTTCGTAGTCACCGCGGTAGTCGAAAGCTCCGTTCGCTTTCTCGAACGCCTCCCCGAGCATGGTGCCGACGAGCTCGGGCCCCACAGGGGTCACGAATATGTTGGTGACTATCCCGTCGATCGTCGCTTCGAGTTCCTCGTACGGATTCGCCATGCCCACCCCTTGCCACGCGCCTGTCCCCCCGACGAACTGTTAGACGCGGTGCGCAGTGGTTCGGTTCCGCAGCCACTCGAGAATTTCCTCGCTGGCCCGTACGCCGGAGGAATCGGTGACGGTCAACCCGGGGCGGGTGAACCCCAGCAGTTCGAGCTCGCCGTGCCGCGGCCGAACTGCCTCGTCGGCGGCCATGAGCATCTCGGCGTCGAGTGCGCCGTCACCGGCAGCGAACACGCCGGCCTCGGCATCCAGGGAACCGTCCTGAACCAGCCTGGAACGGACCTCGGCCACGGCGGAGCTCTTGCACACCGCGTTGGGCATCGTGTAGATCTTGCGGCCTTGCTGGGACACGTTCCAGTCGCGTGCCGCGCACCACTGCGACCAGTCCGAGACGAAGTCCGGCGGGACGGCGGTGACGTCGACGACGAGGTAGCAGAACAGGCCGTCGGCCTCGCGGTATTTGAGCACCCAGTCCTCGGAGACCCTCGATCTCAACTCTGCGCCGATGCCGGCCAGGTCCAGATCGAAGCCCTTGCGCCAGGCCGTATCCGGCTCACCGTCGACGAGAATGTTGCCACCGTTGCTGGTGATGGCGTACCGCCACGGGGCACCCGGCAGGCCGATACGCTGGAACTGTTCGATGGTTCGCGTCGTCGTCGGAACCACGGTGACGCTCTCGCTCAACCCGCGGAGCAGCGACATCGACCGAATGCTCATGTACGACAACGGTTTACCCTCGTACACCTCCACGCACTCGAACGTCTCGTCCAGGGGCACACCGAGCGCGCCTTCGGAGAAGATCATCGTGCGATCGAGGTCGACGGCGACGAGGGCGCTCACGAGGCATCTTCGGTGGAGACGTTCTTGATCAGACCCATGCACGAGTAGGCGAGGTCGGGTACCACGTCGACCGGTACTCCCCTGGCTTCGGCGAGCATCCGAATATGTTGGTGCTCCGGAGCATTCGCGTCGCGTACCAACACGCGCCACGGTACTCGGCGTAGCAGCACCCGCGTGGTCTCGCCGACACCGGGCTTGACGAAGTTGACGTGCGAGATGCCGTACTCCTGGCGGACCTTCTCCACCGATGCCCATCCCGACCAGGTGGGAGTTCTGTCGGACGCGAGCACCGACGACACCGTCTCCGCGACCTCGTCACGCACGTCGTCGAATCGAGCCGTCACCGCGTCGAGTAGGTGCCCCGAGACATCGTCGGGAGCGAGGTCTGCGTAGTACTTCGCGCCGTGGAAATCACCCGGCCGGATGAGGCTGTCGTTGAGTACAGTTCGCGAAACGAGGCCCGAGACGGTCGAATTCAGGCAGGCCGAGGCGATGAGGAAGTCGTCTCGGGTCCCGTAGGTGCGAGCGCAGTGTCCGGGATCGGCGAGCACGGCCAGATCGTCGTCGAAGTCCGCCCCAGGGAAGTCGCGTAGTGCCGCTGTGAGTTCGCGTGCGATGGCACCTTTGCCGGTCCAGCCGTCCACGAACACCACCGAGCGTGAATCGTGGTGCTCGGCGAGGTAGCGCAAAGCGACGCTGTCGATACCCCGATCACGCACGATCGAGACGGCGTAGTGCGGTATCTCGATGCCGTGGGCGGCGAAAGCCCAGCGCCGCATCAGAATTCCCACCGGAGTACCGGCCCGGGCCAGTGACGCGAGCACGATGTCGTGTCCGCGCTCGGCGAGCACCACCTCGGTGACGGTTCCGACGGCGACCGCGAGCCGCGCCGCACTCTCGTGCAGTACCTTCTCGAACAGTTCGCGATACGCAAGATCGGGTTGGTATTCCACCGGCAGCGATTCGGCATAGTGCGCCGTGCCGGCCTGAATCGCCCTCTCGCGCTCCGCCGTTGCCGCTTCCAGCGAGATCCCTGACAGGTCTTTGAGTAGCCAGGTCACCTCGTCCGGCGCGTACGAGCCGAACTCGGGCCCACGCAGCGGACGGGCGCGTCTGGCGATCTCGAGCGCCTGCGGATCGGCACCGGTCACGACCACGACCAGCACGTCGGTGCCCGCCGCCGCGAGTGTCTCCGCCGCGGCGGTGAGTGCGTCGGTATCCGCGGGGGTATCGGCGACGAACACCAGGGTCGAGCCGGCCGGCGCGTCGGCGTTGTAGAGGTAGCGCAGAGAGGATTCGTCCTCGGGCGCTGCGAATTCGAAGCCCCGGCGCAGTGGGTAGCCCGCCACGTCGAGTACGTAGGCGGGCGAGCGGGTGGTCGTCTGGAACAGTGCGCTGTGTCCGCGTCGTTGCAGCGCTGCCGCCAGGCGTAACGGCAGGTACATCAGCTCCTCGTGGCCGACGACCACGACGGCACCCGAGTCGGGGAGCGACGCGTCGACGGTGGCCGCGACTGCTTCGATCGCGTCGTCGAACCCGGCTGCATCAGACCTGAGGAAGCCGTGGCGGCCGCCCTCGGGTAGAGCTGCGGGCCAGTGCGCGTCGATGCGGTGTACCGAACCAGGTTGTACAGCAATCGGATTGAACGTCGGATCGGGAAGGTCCAGTACCGTCTCCACGAGCCCGGGTGCCAGCTCGACCGATCCCTGAGCGAGGCTGACGTTGTCGATCACGACGCCCAGTTCGTCGGCCGTTGCTGCGGTCGCGTCGAGATGCTCGGCGGTACGCATGTCCACCAGGGATGCGATGACGTAGTGGGAACGCGCAGCCGTGGAATGGATCTGGCGGAGCGCATCGAGTGCGGTGGCTCCGGTCGAGATCTCGTCGTCGACGAGAACGAGGGGTAGTTCGCCGCCGAGCAGGTCCGCCGAGGTCGGCATCAGCAGATGGTCGGTGGCGTGCGAGTGCCCTTCCTCGAACTCTCCGTGCACCGTCATGCCCGGGACCGTGCGGCGGGTCGAGTGCACATAGCAGCGCGCATCGAGGGCGGTTGCCACCGTGTGACCCAATCCCGTTGCCGTCTCGGCGAATCCAAGAACATCGACGTCGGAGCCGCCGACCGCCGCAGCGACCAGGCCGGCCAATTCATCGCCGGCACCGATGACGACGTCCGGATCCACGGGTATGTGTTTGCCGAGCACAGTGGACACCAACAGATGTGCCCGTCGGGGATTGCGGCGTAGGCCGGGACGCACCAGTTGTCGTGCCGTCCACGACGACGAGGAGCCGGTGTCGGTCAGGACGATGCCGTCGGCCGGGTTGTCGGTCATCGCTGAGCCAGCGCCGTCAGCAGGTCCACGAACGTGATCCCTTCGTTGGTGACCCCGAATGCCCGGGCGCGGACCATCGTCTGTTTCGCCCAATTGCGATGTGGTCCCAGCTCGTTCATCTTGTTCCGGTAGCCGGAGGCCTGCGCGCCGCCCTGATCGGAGGCCAGAATGTCGAGGGCGTCGTGGTATTCCTCGTGCGTCACTGCGGACAATGCGTGCACGGCAGGAACGTGGGATGGATGGATGACCGTCTTGCCCTGGATACCGTTGGCGCGGTCGAGGGCGACCTCGCGCAGCAGTGCGTCCAAGTCGCTGCTGACCAGTTGCTGCCGGAAGCGCACGGCCTCCTGGTCGACGAACGGCGTCTGGCGCAGAAGTGGCCGGAACATGCGTTCGTGGTCTGCGAAGTACTCCCACACCGGCCCGGTGATGACGAATCCCGATCCGTCGTTGCGGCCCAGGTGATTGACGATCGCGCTGATGACGTCGGCCACGACGCGGACGTCGTAGATCGTCAGGTCACGGTCGCGGCGAATGCCGAAGGTGCCGCACATGTCGGTGGCTCCGATGCGGACGGCCAGCACGATGTCTCGGTATTTTCCCAGTAGTTCCCGGATGGCAACGAGTTCGGTGTCGCGTGTTTCACGGTGGACCACCTCGGCCGACTCGAGAACCGGCATCGCCAACAAGCGGGTGTCGTGCGCGGTGGATGCGGCGAGAATCTCGTCGAGGTACTCGGCTCCGGTTGCCGAGGTGAACTTCGGTACGACGAAACCGGCAAGTCCAGCGGCCCCAGGAGTCAGACCGGCGCAGACCGTCCGAATCTGTTGGGCCGTGCGGGCTCGGACGAACACCAGTGCATTCGAACCCGAGAGTCCGTTCAGAGTTCGGATGGTGTTCTCCACCGCGTACTGCAGATCATGATCTGCGACTGCATCTTCGAGATCGATCACGATCGATCGAACGCCCTCGTCGGTGCGCTTGTGCACCGTCGCGGTCAGGTCCGCACGGGTCGCGGGGATGTACAGCGTTGCACCGAGTGCTGTTGCTACGACGTTGTTTCCGTCGCTGACCGCGATGTCCTCCGGTTGCAGGAAGAACATGCGTTCGCGGGTGTCGGCGTCGAGATGGCGAAAGTGTTGCACCATGATCCTTCGTGTGAATGCGGTCGGTGCTAGCTGCGCATGCGTTCGATCACGCCTGCGATGAAGTCCGAAATGGTAGCCAGATCCTGCAGATATGACCAGTAGTCGGGATGGGTACCCGTCAGTGCGTTGCTCGCCCTGTCGATCCGGGCGAGCTGAGCATCCAGCACCGAGCCCCATTCGGCAACCAGACCGCGATTGATCGCGAGTTGTTGAGCGTCACGAAGTTTGAACCGGACCTTGTTCTCGGTCTCGCTCGGATCGGCTTTGACTGCGCGCAGCAGGCGAACACGATCGGTGACGGCATCGACCAGGTGCTCGGCATCGGTCAGGTGCGACCGGGCCTGGGCGACGAGATCCAAGGCCTGCTCGGGGTTGCCCGTGTCGAGCGCCGAACGGGCCGCTCGCAGATCCTCGTCGGCCTGCTCGATGTGGCGCACACTCGATCGTTCGTTGTGCGACAGATCTGCCGAACTCTTGGCATTGAATTCGCGAAGCAAACTCGAGAAGGCCGGCGCGATCCCCTCGGATCTCGTTCGTACGGCTTCGATTCGGGTCCGCACCGAGACCAGTGCGGTCCGGGCCTCCTGCTGGCGTCCGGGAGCCGAGCGAACCGCCTCGCGCAACGCAGTGGATCTGTCCCGGACGACGGTGGCCTGCTCTCGCGCACGCAGCGGATCCCGTCGAACATCGTTCAATTGTGTTGTGGCGGCATCCAGTTCGTTCCAGGCCTGCCGCAGTGATGGATAGGTGGCGTACTGCTCGTCGACGGTGGACCGCGCAGCGTCCGCCTCGGCCAGTGCGTCCTGCACCAGGCGCGGGGTGGCCGCGAACTGTGCCGAGGCGTGCTCGAGAGTGCTGCGATGAGCCTCGTAGAAACGATCGACGGCGACACTGGCGTCGTGGAGCAGTCGCGTCGCGTTGTCGAATGCCGACCTCGCGGCGGCAGTGGTGATTCCGTCGAACTGTTCGACGGCAGCGAGATACGCCGCTCCCGCGTCGAAACACAGCTTCTCGGTATCGAACCATCGGCGGGCGAGTCCGTCCTCCGGACGCAGCGCGGTGGATGCCTCGACGCCGGCGGATGCGATGGACTGTCGCTTGTCCATGTCGAGAAAGGCGGCGACAGCGGCGTCCTGGGAACGACGCGCGGCGGCGTCCGATTCGGAACCTCGGCGAAACACCCCAGGCCAGCGACTTGTCACCTGTTCGATACTACCGACGGGAACCTCCGCATCACCGCGCTCGTTAGTCGAGTACGTCCAGAAACCGGACATTCCCACTACGGTTGTACCCGTAACGGGAAACCAATTGCGAAAGGACCTCTCAATGGGCGTCAGCCTCAGCAAGGGTGGCAATGTCTCGCTCACCAAGGCAGCACCGAACCTGACCGCGGTCGTGGTCGGCCTCGGTTGGGACATCCGCACGACGACGGGCACCGACTTCGACCTCGATGCCAGCGCCATCGCATTGAACTCGACGAAGAAGGCCCTGAGCGACGGGCACTTCGTGTTCTTCAACAACTTGAAGTCTCCCGACGGCTCCATCGAGCACACCGGGGACAACACGACCGGTGAAGGCGACGGAGACGACGAGCAGATCAAGGTCGATCTCGCCGCTGTGCCGCCGGAGATCGAGACCATCACGTTCCCCGTGTCGATCTACGATGCGGACGCTCGCTCGCAGTCGTTCGGTCAGGTGCGCAACGCGTTCATTCGCGTCATCAACCAGGCCGACAACTCCGAGCTCGCTCGCTACGACCTCAGCGAGGATGCCTCGACCGAGACCGCGATGGTCTTCGGCGAGCTGTACCGCAACGGCGCGGAGTGGAAGTTCCGCGCAGTCGGCCAGGGCTACGCGTCCGGACTCGCAGGCATCGCCCGGGACTTCGGAGTAAACGTCTAGTAAAGGCACTCCCAAGATTGGGGATACCCCCGCCTCGTCATTCATGATGGGCGGGGGTTTTTCCGTTTCGTCCCCCAACTTGGTCGCGCCTGCGGGCTCTGCTCCTAGCCAGAAAGGCCACTGACGTGGTTATGAGAATCTTCGGCTGGTCGATTGCGGTCACCATCGTGTCCGTCATCGTGGCCTTCTTGTACGGCGGACTCGAGGCGATGATTCTCGTCCTCATCCTCGGCGTGCTCGAAGTGTCCCTGTCCTTCGACAACGCCGTCATCAACGCCACCGTGTTGCGACGGATGAGTGAGTTCTGGCAGAAGATCTTCCTCACCATCGGCATCGTCATCGCCGTGTTCGGCATGCGGTTGCTGTTCCCGCTGGTCATCGTCTGGGCCGCGTCGGGCCTCGGTCCGGTCGCCGCCATCGACCTGGCACTCAACCCGCCCGCCGACGGTGCCGCGACCTTCCCGGACGGTTCGCCCAGTTACGAAACGCTCCTCACCGACGCACATCCACAGATCGCAGCCTTCGGCGGCATGTTCCTGCTGATGCTCTTCCTCGGCTTCATCTTCGAGGATCGCGAGATCACGTGGCTGAGCTGGCTGGAGAAGCCTCTCGCCCGGATCGGTCGCCTCGATCAGCTGTCCGTTGTCGTCGCGGGCCTGCTGCTCGTGCTCAGCGCCGAATTCCTCGCCGACGACGACAAGATTTCCACCGTCATGGTCTCGGGCGTGCTCGGCATGATCACGTACATTGCCGTCAACGGTCTCGGCGAACTGTTCCACATCGAGGAAGAGGGCGAAGAGTCCTCCGGCGGCCCGAGCGAACTGGCGAAGGCGACCGGCAAGGCCGGTTTCTTCCTGTTCCTCTACCTCGAGGTCCTCGACGCGTCGTTCTCGTTCGACGGTGTCATCGGAGCCTTCGCCATCACCGCGGACCCGATCATCATCGCGCTCGGCCTCGGCTTCATCGGTGCCATGTTCGTTCGCTCGATCACGGTGTTCCTCGTTCGCAAGGGAACGTTGTCGGACTACGTGTACCTCGAGCACGGCGCGCACTGGGCAATCGGTGCCTTGGCCCTCATCCTGCTCGTGTCGATCGGCGTTCACATCAACGAACTGATCACCGGCTTCGTCGGAATCCTCTTCATCGGTGCGGCACTGATCAGCAGCATCCGACGCAACAAGCGTCTCGAGAGCGAAGGCGTGGACACCGAAGTCCACGTCTGACCTTCGCTTCGAACCACAACAGCTCGAAGACTTACAGCTCCGAGATGTCGACGAGTCCGTCCTGCAGGGCCCGGGCCACCAGGGCGGCCTTGGTCGGGGCGGACCGTCCGACAGAGGTGTATTTCGCGCGGATGCGCGTCAAGTGGGTGTTGACGGTTCCCAGCGACAGGAACAGCGCCTTGGCGACCTCGGTCTTGGAGTCGAGGCGAATCCAGCAGAGCAGTACCTCGATCTCACGGTCGGTCAGGCCGGGCCGAGTGGGAAACTTGTCGCTCTGCTCAGCGGGCGGCACCAGGCTGATCAGTCCGCGAGCGAGCGGTGCGGCAGAGATGGAGTCGCTGTGTTCCGAGGGCATGGGATCGAGCAGTGCGGACATCAGTTCTCCCGAGGGCCGAGGCAGGTTGAGACGGTCTAAACCTGAGTCAACTCATTCTCACAGGTCGATCACAGACTCGCTGCCCTGATTTCTATGGGCATTTGAACCGTCAACTCCGAGGATGCGTCATGAATCGCGTTCCAACCGGTCATCAGTCCTGCGAGGGGAGCTCGGGCATCGGGAGCCAGCCGTCTTCGACCGCGCGTTTGTACAGATCGGTTTTGGTCGGTGCCGGACGCCCCGCCTCGGCGTATTTGTTGCGGATGCGCACGAGGTAGTCGTTCACGGTCTGTTCCGACAGTCCGGCCAGGCGGGCGACGCGTCCTGCCTTCTCGCCCGACGCGTAGAGGGCGAGCACCTCGCGTTGACGTGGGCTCAGACCGACGTCGGGCAGTTGTGGATCGCCGTCGATCGCCGCGGCCCAGTCCGTGGTGACCACCTGCCCGCCGCTCGCGGCTCGCCGGATCGCGGACACGATGGCCGATGCGGGCGCGGACTTGCGCACCACGCCGAGCACTCCCGCGCGTGCCGCGGACCGAACCAGGAATGCGTTCTCGGCACCGGTGTACACCAGCACTCGTGATCCTGCGGCGTGCAACTGTTCCACGTTCGAGCGCGGAGACGATCCGTCGCCGAGGCGCAGATCGAGTACCACCAGGTCGAGCTGCTCTCGGTGGGCGAGCAATTCGTCCACGGTGGAGGCCATGATCACGAGATCGAGATCGGGTTCGTCCGCCAGCATGGCCTTGAGGCCGAGCGCAACGGATTCGTGGTCCTCGATCAAACCGATCCGACGTACCGCGGCAGTGCCGTCCTCGGTACTTCCCTGAGATTGCGACACCTGTGCCATGTCCCCGCCCCGCTCTGCGCGCTATTTCCCCAGCGCCCTGTTTCCCGAAGCTCTAGTGCCTCGGTGATGCCGTCACAGATGTCGTCGACGAACGAGGCGACGTTACCGACTCCGAGTCGGTTTCGCCCGGCTGGGCAAACCGCAGGCGAGCGCGGGCGAACATCACGAACAGCACCACCAGCAGCAGCGCTCGCCCCCAGACTCCGACGAGGACGAAGAATTCTTCGTCGTTGGCGTCGACGCCGGAGGCCAGCGCAGCGAAGTACTTGAACACGCCGATCCCCATCGACAGATCGACCATCAAGTACGCGGCGACGATCCCCCAGGGGATCCGAAGCAACACGAGGAAGGGAAGCAGCCACAGCGTGTACTGGGGTGAGTGCACCTTGTGCAGCAGCATGAAGCCGCACAGCATCGACCCGCTCACGGCGACCCACGGATAGGTGCCGATCACGTTCGCGCGCCGGAAGCCGAGCCACAGCGCGAGCGCGAACGCGACGAACACCAGGAGCGGCGAGGCCACGTCGACGACTTTCTGGAACGACGCTTCGGCGTCGTTGTACGCGTCGGGCGTCATGCGGTCGTTGACGTAGAGGTGGCGCAGCCCCCAGTACCAGATGGAGTTGGTCGTCAGGTCCGCCTGGCGCAGCGACTGGAAGGTGAAGGACGCGCGCCAGCCCTCGTAACCGATGACGGCGAACGGCAGGTTGACTGCGACGACGGTGGCGATCGCGGCTCCCGCGACCTGCAGGCCGCCGCGTATGTCGTAGCGGCCACGGACGGTCTCCGGTTTTTCTCGACCGTTCGTTCCGCCGGTGACGACATAGGCAATGAGCGGGAGCACGAACGCGCCCGGATAGATCTTGAGGCAGAATCCGATCGCCAGTAGTACCGAAGCCACAATTGCCTTGCGCCGCAATGCAATCGGCAATGTCATGACGAAGATCGCACCTACCGCAGAGGCGACGACCGGTAGCTCCCAGTTGTGGAAGGCGTACATCACCAGGGGTGGGGAGATGGACCACAGCAGCGCCGGCCAGCCGGCCATCCGCCCGAGCATCCAGGCGGTGAGAAGCCCGAACGGCGCAAGGATCAGTGCCGAGGTCAACAGGAACTGCGCGTCGGTGTGGGCCGGGATCGCGCCGAGCCACATCAGCAGACCGCTCAGAACCGGATACTCCACCGTCCCTCCGGTAAGGATTCCGTCGCTCGTGATGGCCCCGTGGATGTAGGGAAATATGTGATTGTCGATATCGCGACCGAGCCACAGGAACTGGATGTCGGAGTAGCAGACGGACGAGTCCTTGATGACGTCGAACACCGTGCTGCGTCCGGACTCGTCGAACGGTGCGACGGCGCAGCGGGCCTTGTTCAGATATCCCAGAATCAACCCGATTGCTGCCATCGCGACGACCACGACAACCGTCGTCGGACTGGCGCGGACCCCGGATCGCATGGTGCAAGAGTATGACGAGCGAATGCCCGACTGTGCGCCCAGAGGGAATTAGCAGGTCAGGGCCCTGTCGTGTATCTTCGAGGGGTTGCTGACGCAACGACCCTCCTGCCACGGATAGTCCGTGGCCGTTTTCACTAGTCCACAGGAGGTGATGAGGTCTTATGCGTCATTACGAATTGATGGTCATTCTCGACCCCAATCTGGACGAGCGCACTGTCGCTCCGTCGCTCGATACGTTCCTCAACGTCGTTCGCAAGGATGGCGGCACCGTCGACAAGGTCGATGTATGGGGCAAGCGTCGTCTGGCTTACGAGATCCTCAAGCATGCCGAGGGCATCTACGCCGTTGTGAACCTCAACGCCGAGCCTGCCACCGTCAGCGAGCTGGATCGTCAGCTCGGACTCAACGAGTCCGTGTTGCGTACGAAGGTCCTGCGACAGGGCAAGTAATTGTCGGTGTCCGGCCCTAGGCTGGCACTCACAACGCTTACTACTGAAAGAGGAACCATGGCAGGCGAGACCGTCATCACCGTCATCGGAAACTTGACGGCTGATCCAGAACTTCGATTCACCCCCGCCGGTGCGGCAGTTGCCAACTTCACGGTTGCATCCACCCCGCGCACATTCGATCGTCAGACGAACGAATGGAAAGACGGCGACGCGCTCTTCATGCGCTGCAACATCTGGCGCGAGGCAGCGGAGAACGTTGCCGAGAGTCTGACCCGAGGCTCACGAGTGATCGTGAGCGGACGGCTGCGGCAGCGTTCGTACGAGACGCGCGAGGGTGAGAAGCGGACAGTCGTCGAGCTCGAAGTCGACGAGATCGGACCTTCACTTCGCTACGCCACCGCAAAGGTCAACAAGGCCAATCGCGGTGGAGGTGGCGGCGGAGGCGGCTTCAACTCCGGCTCGGGTTCCTCCGGCGGATCGGGCGGCGGCCGCTCGAACTCCTCGTCCAACTCCGGTTCCGGTGGAGACGATCCCTGGGGCAGTGCCCCGGCGGCGTCGGGCTCCTTCGGCGGACGTGGCGGAGACGAAGAGCCACCGTTCTAGATCCTTCGATCGAGAACAACCAGATGTAACGGAGAAAGACCCATGCCCAAACCGCCATTGCGCGACAAGGTGCTCAAGAAGAAGGCGTGTTCCTTCTGCAAGGAAAAGAACACGGCGATCGATTACAAGGACACGACGTTGCTGCGTAAGTACGTCAGCGATCGCGGAAAGATCCGTGCTCGCCGTGTCACCGGCAACTGCGTCCAGCATCAGCGTGACGTGGCCGTTGCCGTGAAGAACTCGCGTGAGGTAGCACTGCTGCCTTACGCCGCGACGGCTCGATAGAAAGGGGCGATTGGTATGAAACTGATCCTCACCGCTGATGTGGACAACCTCGGTGCGCCTGGCGACACCGTAGAGGTCAAGGACGGCTACGGCCGTAACTTCCTGCTGCCCCGCGGATTGGCCATCCAGGCCACCCGTGGAGCTCAGAAGCAGGTCGACGGCATTCGCCGCGCTCAGGAAGCTCGGGCCGTTCGCGGCCTCGAGCACGCCAACGAGCTGAAGCAGGCCATCGAGGGCCTCGAGTCCGTCACGCTGTCTGTCAAGACTGCCGGCGACTCGGGCAAGCTGTTCGGCTCGGTCACCGCGTCGGACGTCGCTTCTGCACTCAAGGCTGCCGGTGGACCGGTCGTCGACAAGCGCAGCATCGATCTGCCGAAGGCTCACGTCAAGAGCACGGGCAAGCACGACATCGTCGTGAACCTGCATCCCGACGTGACCGCCAAGTTCAAGCTGGAGGTCGTCGGAAGCTGATTTTCAGCTTTCGGCCCGAAACGGCTGCAAGAAACCCCACGAACTTCGGTTCGTGGGGTTTTTTCGTGCCATCTCACAAAATTCAACTGTCACAACGGTTTCCAAATTGTGAAGGATCTCTCTCGGTGCCACCTTCGGCCGAGGTTTGCGTACCCTTTACTTGGGGGCGACATTCCAAGCCGGAACACGATCGACCGACCTGACGCCTAGACGCCCGGAGGAACTGCCGTGACAACGACAGCAGAGCACGATTCAGAACCCAGTCCGAAGACCCGATCCGAGCCGCCGTCTCGGGTCGGGTCGATAATCAAGTACGACCTACCGGCCTCGCTGGTCGTTTTCCTTGTGGCAGTGCCACTTTCGATCGGTATCGCTGTCGCCTCCGGCGCTCCCATCATGGCCGGCCTCATCGCCGCTGTGGTCGGCGGCATTCTCGCCGGTATTCTCGGCGGATCGCCGTTGCAGGTCAGTGGTCCGGCTGCGGGTCTGACTGTGGTGGTCGCCGAGTTGGTCAATCAATTCGGTTGGGCCACAACATGTGCCATCACGGTGTTGGCCGGCCTCGTCCAGGTTCTTCTGGGCATGAGCCGCATTGCTCGTAGTGCACTTGCCATTTCGCCGGTGGTCGTTCACGCGATGCTCGCCGGCATCGGTATAACCATTGCGCTGCAACAGATTCACGTGCTGCTCGGTGGAGAATCCGAAAGCTCCGCGGTGCAGAACCTCCTCGCCATTCCGCGTTCCGTGGCCGACGGCCAATGGCCGTCCATCGTCGTCGGCGGCATCGTCGTCGTGCTGATGTTCTCGTGGCCGCGACTGGCCGGCGTGTCCAGTGTGATGGCCAAGGTTTCCAAAGTGCCTGCGGCACTGGTTGCAGTGGTCACTGCAACCGCGGTCTCGATCTTCTTCTCGCTCGACGTCGAGCGAATCGAGTTGCCGGGCAACCTCATCGAGTCTCTGAGCTTCCCGATCATGCCCGACGGTCAGTGGGGTGCATTCGCCACCGGTGTCATCACCATCGCGCTGATCGCCAGCGTCGAGAGCCTGCTGTCCGCTGTGGCCGTCGACAAGATGCACAGCGGTGAGCGCACCAACTTCGACCGCGAATTGATGGCTCAGGGTGCGGGCAACATGGCCTCCGGTGCCATCGGTGGCCTGCCGATCACCGGCGTCATCGTGCGTAGCGCGACAAATGTCAAGGTCGGTGCCAAGTCTCGTGCGTCGGCGATTCTGCACGGCGTGTGGATCCTGATCTTCTCGGTGCTGTTCATTTCGATCGTCGAGCTCGTACCCTTCGCGGCGCTCGCCGGGTTGCTCGTGATGATCGGTGTGCAGCTCATCAAACTGGCCGACATCAAGATCGCCAACAAGACCGGTGATATCGCTGTCTACGCAGTCACGGTGCTGGGTGTCGTGGCGCTCAACCTGCTCGAGGGAGTGCTGATCGGCCTGGCGCTCTCGATCATCCTGGTTCTGCGACGCGTGGTGCTGGCGAAGATTCGGGCCGAGGAAACGGTCGACGGAACCTGGCGGGTGACGATGGAGGGCTCGCTGAGCTTCCTCGCGCTGCCGCGACTGACTCGTGTGTTGGCCACGGTGCCCGCAGGCACGTCTGTCACCGTCCATCTCGGAGTCGACTTCCTCGACCATGCTGTGCACGACGCGTTGAACGAGTGGGTCCGCCAACACGAAGCGACCGGTGGTTCCGTGCGCGTCGAGGAGGTGGGCACGGCGTCGATGGCTGCGGCCACCGAAGGACCACCGCGGCGCGGATCTGCCACGGTGCGCAGCTCGTTGGCACCGTGGCGGGCATGGCAGCTCAAGAGCGACGACACGCAGGAAGATTCGCCTGCCGCTCTGCGTCCGGTGTTGAGCGGAGTGGCCGAGTACCACCGCACTCATGCCCCCAACATTCGTCCGCACCTGGAAGGTCTGACCGAGTCCCAGGACCCGGACACGCTGTTCCTCTGCTGCGTCGACTCACGCGTCATGCCGAACACGATCACCAGCAGCGGCCCCGGTGATCTGTTCACCGTGCGCAACGTCGGCAACATGATCCCCACTCAAGGTCAGGATTGCTCGGTGGAGGCAGCCCTTGCCTTCGGCGTCGACGAAGTGGGTACGTCGTCGGTCGTCGTGTGTGGCATTCCGGTTGCGGTGCCATGAAGGCGATTCTCGGCGGGGCGGAGAACGCCGCCGACCCGTCGGTGGCCGAGTGGCTCGGGCACGGGAGAGCCAGCCTGGACGCGTTCCGCAGTGGGCACGCGGTGGGCCGTCAAGCGGCGGAGTTGGGCTTCGGCGAGGCCGACCAGCTCGCGATGGTCAATGTGGCGGTGCAGCTGCAGACGTTGACCCGCCACCGGGTGGTGGGACGCGCGAACGCGGAGGGTCGTCTGCGGATCACCGGTCTCTTCTTCGACATCCCGTCGGCCCGGGTGCTGCAGATCGGTACGAAGGAGATCACTGTTCTCGACCCGGCGCTGTGCCCGCAGAAGGCCGATCTCTGACGGCCTGTTCGAGCGAAGTACGAGGGCCCGATTCCCGACGGGGGTCGGGCCCTTCGGCTCGAAAACCAGCTTTAAGACTTTTTCGGTGCCAATTTCGAGCCGGTGTGACGTACTTCACCACGGAGTTCACTTGGCATTTACTCAACACGCCCGAGTTGTCAATTCGGCCGACACGCCGCCCCCAGAACGATGCACAGGCAAAAAACTTTATGTACACGCCTTGACGTGCGGAAATGGTTCAAAGTCCAAAAGTTATACCCAGGTTATCCCCAGACGGTCAACACCGTTGTTCAACCTCGTCCACATTTCATCCACAGATCCATCCACAGCCTGTGTTGTGACTCCTGGCGATACCGCTTAACGTCCCTCCAGCGTCTCTCTCGATGCCGTCGAACGGTGCCGGGGCAGCGCGGATCCGGTACCGAACAGGACCTGTCGGTGCCCGGGGGTAGAACTTGCTTGACCGCACGTCCGGGTGTTATCCGGCCGTGCTCGGACTATGGGGAGAGGACGGCCGGTTCGCGTGGCAGTTGTGGACGATCGAGGACAGTCCGACTACTCCGGCTCCTCCTCCAGCGAAGGTCCGGGCGAAGACTTCGGGCGACAGCCGCCACAGGACATGGCCGCCGAACAGTCCGTGTTGGGCGGCATGCTGCTGAGCAAGGATGCCATCGCCGACGTGCTCGAGGTGCTCCGTCCGGGCGACTTCTACCGGCCGGCACACCAGAACGTCTACGACGCCATTCTCGACCTCTACAGCCGCGGTGAGCCTGCCGACCCGGTGACCGTCTCGGCCGAGCTGGATCGCCGCGGAGAGCTCAAGCGCATCGGCGGCCCGCCGTACCTGATCACGCTGACTCAGACGACGCCCACCGCCGCCAACGCCGGGTACTACGCCGAGATCGTGGCGGAGAAGTCCATTCTCCGGCGGCTCGTGCAAGCCGGTACCCGCATCGTGCAGTTCGGTTACGCCGGAGCCGACGGTCAGGACGTCGCCGAGGTCGTCGACCGCGCACAGGCAGAGGTGTACGAGGTCACCGAGCGACGCACCTCCGAGGACTTCCTCCCCCTCGAAGAGCTGCTGCAGCCCACGATGGACGAAATCGACTCCATCGCCAGCCGCGGCGGCATCTCCCTCGGCGTGCCGACGGGATTCGCCGAACTCGACGAGATCACGAACGGTCTTCACCCTGGTCAGATGATTATCGTCGCGGCGAGGCCCGGCGTTGGTAAGTCTACCCTAAGTATGGATTTCATGCGTTCGTGCTCCATCAAGCACGGCATGCCCAGTGTCATCTTCTCTCTGGAGATGAGTCGCACAGAGATCGTCATGCGTCTGCTGTCCGCGGAAGCGAAGATCAAGCTCGGCGACATGCGTTCCGGAAAGATGACCGACGACGACTGGACCAAGCTGGCCCGTCGCATGAGCGAGATCAGCGAAGCACCGC
This sequence comes from Rhodococcus sp. NPDC080181, assembly GCF_040702225.1. NCBI lineage: Bacteria > Bacillati > Actinomycetota > Actinomycetes > Mycobacteriales > Nocardiaceae > Rhodococcus > Rhodococcus sp. NPDC080181. The sequence goes on from NZ_JBFBKN010000003.1 coordinate 170,947, forward strand.
TTTTCGTCGACGATTCGCCCAACCTGACGATGATGGAGATTCGAGCCAAGGCGCGACGCCTCAAGCAGCGCAACGGCCTGAAACTCATTGTGGTGGACTACCTTCAGCTGATGTCGTCCGGCAAGAAGGTCGAGTCGCGTCAGCAAGAGGTCTCGGACTTCTCCCGTCAGCTCAAGCTGTTGGCCAAGGAACTCGAATGCCCGGTGGTCGCGGTCTGCCAGCTCAACCGTGGTCCTGAGCAGCGAACCGACAAGAAGCCGATGGTCTCGGACCTCCGTGAGTCCGGCTCACTGGAGCAGGACGCCGACATGGTGATTCTGTTGCACCGCCCCGACGCCATCGAGCGAGACGATCCCCGCGGCGGCGAGGCCGACCTGATCCTCGGCAAGCACCGTAACGGTCCAACGGCGACAATTACTGTCGCGCACCAGCTGCACCTGTCCCGATTCGTGGACATGGCACGGGGCTAGGGCGATGTTCTTTTGGGCTGAGCGCGTTCGTACGTGCATTCAGGTCGTTGCTGTTCGTCCGACTGCCATTTGACTGCCTTGATGCAACTTTCGGATCAGTTTGTCGGACCACGCTTGGAGTTCGCATACATCGACGAGTCCGGTGACACCGGCATGGGTACTGGCGGTTCAACGACGTTCACGCTCGGATGTGTCTTAGTTCCAGCCGACGATTGGACGACAAGGCTAGATCGTGTGATCGAAATGCGACGGGCCGTGCGCGATTTGTACCAGATTCCGATGAGGCAGGAAGCGAAGGCGAACCATATTGTCGGGGTGAAAAAGGTCTACCGCGATCTCGGTCTAGGAGATGGGCAAATGCGCGACATGTACCAGCGGCATTTTAGAACTCTGGTCGCCGTGTCGTCCGGAGTTTTCGCAATCTCGATTCGCAAGGACCTCGTGCAGAAGCGTGACCTCGACGTATTCGATAGATCTTGGACGTATCTATTGGAACGATTGCGTAAGCGTAGTGATTCGAGCGGCGTTCCGATCGTGATCGTCCACGACATCGGTCAGAACGACGAGGTGCGAAAGTTGGTTCGCCGGTTTCGGCGCATTACATGGTCCGCAGTAGGCGACCGAGTCAATGCGCGTCACATCATCGAGGATTCTGTGCCTAGGGATTCGCAGCAGTCCTATTTCATACAGCTCGCGGACCTGGTTGCCTACGCTGCTTCCGTAAAAGTGCTTCCCCGCAACGGACGAACGGCGAAGATCTGCAACGACGAGATGTGGGACCTGCTTGCGCCGATTCATGTCAACAAAGTCTCGCAGCGAGGCGACGGAATTTACTTGTTTCCGCCGAAATGAAGAGGGGCCTCCTCTCGGAGGCCCCTTGACGGCTAACCTACCTCGGCCATGCGGCCGGCTCAGCTAGCAACTTCAGGACACCATGCTGGAGCCAAAATAGTCAAGCGGTGGCGTCACGGAAGTTCCGGAACGAGGGGTGCAGCTCAACCTGCTACGTCAGCGACGTGCAAGGCTTACGGACCGACTTTCTCCCGTCAGCTCAAGCTGTTGGCCAAGGAACTCGAATGCCCGGTGGTCGCGGTCTGCCAGCTCAACCGTGGTCCCGAGCAGCGAACCGACAAAAAGCCGATGGTCTCGGACCTCCGTGAGTCCGGCTCACTCGAGCAGGACGCCGACATGGTGATTCTGTTGCACCGACCCGACGCCATCGAGCGCGACGATCCCCGCGGCGGCGAGGCCGACTTGATCCTCGGCAAGCACCGTAACGGTCCGACGGCGACAATCACTGTGGCGCACCAGCTGCACCTGTCCAGATTCGTGGACATGGCGCGGGGCTAGGGACAGCGGCGCTGGTCCAACGTTAGGTCGCGTATTCTTCATGGGGTTCAGACCCCAGCACCCAACGCAGCACATCGACGAAAGTAATCATGCCCGAGGACCAGAACACAGACGTTCCACCGAACCATCTCTCGATCGATCCGAGCAGCCGCTTCTACAACGAAGAGGTTCTTCGCCGCGACGTGGGCATTCGCTTCAACGGCGTCGAGAAGACGAGCATTCGCGAATACAACGTGTCCGAGGGTTGGGTGCGTGTCGAGGTCCCGACCGCGAAGGATCGCTACGGAAACCCCATGCTCGTCAAGCTCAAGGGCACGGTCGAACCGTACTTCCGCGACGCAAAATAGCGAAGTAGGTACCGGACACCTCGCCCTGGCGTTCGGTACCTACTGATCAGAGTCGGTATCGGATCAATCGCGAACTGTTGCCGACCACCGCGACCGACGAGGCGTTGTGCAAGATTGCCGCCAGCACTGGGGACAGCGCACCACCGGCGCTGACCGCCAAGCCGAGAGCGTTGACGGCGATGGACATTCCGTAGTTCTGACGGATGACCGACACCGAGTGCCGGCCGAGGTCACGTACGTCGAGCAGACGCGACAAGTCGTCGCTTGCCAGTGCCACGTCCGCGGTCTCGACGGCAACGTCGGTGCCCGCCAATCCCATTGCGATTCCGATATCGGCGACGGCCAAAGCAGGGGCATCGTTGGTGCCGTCACCGACCATCGCCACGACGTAGCCTGCGTCCTGCAGTTCTCGGACGGCTTCGAGCTTTTCGTCGGGCATCACTTCGGCACGCCACTCGGTGATGCCGAGTTCCGCGGCGACCGCCGCCGCTGTCTTCGGGTGGTCGCCGGTGAGCATGATGATGCGTTCGACACCGTCGGCTCGAAGCGCGTTCAGAACGGCGGATGCGTTGGTACGGACTTCGTCGCGGAGACTGATCAAGCCGACGAGTACGCCGTCGACGGCGAGCAGCAGCGGAGTCTCGGCCTCGTCCTGCAGCCGCGAAACCCATTGCTGCGCATCCTCGGACACCGCGACGTTCTCGCTGCGCAGGAGGGATGGACTGCCCAGGAGCAGCGTCCGTCCGTCTGCGACCGTCCGCATGCCGAGTCCGACGATCACCTCGCATTCCTCGTGCGGCGGGATGACGATGTGCCGTTCCTCGGTACTCCGAATGACAGCCTCTGCCAGAGGATGTCGCGAGTGGATCTCGGAGCTCGCCGCGTAGGCCAGCACCTGCTCCGGTTCCCAATCGTCCTGGAACGAGACGACATTGGTCACTACGGGGCGTCCCACCGTGAGGGTTCCGGTCTTGTCGAACACGAAGGCGTCGACCCTGCCGGCCTGTTCGAGGTGCGATCCTCCCTTGATGAGAATGCCTCTGCGAGCACCGTTTCCGATGGCTGCGCTGATGGCGGTCGGCGTGGACAACCCCACCGCGCACGGGCACGCCACGAGCAGCATCGTCATGGCACGTCGAACATCCCGGGTGACGACGAGAGTCAGCGCCGACAGGATGAAGGACGCAGGGACGAAGCGTCGTGAAAAGTTCTCTCCCACAGTCTGAATCGGTGCACGATCTTCCTGCGCCTCCTCGACGCGAGAGATGATGCGGCCGATCGTGGTGTCGCGGCCGACGGCGGAGGCACGCACGACGAGGCGGCCACGGACGACGACGGATCCCGCATGAATACGGTCTCCGGCGACGATCGATACCGGCAAGGTCTCGCCGGTGATCGCGGACTGATCCACCACTGCGTCACCGTCGACCACGGTGCCGTCGACGGGAACGCCCACGTGGTCGTGGACGACGACCTCGTCGCCGATCTCGAGTCGATCGACGTCGACGGAGATCTCGGAGCCGTTGGGCAGCCTGATCCAGGCGGTGTCCTGTGTGCCGGTCAACAGATCGGAGATCGCGCGTCGAGTTCGCTTCAGGGTCAACTCCTGCAGGTACTCGCCGATGTTCAGGAGCCACAGCACGGTGAGGGCGACGACGTTCTCGCGAAGCACGAGGCTGGCCACGGTTGCGGCGCTGACGAGTGCGTCGGTTCCTGCCGTCCTGTTGCCGGCCAGCGAGCGCACGGCTCCCTTGAGGAACGGGTAGCCGGTGAAGATCGTTGCGCCGGTGGCAACGAGACGGCTGGTGGGGCCGAGGATGGGCGGCCGACGGAACGCGTAGCGGCGAAGACCGAGAAGGACCAGTGCCGCGCCGCCGATGGTCATCCGCAGCACGTCGCCGCTGGTGACGTCAGCTGAGCGCGGACTACGGACCGGTACCAGGGCCCAATTCGTCGAGCGCCCGGCATTCACCGCGTCGAAGAGTTCGGCCCTGTCGATTCGTGTGCGGGAGTACCAGATGACGACCGACGCCGTCCGCGGGTACGCATGAACGGCGCGCACTCCGCGGATCTTGTCCACATGGTCCTCGACCGCAACTGCACGGCCCGGGCTTGAGCGGAGCCAGTCGACGCGCAGTCGCATACGTCCGGCAGCGTCGGAGAGGATCTCGATGCCGTCTGCCTGCGTCGCGTCGATGTCGAGGGGGCGTTGGGCGAGGGTCGTCATAATCGGAAGCAGTCCCGGTCAGTGCGCGTGGCCGTGGCCTGCATCGGAGGCCGTGGGCGGCTGAACCTCTTCACCGATCCGGTCCCGGGCCTCGGCGACGACGTCGGACACGGCCAGTCGGGCCGATTCCGCGTGAACCTCGGCCTTGCGCGCTGCGCGCAGACCGAGTTCGGTGGCCGATACCGCAGCCTTGCGGACGGGGGCCTTCTCGTACAGCTTCTTGGCACCGTTGTATGCGGCGACGCCGACTGCACCCGTCACGACCGTCGATACTGCCTTCGCGACGATGATCGGAAACGCCATGATTGAACTCCTCGGGATCGATCCGGACCGCTGTTATTGGCAATCGTATTCGTTTTCTCGGGCTGTGGCGATTCCTGGACGTTTCGGACTTCTTCTACGACAACCGATCATTCGAGTTCGAGTTCGTAGTACAGGGCCTTGGGGCCGCTTCCGCGTCCCTCGTGGCAGTCGAATCCGCGTTTCTCGTACACGTGTCGAGCTGCCTCGTCGTCCTCCGAGGTGTTCAGATCGAGGTAGGTCGCGCCACGGCTGCGGACGTGCTCGATGACGTCGTCGAGAAACGTCGTGCCGTAGCCCTTTCCGCGCTGGCTGGGCTGAACGTAGAACTCGGCCAGGTAAGCCTCGATGTTCGAGCTCCACGTTCCGATGCGAAATCGAAGGACCGCCACCCCGATCGCGGGAGACCCGAACGTCAGCACGCTGGTATCACCGGACTGCACCAGTCGATCGAGATGCATTGCAAGCCAATTCGGTTCGGGTGCAGGGTCGTCGTATTCGCGATTGAAGTCGACCAGCAGTGTTGCGGCCTCGTCGAAGCCGTCCCGGTCACGAACTACGTGTGTACCGTCCATGTCCATCATCGCCCGTTCCTTCGTCAGAGTTCAGGTCGAACCAGGTTCTTCGCGTCACCCAAGCCGAGGCCGGGATGTAGTTCACGCAGCGAGCGAATGGCCTTGACGGTGCGCCCGTGTTCGTCGACAACGGCGTCGACGTCCTCGGCGGGTACGGACTCGGGGCCGATCTTTTGTACGGTGCAGACAGGCGCGGGACGCCAATACCGGTACAGGAACCAGGGCACGGCCATGGCCAGTAGAGCCAACTTGATCCAGGTCCAGATGGACGGCTCGGTCAACACGTCGGAAATGACCAGGAAGGAGATGCACGTCAGCCAGATGACCAACAGATATCGAGTCCACGGTCGCTGACGGGCGTTCATCGGTCCATCGTGTCATCGCAGCCCTGTTCGGACAATGCGTCAGCGTCTCCGTCGTCCCAGACCTCCGTGGTGATGCAGAAGGGATGACCGGCCGGGTCCAGCAGCACCCTCCATCGGAGATCGGGCTGGTCGAGCGCTTCCGTCGCGCCGCAGTCCAGTGCGTATGCGACGGCTTCGGAGAGACGTCCGCCGGCGTCCAAGTCGAGGTGCACGATCGCCGCCGAGGGCCAGACGGGTGGTCGATAATTCTCGACTTTCTGCGCGACGATGCGAACACCGGACATCGTTTGTACTGCGGCACTGTCGTCGTTGTCCCACAGCACCTCGCCTCCAAGGAGCGCCAGGTAGAACTGTGCGAGTTCTCTTGGGTCTGCGCAGTCGACGGATGTCCCTGCGACAGCGAGATGTGAAATCGGCATGTCAGGAGAATACGGACGTGCTGGAATCCTCACCTGTACAGCTCGTAGGTCTCGAATGCCCGAGCAGCTAGTTCCTCCCGGATTGCTGTGGGCTGCAGAACTTCTACGCCGGGTCCGCAGTTCCACAGTGCACCGAGGGCGTGATTGTGTCCGGAGAACACGATCACTACCAGTCGCTTTCCGTCGTGATGGATCCTCTCGTCAATGACTCGTACTACGTTCTTGGACAACGAAAGCCACGCTGATTCCTCGACTGTGCAGGTGATTTCGGTCTCGACCAAACTCGCACGGAACGACTTCCAGTGTGCGGTGAAGGCGGCCTCCAGGTCCACGGTGGAAGCGCGGTGAGCCTGCTCGTCGAGCACGGTCAGTTCGTCGATCCGCGATACCCGGTAGACACGTTCGGTGCCGTCACGCCCGGCGAGTAGGTACCAGTGATCGCCGGCGTAGACGAGCCCGATGGGGTCCAGGATTCGATCGTTCACCGAGCCGCTGCGATCGCGATACGTGATTCTTATCCGCACACCGTCTATGACGACCCGTTGGAGTTCCACCAGATGTTCTTCCGGTTCGTGGGGATACGCGAAACCGTCGGGCCGGACCAGGATTCGTTGTGAGGCAGTGCTTGCCGCTGCTCGGTGAGCGTCGGGTATCGCGGCGATCACCTTGCGCATGGCGCTTGCGAACGCCGGGGTGGCGACGCGTCCCGCGCCGGAAGTGAGCAATGCCGTCGCCTCGGCGGCCGTCAGACCGGTCAGCTCGGTGCGATAGCCCTGCAGCAGACTGATGCCACCACCGCGACCGCGATCGGTGTAGACCGGAATGCCCGCCGAAGACAACGCTTCGATGTCACGCAACACGGTGCGCGTGGATACTTCGAGCTGGGCGGCAATGTCGGCAGCGTTCAGTCTGCCCCGATGTTGGAGCAGCATGACGATGGACAACAACCGGTCTGCGCGCACCCGAAAAGTCTCTCACCAATACATGACAGAAGATGTCATGTTCACCCGATCTACTTCTACCCAGCAGGCCACACCCGGTGGCCGCGAAACGGAAGGATCGACAATGAACACCATCGAGACCACGCAGCAGACGGATCCGCGCGAGGTGTACTTCACGTCCGCCGCATGGGTGAGCGGTCTGCTCACCGGCGTGCGCGCAGACCAACTGGACCTTCCCACTCCGTGCGACGAGTTCGATGTCCGGACGCTCGCAGGGCATCTCGTTGCCACGGTCCGAAGGCTGATTGCGATCGCCGAACTCGGGAGTCCGGACTCTGTGTCGCCCTTGTGCTCCGATCATGACGCCGCATCCTTCGACACGTCGGTGACGCAAGCCCGTGCCGCGTGGGCCGACGATGAATTGCTCGATGCCCCGGTCGCGGTCCCGTGGGGTGAAGTACCGGGGCGATCGGCTGTGTGGGGATACACGCGCGAGCTACTACTGCACGGCTGGGACCTCGCGGTGGCGACTGGCCAGCCCGCAGAAGTGGACGACACTCTCGTCGAGCCGGTAGCAGTGGAATTCCATGCAATGCTTCCCGCGGATGCGCGGGTTCCGGGAGTGCCGTTCGGCCCCGTTGTGGAACCGAGGGCGGGAGCGGGTTCACTCGAACGCCTGGCGAATTTCTCCGGTCGGTCGTCGGACGGCTGGGTGTAGTACGTCGCTCTTGACCTCGAGTGCACTCGAGGTTGCAGGGTGGTCCCATGCAGATGACTTTCGAAGAGTTGCCTCAACTCATGACGCTGATGACCGGCGACGAAAAGCACGGTGCCAGCGCCACATCCACGCTCGACGTGCTGTGGGTGCTGTACTCCGACATTCTTCGTCTCGACGCGGCGCAGCCCGACGATCCCGATCGCGACAGGTTCTACCTCTCCAAGGGGCACGGCCCGATGGCGTACTACGCAGTGCTCGCTGCACGGGGCTTTCTGACGCCGAACGAGCTTGCTTCGTTCGGCAGCTACCACTCACCGCTGGGCAATCATCCGGACCGCACGCTGATTCCCGGGGTCGACATCGGTTCGGGATCACTCGGCCATGGTGTGGCGTTGGCGGCCGGAACTGCTGTGGCGCTTCAGATTCAGCGAAGCCCGGCTCAGGTGTTCGTACTGATCGGTGACGCCGAGCTCGACGAGGGCAGCAACATGGAAGCCATCCAATTCGCCGGCCGATCGCAGCTGGGCAACTTGACCACCGTGGTGATCGACAACGATTCGGCTGGTCTGGGTTGGCCCGGCGGCATCGCGTCGCGCTTCGCCGTCGAGGGGTGGTCGACCTCCGACGTCGACGGGAGGGACCACAGTGCGCTCCGGCAGGCGTTTCGCATCGATCGCGGCGACCGGCCGCATGTGGTGGTCGCCCACGTGGAGAAGAAGGAGAACTGAGTGACGTCGACGATGAACAGGACTGCGGATCAACGCGAATTCTTTTACCGGCTGGTGCCGGAGCTGTTGGCGCAGGACCAGCGAATTGTGCTGGTATTGGCCGAGATCGGCGCTGCCTATCTCGAACCGAACCTCACTCCTGACATCCGATCGCGTGTGGTCAACGTGGGTATTCGAGAGCAGGCGATGATCGGTGTCGCAGGCGGTATGTCGCTCGCCGGAATGCGTCCGATCGTGCACACCTTTCCACCGTTTCTGATCGAGCGACCCTTCGAGCAGGTGAAACTCGATCTGGGACATCAGGATGTCGGCGCGATCCTGGTCAGCTCGGGCGGCTCCTACGGGTGGCCGCAAGGCGGTGAGACGCACTTCGGCCAACGCGATGTCGCACTGCTGGACACCCTGGACGGGTGGACGGTGCACGTGCCCGGGCACGTCGACGAGGTCGAATGGATGCTGCGCGGTGCCGCTGCATCCGACGACCGCGTTTACATCAGGTTTGACGGCGTCTCGAACGATCACTCGTACGGTCGACCCGGAGGTTCGATGACCGTTCTGCAACAGGGTAATTCGGGCACTGTGATCTCGGTCGGTCCGATGACGGACCGGGTCCTGGCCGCGGCCAGTGGACGTGACGTCACCGTGATGCACGCGTCGACGATCAGGCCCTTCGACGGTACGACTCTTCGAGAAACGCTGACTGCGCCGGACATCATGATCGTCGAGCCCTATCTCGCGGGAACCTCTGTGCCGCAGATCGATCGAGCGATGGCAGACATACGGCATCGCGTACTGGGGATCGGGGTGGAGCCTGGAGAGCGTAGGAAGTACGGAACGGTGGCCCAACACGACCGAGCCAACGGCCTCGACATCGAAGGACTATCCCGATCGATGGACGACTTCTTCGAGTGATCAGTGTCGGCGGCGCTCGTACCTGTCCTTGGTGACGCTGTACGCAGATTCGAGGAGTTCCCCGATCTGCGATTCGGTCTGCGAAGACGGGTTGACCACCGACAACCAGCCCGCAGTGCCGTACTGAGGGTGGGCGGCAAGGGTGTCGTCGGTATCGGCCTGGGGTGCGTGGGCTGCTTCGCGTGGGGGCACTCCCAATAGCCGCTCGAACTCCTGCTTTCCTGCAATGACATTGACACGGAACGCGTCGGGCCGGTCCAGCCGGGACAACTCGTCTCCCGGATAGTTCTTCGTCACGATGGTCGCGAACGGCTGGGTGGACGACGGAACAGTTCCGTCCGGCGAGTAGTAGAAGAACACATCGCCCCATGCGAGTTCCGGAGTCCCATCACCCTCCCGAGGCCGCTGCGCCAACGTGCCGTCGAAGCTGCCGACCAGATTCACGATGTCATCGAGTGTCATTCATCGATCGTCACATGTCCTGCGGTCTCTGCCCAGAGTTCAGCCGACTTTGTAGGTTCCCGTGCCGGTTGCGACGAGGCGGCCGGATTCGGTCCCGACGATGTCGACTCGACACGTCTTCAGGCTCCGACCCGCGTGCATCCGAGTACCGACGATGTCGACACCCTCGGCATATACCGGTTCCATGAACTGCACAGACATGGAGACCGTGACGCCCCGAAGCTTCTCGGGCACTTCGGATCCGGCCCATGCTGCGGTCATGATCCCGATATCGATACAGCCGGCGATCACGCCGCCGTGCAGCATCCGGCCGACGGTGGACAGCTCGTCGCGGTACGGCAGCCGCAGTCGAGCTGTGCCCTCGTCGATGTCGACCAGCTCGATGCCCAGTTGCTGCACGAACGGTGATTGCGGGAGAACATGGTCATCGCCGCGCTGCCGCTGTCCGGTGCCAGTACTTCGTTGGCTGTCATCGCTACCCCTCTATCGTAATTGGCTTCCGATATCGGAATCAGAGTACGATAAAGTTATGGTCTTGGATACCCCCACCGACAAGCGGAAGCGTCGAACACACACTGCGGTGCTCGACGGCGCTCGTTCGCTCTTCCTACGCCACGGATATCGGGCAACGACGATCGAGATGCTGTCCACTGCAGCCGATGTGGCGGTGAGTTCGATCTACGCAAACTTCCCCGCCGGCAAGGTGGACATCTACGCCGCTCTCGCGTGGCGAACCGCCCAGAGCCACGCTGAGCAAATGACTGCCCCCACCGCTGCGGTCGAATCTGCGCACGTCGTTGCCGAGTTCCTCGATCGCTACATCGCGTTCCACCGCGACGATCCATTGGCGCTGCGACTGCTGGCGCTGACGGATGTGGACAAGTCCGAGTCCGCATCGGTCGGCGAGGCGAAGAACAGGATCGACACAGCACTCGGAGAACTCATCGATTCGGTGACGCGAGCGGTGGAGGACGCCGGTACCGACGTCGTCCCCCGTGCATTGGTTCTGAATGCCTGGGCGGCGATGAACGGTGCTGTGTCACTGCATCAACGACGCATCGTCGATCGATCCATGCTCGACGCCATGCTCGCGATCACGCGGGCGGATATGCTCCGCCACCTGAAGGGAACACCCGATGAAACCCGGTGAGCTGAGCGCAGGTCATCGTGCGCGAATAGTGGCAGCTGCTGTGCGAGAACAACTCGCGATGTTGCCCGCTACTGTGCTCGGTCCCCGGCGACGTTCGGCGGGTTCCGCATGGCACACAGTCGATGCTCCGGATTCACGGTTGTGCCGGGAAGCACTGGAGGAGGCCAGAGGGTGCCTCAGCGAGCCTATGTTGATGCACAGCGTGCGGTGCTGGCAGTACGCCTCGGCGTTTGCGGTCATCGACGGTCTACGGCCGGATCGGGAGGCGCTGTACGTCGCGTGCCTGTTGCACGACATAGCTCTCGGCGCAGAACAGAACCCGGTGGCTGGATGTTTTGCGGTGATCGGAGCCGGGAGAGCCGAAGAGTTCGTCCGCCGACACGAAGGCGACGACCGAACGGCGCAGATCGTCCACGAGACTATAGCCAGGCACATGGACGTCAGTGGCCGTCGGATTCGAGACCTCGATCCGCACTGCGTGGATGTCATCGAATCCAGCTATACGCGAGAAGGTTTCGCCGCAGACTTCGCATCCAGGATGAAGATCGAATCGAGAAGGAGACCGCAGTCGACGGCTGCGACCTTGTGGCGCTCAGGAATGTACCCGGCGATGAAGGCGAACCCCCTGGAGCGCAGGGTCATATCGTCGAAGTAGCTGTTGCGCGATGGATGATCTGTTCGATTCGATCCGCGTCGTCGGAATCTCTCGGTGCGTAGAGGAAGACGTAGGTTTCGGGAAGTCCGAGGCCAGGGCGTCCGGCGAGGGGGTGTAGCTCACCCCAGCCCGCGGAGATGACGGTCTGAGCATCGTCGGGCTGCATGACGACGTGCATCGATCCTTCGGTCTCGTGGACGTGGAGTATCTCGCCGTTGGTTCGCGAAATCCACGGTGCAGCAGCGGTAACATCCGTCAGATACAGCGCGTCCCCTCGCCTCTCGAAGTGGCTGCGCGCCAGGTGGTATCGATTGTTCGTGCGCGCTTCGGTAGTAACTGCGCCGGTGATCCTGTCTGTCAGTACGGGCGTAGCACGGTCGGTGAGCTGGCGATGTGGAATCGGGTACGGGGCGATCGTCGGCCGTGGTCCTCGGCGCGGTTCGAGGTGCCAGTGCCGGCCTGCGGGCGACGCGCCGGCGACGGTCATAAGGTCACGTCTGGACAACGGTCGTAGCGCGGTGGCGATCAACCACCCACCGACGTTGGCCGGTAAGCCGCCCGGCCCCAGGGCCCTCCACGTCGTGTAGTCGTTCTTGACGGTCTGCACAAGTCCCCCCCAGGTCGTATACGTCCGCACCACGGTAACTGCGCGAAGACTCCGGCGGTAGGCCTACATCGTCCGATGTACGACGAGATACACGTGCAGACCGATGTGCAGGAACGTTCGGGTCCATAGCGTTGTGGTCGTCAACGAAACAGCGAAGAACAAGCACAGCAGAGGAACCGTCATGCACGCCGCAGTACTACTTTCACAACAACACTCGACCACCGAGCAGGTACTCGGGTTCGGGCTGGGAACCATCGTCTTGGTGGCGGTGCTCGGCGCGGTCGTTCTGTTCGTCGCCGCGCTCGTCAGCATCCTTCGCTCACCCAATTACAGTGTCGCAGGCCGTGCGGTGTGGATCTTCGTCGTGCTCGCGTTTCCGTTTCTCGGGCCTCTGGTCTGGTTCGTATGGGGCCGCACCTCGACGTTCGCCGTCGAAGCGTCGAACAGTCTCAGATGACCGATCCGATCGTGCGTGCCGCATCCGGGAACTCACCGGCGTTCGAGCCCGCGTAGTTCAACCGCAGGAACTTGCCGGTGGGTTCGGCCGGGAAGTAATCGTCTCCCGCACCGACGATGACACCCGCCAATTTGCATTTGTGCACAACGTCTTCCAGGTCGATGTCGTTACGCAGGCGCATCCACAGATTGAGTCCGCCCCGGGGGATCCGGTCGAGATGCCCGCGAGGAGCGAACTCGATCAGGCTGTGGGCCAATAGGTCTCGACGAGCTTCGAGTTGCGTGCGTAGGCGTCGTAGGTGTGTGCGCCAGGCGGGTTGGGTGACGACATCGAGAGCGACGGTTTGCAGGATGCCGCTGACGTACATCGATTCGGCTCCCGTGTCGGCGAGGATACGTTCGTGGGCCGGGCCACGAGCGATCAAGCCTGCCAATCGAATCGACGGTGATACGACCTTGGTCAGCGAACGCAGGTACACCACATGTCCGCCGTCGTCTCTTGCGGCCAATGGGCTGGGTTCGGCGGTGATCCCGAAATCGTGGGCGGAGTCGTCCTCGATCAGGAACGCGCCGTGTCGTCGAACGATGTCGAGCACACGTTCGGACAGGTCCGGAGACCACTGCGCTCCAGTGGGGCTGGCGAAGGTCGGTTGAGCGTAGAACGCCCGCGCGCCGGACTCGGCGAATGCCTGCTCCAGCGCGTCCGGGTCGGGTCCGTCGACCCCGGTGGGGACCGGGACCACGCGAACGCCTGCCTGCGTTGCCGCCAGAATCGCTCCCCAGTACGTCGGTGATTCCATGAGAAGTGGGCGTCCCGCACCGACGAGCGCCCGAAAGGCCGTGCTCAGGCCGGTCTGGCTGCCCGGGATGATGACCACGTCGCTGGCCGAGGGCGGCGTGACGCCCAGCGGGGTGGAAGCGCCGAGTTCCGCGGCGAACCAAGCTCGAAGCTCGGGCAGACCTGCGGTCGGTGGCCGGGCAACCACTGCGTCGGTGCGTGAAGCTCGGGTGAAAGCAGCGTGAACGAGTCGCTCCGGCAACAGCTCTCGGGCCGGGTAACCGGAATGCAGAGCGATCACGTCACTCGACGTGGACTGCAGTGCGGCGGGGAGTTGCAATCTGTTTCCGGGTGCACCGAGCGCGGCAGTCTGCCACCCGTAGTCGTTCGGGCGGGCCGTGTGCACGGTCTTGACGAATGTTCCGACGCCAGGCCGTGTTTCGATGACACCCTGCGAAATGAGCGTGCGCAGTGCTTTCTGCACCGTCACGGGGCTGGCCGAATGCTGGGCCACCAGCGCACGAGTGGATGGCAGCTTCGCCTCGGGCGGGGCGGTTGCGATCCAGGTTCGCAGTGCAGACACGATCCGGGAACTGCTATCGTCGGACATGACACAGCATAGTAGCGCTACCCAGCTCGCGCCGGGACTGCTATCCCGAGCCGGCCTCGTGTGGGGACTGGCGGGTGTCACGGCGTTCTCGTTCACCGTGCCGCTGACTCGGATTGCCGTGACCGGTGGCCTGTCGCCGCTGTTCGTCGGGTCCGGACGCGCCGTCGTCGCCGCGGCCCTCGCTGCTGCCGCCCTGGCCCTGACCTCGCAACGGTTGCCACGCGGACGGCAATGGGTTCGACTGGGTGTCATCGCGGCCGGGGTCGTCATCGGTTTCCCCGTGCTCACGTCGTTCGCTCTGACCACCGCCTCCGCCGGCCACAGTGCCGTCGTCATCGCGCTTCTGCCGGCTGCGACCGCGGCCTTCGCCGTCGTCCGCGAGCGGCAACGCGTCCGGCCGATGTTCTGGTTGGTTGCGGCCATTGGTGCTGCGGTCGCTGTCGGATTCGCGGCCGTGCAGGGCGGCGAGGTCGCCGGACTGGGGTGGTCGGATCTGCTTCTCCTCGGAGCCGTCGTGGCGGCCGCGGTGGGATACGCGGAGGGCGGGCTGCTTGCGCGTGAACTGGGAGCGTGGCAGACGGTCTCGTGGGCGCTCGTCGTCTCTGTTCCGGTGACCGGAGCGATGACGGCGTTCGCGTGGTGGCATCAACCCACGAGCGGAGGTGTCGCAGAGTGGGCTGCGTTCGCCTATCTGGCCGTCGTGAGCATGTACCTGGGGTTCTTCGCCTGGTATCGGGGGTTGGCTATCGGTCCGATGTCGAGCGTGAGCCAGGTGCAGCTCGTTCAGCCGGTGCTGACGATCTGCTGGGCCGCGATCCTGCTCCACGAGGGACTGACGTGGCCGGTGGTCGTGGGTGGAGCAGCGGTCATCGTATGTGCAACAGTGGCGGTCCGAACTCGGATGTCGCCGTCCGTTCGACAGGAGGAACTTTCGTCATGACGCGATCGATCGATCAGGCACGCAAGCTCGAGAATGTTCGCTACGACATTCGTGGCCGCATCCTGGACAAGACCGAGGAACTCGAGGAGCAGGGGCACAAGATCCTGCGCCTCAACGTGGGTAACCCGGCCCCGTTCGGTTTCGAGGCACCCGACGAGATCATGATGGCGATGATTCGCAATCTGCCTACCGCGCAGGGATATTCCGACTCGCGGGGCCTGTTCTCGGCGCGCACCGCGGTGGTGCAGTACTACCAGACAAAGGGCCTGAGCGACCTCGACGTCGGCGACGTCTACCTGGGCAACGGGGTCTCCGAGCTGATCACCATGACGATGCAGGCGCTGTGCAACCCCGAGGACGAGGTGCTGATCCCCTCCCCCGACTACCCGCTGTGGACGGGTTCGGTTGCTCTCGCCGGAGGCACTCCGGTCCACTACTTGGCAGACGAGACTCAGGACTGGGCTCCGGACTTCGAGGATCTGGAATCGAAGATCACCACCCGTACCCGGGCCATCGTCGTGATCAATCCCAACAACCCCACTGGTGCGGTGTACTCACGCGACGTTCTGCAGCGTTTCGTCGACCTCGCGCGCGAGCACGATCTGATTCTGCTCGCCGACGAGATCTACGAGAAGATCGTGTACGACGGTTCCGAGATGACCAATCTCGCAACTCTCACCGGCAAAGATGTGCTGTGCCTGACCTATTCGGGGTTGTCGAAGGCCTACCGAGTGTGTGGATTCCGTGCCGGATGGCTGGCGATCACCGGTCCACGACGCCGTGCGGCGAGCTTCATCGAGGGCATCACGTTGCTGTCCAACATGCGCATGTGCGCGAATGTGCCTGCGCAACATGCAATACAGACGGCGCTCGGCGGCCGTCAATCGATCGAGGACCTTCTGCTGCCGACGGGTCGGTTGACCGCGCAGCGGGATCTGGCGCATCGAATGCTGAACTCCATCGACGGGATCAGCTGTGTGCAGGCTGCGGGCGCGCTGTACATGTTCCCCAAGCTCGACACCGACCGTTTCGGCATCGTCGACGACGAGAAGTTCGTCCTCGACCTGCTCGAATCCGAGAAAATCCTGGTCAGTCACGGTCGAGCGTTCAATTGGGATGTGCCCGACCACTTCCGGCTCGTCACCCTGCCCAACGTGGACGATCTCTCGACTGCACTCGAGCGGCTCGGCAACTTCATGAGTTCGTACACGCAGTAGAACCGATTCTGCTCGAGCTGATTTTAAGTCCGTGCGGGCGCTCGGCAAGGGCGTATTCGCGCAGATGAACCCGCGTATCGCTCTGCTGCAAGGCCTTTGGCGAACCCGCATTTCCCCGACGCCCCGGGGAAATGCGGGTTACGCTCGTCGTCCGATCTGCCGGGCGAGAGGGAATTCGTGGATCTATGGGGCTATTTGCAGGGGCGGGGTGAATCCCTCGCGTTTCTGACCTATCAACATGCGTCGCTGGCGTTTCAGACGGTTCTGGTGGGCACGGTCGTGGCCGTGCTCATCGCGATCGCAGTCCATCGTCTGCCTCTCTTCTCGGCACTGACGCTGACGACCAGTCGAGTAGCGCTGACGATTCCGTCTCTGGCGTTGCTCGCGCTGCTCATCGTCCCGTTCGGCTTGGGTGTGGTGCCCTCGTTCATCATGCTCGCGTTATTCGCCGCCATGCCCGTGATCGGCAACGCCATCGTCGGACTGCGTGGAGTTCCCGACACCGTGATCGAGTCGGCGAAAGGAATCGGGTTCTCGCGCAGCCGCATCCTCGTCTCCGTCTCGCTGCCCATGGCATGGCCGGTCATTCTCACCGGAATCCGCGTCTCGACTCAGATGGTTGTCGGCGTCGCGGCCATCGTCGCGTACGTACTCGGGCCGGGCCTCGGGTCGCTCATCTTCAATGGCCTGTCGAGACTGGGCGGGACCAATTCCGTCGAGATGGCAGTGACCGGCACAGTGCTCATCGTCGTCATCGCCCTGGTGTTCGACGGCCTGCTCGTCCTTCTCGGGCGCCTCACCATCTCGAAGGGATTGTCATGACGGACAACACAACCGGCGAGCGAACGGTCACCGGCGCCTCGATTCGCCTCGACGGTGTGGTCAAGCAGTACAAGGGCCAGAACAAGGCGGCGGTGCAGAAGATCGATCTCGATATCGAGGCCGGCCACATCGTCGCGTTTGTCGGTCCGTCGGGTTGCGGTAAGACGACCACTCTCAAGATGATCAACCGTCTGATCGAACCGACAGAGGGCCGAATCTTCATTGGAGACCGCGACGTCACCGGCGAGGATCCGGACAAGCTCCGGCAGTCGATCGGCTACGTCATCCAGTCCGGTGGCCTGTTTCCACACTGGTCGGTCGCCAAGAACATCGGAGCCATTCCCCGGGTACTGGGCTGGGAGGCAAAGAAGATCGACGAGCGAACCGATTACCTGCTGGATCTGGTGGGACTCGACGTCGCCGACTTCCGCGATCGTCTCCCCAAGGACATGTCGGGAGGACAGCAACAGCGAGTGGGTGTGGCGCGAGCGCTCGCCGCCGATCCACCGGTGTTGCTGATGGACGAACCGTTCGGTGCCGTCGACCCGATCACCAGGGTTCGGCTGCAGGACAGCCTCATCGCCATCCAGCACGAGCTGGCGAAGACCATCGTCATCGTCACCCACGATTTCGAGGAAGCGACGAAGCTCGGCGACAAGGTATTGATTCTGTCCGAGGGCGGCCACATCGAGCAGTACGCGACGCCGGAAGAGATCTTGGCCAAGCCTGCGAGCCCGTTCGTCGAGGAGTTCATCGGATCCGGTGCCACGCTGGCACATTTGACGCTGTCCCGCGTCAAGGACGTCGACCACGACCCAGTCGTCACCGCCGAGGTGGGCGATGCGTCGCAGGAGGTCATCGCTCGTGCGCGGGCTCAGGGTGCCACCTGGATCGTCGTCATCAACGAACACGGTCGGCCTCGCGCCTGGCCGTCGCTCGACGAAGTCGCCACCAAGGAACGCATCACCGATTACGTCGACGACCGATTGCCCACCGTCGCACCGTCATCCACGCTCAACGACGCACTGGACACGATGCTTGCCGCCAGTCAGGGCGGCGTACTCGTCACCGACGGCCGCGGTGCCGTTACTGGCGCACTGACGATCGCGACCGTGATGGCCGTGATTCGTGGTCAACTCTCGGATGCTCGCTCCGGTGACGGTCACGTCTCGTATTCGGCCCATACCGAGGGCGCAGCAACATGAATCGACTTCGTCGCGCACCGTTGGACGTGTGGTTCGAGCCGCTCCTCATCGTCGTGCTCGGGGTCGGTTACATCCTGTGGTACCGCTCCACGACGCTGACGACTACCGAGCAGGCATCACTGGGCTGGGACAATTTGAAGACGACGATCGTCGACCACATCGTGTTGACGTTGACCGCGACCGTGATCGTCGTCGCCATCGCAATTCCGTTGGGCATCCTGCTCACTCGCGACAGGGCGAAGAATTTCCGACCGGTGGCCGTCAACTTCGCCAACATCGGCCAGGCCGCTCCGGCGGTGGGTCTGATCGTGTTGCTGACGATGTGGCTCGGAACCGGGTTCCGCACCGCCGTCATCGGATTGGTGGTCTACGCGATACTGCCGATTCTGCAGAATACGATCGTCGGAATCCAACAGGTCGATCAGCGGACCATCGAAGCGGCCCGGGGAATCGGGTTCTCCGGCCTCCGCACGCTGGTGCAGGTGGAGTTGCCGCTCGCGGTGCCTGTGATCCTGAACGGCGTACGTACCGCGTTGGTCATTCTCGTCGGCACCGCGACACTGAGCACCTTCATCGGGGCGTCCAGCCTCGGCACGCTCATCACCACGGGTACCACGCTGTTCCTACCGAAGTTACTCATCTCCGGTGCCGTTCTCGTCGCGCTGCTCGCACTGATCATCGACTGGCTCGGCCGTGTGGTCGAACTGATCGCGACCCCACGAGGAGTGGCATGATTCGCCGACTGTCCACGGCAGCAACCGCTCTCGCGCTGACGGCAGCACTCGCCGGTTGCGGGTTGGTCAGCTCGTCGGGAACGTTCGAGAGCACGTCACTTCCGGACGGTGCGACCCCGTTGGACGGCGCATCGCTGGTGGTGACGAGCAAGAGCTTCACCGAGGGCGTATTGCTCGGAAAGATCACGGCCACATACCTTGCCGCTGCCGGCGCGAAAGTCACCGACCTGACCGGAGCACCGGGGTCGGCGTCGTCGAGACAGGCACAGCTCAACGGTGACGCAGACATCCTCTGGGAATACACCGGTACCGGGTGGGTCAACTACCACAGCCAGACCGAGACGATCAGTGATCCGCAGGAGCTGTGGGAGCGCGTCCGCGACATCGAGAAGAGTGAGCACAACCTCGATTGGCTACCGCCCGCGAATTTCAACGACACGTATGCGTTCGCCGCCTCGGCCGAGACGGCACAGCGTCTGGGTGTCGCATCTTTGTCGGATGTAGCGAAGCTCCCCGTGGCCGACAGGACGTTCTGCGTCGACGACGAGTTCTTCTCTCGCTCGGACGGTTTCGGCCCGATGCTCGACACCTACGGCATCGGACTGAACGCACCCGACGGCGTACCGTCGGGCAACGTCACGCGGATGGATGCGGGTGTCGTCTACACCTCGACCGCCGACAGCTCACCGTGCAACTTCGGCATGGTCTACACCACCGACGGCAGAATCAAGAACTTGAATCTGACTGTGTTGCAGGATGACAGGGCCTTCTTCCTGCCTTACAGCGGGACCGCGGTGGTGCGCGACGCGGTGCTCGAACAGCATCCCGAGATCGCCGATCTTTTGGCCGTCGTATCCGAGCGATTGACCGACGACCTGATGCAGGAGTTGAACGGGCGGGTCGATATCGAGGGCGAAGACCCATCCGATGTCGCCTACGAGTGGTTGAAGAGCGAAGACCTGGTGACGTGAGGTCCGGTCAATTCGTATCCGGCTCGAACAACTCCTCGATCGTGCAGTCGAATGCTGCGGCAAGGCGGAAGGCGACAGGCAGGCTCGGGTCGAACCGCTCCTTCTCGATGGAGATGATCGTCAGTCGGGTGACGTCGATTCGCTCGGCCAATTCGCTCTGAGACCACCGCTTCTCGGTGCGGCGCCGTCGAACATCGTTCTTCACTCGGACAGGGCCCGGTAGCGCGCGAACGCGTACCGCGCGGTGAACGATGCGAATGCCGCCAGCAGCAAGCCCGTCAGCAGCAGCGTGGCCGGGGGATCGACGCGGGCGATGGACACCACCGCAAGAGTCAGACCCAGCACGGTCACCAGATCGGTGGCCGTACCGCTGGACGCGGATGTCGTCCAATGGCTTTCGACGCTGTCGCCCGAGGTGTAGGTCTGGTCGGCGGTGACCGGTGCGACGAACAGTATCCAGCCCAGCATTGCACCGAACGGGAGTGCGGTGAACCCGAACACCACCGCCGCGACCCCTGGGGCGACGGGTGAGACCAGCCAGGCCAGCAATGCCGTCGCCGAGGCGGTAGCGAGACCGACGGCGCCGACCGACAACCATCTGAGTGTCATGAGCAACTCCCGTTCTACGTATAGTTCACTGTACGTATAGGAGACCATACATCAAGCTGGGTCGTCAGAAGTCAGATCCCGGGCTCCTCGCTGATGTGCTCGATGTACCCATGAATGCGATGTGCGTCGGCAAATGTTGCAGTCCGACTTCCCCCGTCTGCCAGGTCGTCGATGATCGCCAGATATTGCGATGCGATATTGGTTGCTGCTGGATTGCCGGGAAGATGGATTGTGGGCATGGAGGACGGCAACGTGAGGGGTTCGGGTTGTCCGTTCGGGTGGAATGTCGCCGCGAGCGGTGCCATCTGGACCTGACGCATGATCGGCGTCGGTACTGGAAGGGTGAACAGGGAAGCCCGACCGCGTGATCCCTGTATGTCGATGACTGTCTGCGCGTTGTCGTCCCCGTCCCAAATCAGTGCGGAACCGAGCGCTCCACCCGCGTCGAATTGGACCCGGACGGTATCCGGCGCAGTCGCAGCCACAGGCAGGGCTTGTCCCGCCACGCGATAGTCGCGCCTGTGAATTCTCGACGTTCCACCGGTAACGGCGATCCCGCCGAGTACCTGATCGAGGAGGTCGAGTACGTGGCCAGTGTGTACCTCCCTCGTGCCGGCGGCGCTGGTGCGATCGAGCGTGTACGCGGACTGCGCAGATATGGTCTCGGCTCCTTTGGCTCGTGACGATCGCGCGTTCACGGCCTGAATGTCACCCAGTTCTCCGGCCGCGATCATCTCGCGAAGCGCGATCGCAGAGGGGTCGAACCGTGATTGAAGGCCGACGAAGCCACGGTGCTGTGAAGTCGCTCGAACACTCATCGAATGGGCCTCGGCCGCGTCGAGGCCGAGTGGCCATTCGCAGAGCACGTGTTTTCCGGCAGCCTGCGCTGCGCTGACCAACTCGGAGTGTGCCTGCACTTTGACTGTCACTACGACAAGGTCGACAGCCTCGAACCTGGCCAATGCGCTGGCCGAGGTAAATGGTTCGGCTCCGGTGGCGGCCGCGGCTGCATGCGCAGATTCGGTGCGTGACGTACTCACCGCACTGATCGAAATATCCGTGCCGAGAACAGTGCGCAGAAATTCTATTGCGGGAACGTGCGCACGGAACGCCCACCCGTGTTCGATATTTGCTCCGACCAGTCCTATGCGCATCGGCAGTCCCCTTCGGATCGGCAGGTTCGAATTATTCGAACCAGTACGCGTGACGGTATCATCGAGTTCGGAAAGTTCGAACCCGGAGGTCTGGATGAGCGACATGTCCGTGTCGGCGATACTTCATGCGCTGTCCGACGAGACTCGGCTCGACATGGTGCGTCGATTGGCAGACTCGAAAGTCGATATGGCGTGTGGGCAGCTATACGAAGACCTGGCAAAGTCTTCGGCGTCATACCATTTCTCGATACTCAGAAACTCGGGAATCATCGAGCAGTACGAGCAGTCGGGACGCAAGTTCAACAAACTCCGATCGGCTCACATCGAGGCCGCGGCACCTGGGGTACTGAAACTGGTGCTCGAAGCGTTCCGCCGCGAACATGCCGGCCGTTGACCGACGCTTTACTCCGAGCTTCACGCTGACGGCCGGGGCGGTAGGGTTCACCTGATCCGACGTCGGTTCGTAGCCTAGGAGTCTCACAGTGCAATCGTCTTCACTCGGAGGTCTGTGATGGCAGGCGGACTCGTAGCTCTGCTCGACGACGTGGCAGCGCTGGCTCGTTTGGCCGCGGCATCCATCGACGATGTCGGTGCGGCTACCGGCAAAGCGACGGCCAAGGCCGCCGGTGTCGTGATCGACGACGCAGCGGTGACCCCGCAGTACGTTCGCGGTCTCGCGGCCGAACGTGAATTGCCCATCATCAAGCGCATCGCCGTCGGCTCGCTTCGGAACAAGCTGCTGATCATTCTGCCGATCGCCCTGCTGCTCAGTCAGTTCCTCCCATGGCTTCTGACGCCCATTCTGATGCTCGGTGGCTGCTACCTCAGCTACGAGGCAGCGCACAAGATCTGGGGAGCGCTGTTCGGCCACGGCGATCATCACGCCGAGGCAGAGGACGAGCCGCGGGACGAGGACAGCGTGGTGTCGGGTGCCGTTCGGACCGACCTGATTCTCTCCGCCGAGATCATGGTCATCGCTCTCGACACCATTGCGAGCGAGGGCTTCTGGAGTCGCCTCATCATCTTGGCGGTAGTCGCGGTGGTCATCACCATCGTCGTCTACGGCGTCGTCGCACTCATCGTCAAAATGGACGACATCGGTCTGAAGCTGGCCGAGGGCTCGTCCGGGTTCGTCGAGAAGTTCGGCCGCGGACTGGTCAAGGGCATGCCGAAGGTGATGGCAGTGCTATCGGTCGTCGGCACCGCAGCCATGCTGTGGGTCGGTGGGCACATCCTTCTCGTGGGCATCGACGAGCTCGGTTTCCACCCCATCTACGAGCTGGTGCACCACGGTGAGGATGCGGTGCGTGGGGTCGCGGGTGTCGGCGGAGTGCTGGCGTGGATCGTCAACACTCTCGCGTCGGCAGTCATCGGTGCGATCGTCGGCTGCATCATCGTTGTTGCGCAGCTCGGGATCTCGAAGGTGCTCGCCAGACGGGCCGCCGCGAAGTAGTGCCTGTATCGGCGACGTTCGCTGTCGTTCATCCCTCCTCGGAGCCGGCGCTCGACATCCTGTTTCGCTACAACGTCGATATCGTCGGACGCCTCTACGGCCGCGAGGCGTCGGACGAGGAAGTACGACGAGTCATGGTCGACGAGCCGAGTGACGATCTCGTGGGTGATTCGGGCCTGTTCGTTGTCGCATACCTGGGCTCGACGCTGGTCGGTTGCGGTGGTGCTCGTTTCGTCTCCGACGACATCGCAGAACTGACTCGGGTCTTCGTCGACGCGCGCGCCCGTGGAAACGGCGTCGGGTCGTCGGTCGTCGAGTTCGTCGAAGGTTCGGTCCGCCAATCGCGCCGTACGACAATGCGATTGGATACGCGAGCGGACCTCGTCGAGGCCCGGGGCCTGTACTCCAAGCTCGGCTATCGGGAGGTGCCGGCATTCAACGCCGAGCCGTACGCCGAGGTGTGGTTGGAAAAGCGACTGCTTTGAACAGCTTTCGTCACCGACGAGCCAGCTCGAGGACCCGTCGCTCGGAAAGGGAGACATCGGCGAGCGATGCGGTCAACTCGTCCCACGCCTTCTGAACGCGGAGTTCATCTCGGCGGAGGCGCTTCTGCGCAGCAGCGAGTCTGCGCCGCTCAGCCAGAAGCACATGCCGATCGCGATCTTGCTCGGCCAAGAAGAGGTACGTGTGCGGATCGAACGGATACATGCCAACTCCTAAGGTGTAGTGGGGAATCCATGCATCAGCACCATCACGTGTTCACGCTCCCCCGAGGTCGCGTTCTCGCCGCGTCGACGCCATTTGTCGATGACGGCGCGCATCTCCGTGCCCATCTCCTTCGTCTCCTCGGCGGTGAGCCGCAGGACGTCGTCGGAGCTGAAGGCCGCCGATACCCACTCATGCCCCCACGACTCGGAAGTCCGGTCGAAATCACGCAGCCGAGACCACTGGTGCGCCAACCAGGAGTCCTTGGACGCCTTGGCAACCGACAGTGACTCGGGCGAGTCGGAGAAGTCGTTCTCGGACCAGCTGAAGCCCTCCTCATTGGCCTCCGACCACCAACGTTGGCGCTTGTCCGAGCCGTTCTCTACCTCCTTTACGAACCCGTGCTCGGCGAGTTTGCGCAGGTGATAGCTCACCGAGGCGGGTGACTCGTCCACGAGATCGCCGAGCTGGGTCGCCGTCATCGACTTGTTGGCGCGGAGTGCATAGAGCAGACGTAACCGGATGGGATGCGTCAGCGCTTTCAGCTCGGACATGTCTGTCAGCTTGCGCGGCGTCCTACCGGGAGGTGGTGGGCTCATGCAACAACCATAACCCGAAAGAAATATTTCGCAATAGTTCTTTCGGATCCGCGGTTGGGGTATCAGTCCCGCCAGATGGCCGAGAATTCGTACCAGGGACCGTCCAGGTGCGTGGCGGTGAAGTCGTCGAATCCCGCGGGCGGCCCACCTGGTGCATACGCCCAGCCCGAGGCGCTCATGAGGGAGAAGCCGCTGTCTTCGGCGAAGTAGACCTCGCCACCAGATGTGGCGCGTGCCGAGCTGATGTCGAACGGGCCGATCTCGATGTGTTCGCGGCTATTCGAGGGCTGTGCACTCAATTCTCGCGCAACGGCCTCGAATTCGTCGCGATGGTCCAGCATATTGTCCGGTGGCAGCAGTACCAGAACAGCCGCTGCCAAGCCCACCACCACCGGAGCCGGCGCTATCCACCACGACCATCTTCGATCCTGGCCGACGACGTGGAGGGTGCGAATTGCCCAGATGAGCCCGACGATCAGCAGCACCAGGATCGATGACGCGCCGGCGAGGAGCGGATCGAACCAGGCGAACTGTCCGTAGGGCGAGGCCACCAGTTCCTGGACACGCATGCCCACGTGACGGCGGCGATCGTGGTAAATACCAGCAGGATTGGCCCGGGCGGTTTCGCGGCTTTTCGAGGTGCGTTCGCCGACTCGATGAGGCGGTTCTTCAGGCGCTCGATGATGGTCGTGTTCCCTACGCGTCGGAGGTGGCATCCGCGCTCAGGGTCCCACATTTGTCGATGACTTCGGGGCTAACTGCTGTGCACGGTGACGGCGTATCCGTCGGGGTCACGTAGGACGAAGGTCTTTCCGAAGGGGCCGTCGAAGGGGGCGGTCACGATCGTGACGCCGGCGGCGACGAGATTTTCGTGGAGCGCTTCGGCGTCGTCGCACACCAGCCAGAGGGCAACTCCGAGTCCTGGCTGACCACTGTCGAGATCCGTTTCGGGAGCGGGGTTTCGGACAGCGAACGGTATCGGTGAGGTGGTGAACACCACTGCGCCGGGTGGTGCCTGGGGTGCCCGGACGAGGCCCAGCTGCGATTCGTAGAAGTCTGCACTGACGGCGAGGTCGCGTACCTGGAGGGAGAGGAAGCTCGGTCCGGAAACGGTTGCAACGGTCATGTCGTGTCCTTTCGGTAGTTCGTCAAGTTCTTGACGAGATGAATGTATGTCAAGATGTTGACATGAGTCAAGTGGATGTCGACACCTCGATCGGTTACGCCCTCAAGCGGGCCACGTCCGCCCTGCGTTCGGCGATGGACGAGTGCCTACGCGATCTCGGTATCACCGTCTCGCAGTACTCGAGCCTCGAACTCCTCGCGCACAAACCGGGACTGTCCAACGCCGAACTCGCGCGCGCGGTATTCGTCAGCAGGCAGGCAACCCATCAACTGCTGGCCGGGCTCACACGCGGCGGTCTGGTGGAGATCGAGGGGGTAGGTCGAGACCAGCGTCTGTACGTGACGACCCTGGGCAGGGAGCGCCTGCGGCAAGCGTCGGCCGCTGTCGCTGCGGTGGAACACGCCATGATTGCGTCGCTGTCCAAGAGTGAGCGAGAAGTGTTGCACCGCAGCCTTGTTACGTGTGCTGAGGCTCTGGACGGGCGCGAGCAGTCGTAACCTCAGTCGATCGAGTCGAGGAATTCCAGCATCGCTGCATTGAACTCCTTCGGCCGGTCCATGTTGGCAGCGTGACCGCAGTTCTCCAAGACCACAGATCGACCACCCGAATTGAGCTTCGCGGACTCGGAAGCATGTGCAGCAGGCCAGAACTGGCTGTCGCGTCCGGCGATCATGAGGTACGGCCTATCGGTACCGGACATGGTTGCGCGCCAGTCCTGCGCCGCATGATCGGCCAGTAGCGCCTTCATCGGGGCCGTGTCGGGTGATGCCATCTTCGGCATCGCGCGCAATGCAAACGCGAGTTTCAGTAGTGCAGGCACCGACTTCCACTGCGGTCGGCCGTGGCCCGTGTCGGGTATTCCGCTGTCGAAGAACGACGTTCGATTGCTGTCGGTCAGACCGTAGAAGCCGTTCGACCAATCGTCGCTGTTCGCCATCTTCGGTGTCTGATCCACCGACACGATGGCTCGAACGCGGTCGGTGCCGAACTGCGAGACGTACGACCAAATGGTGTTGGCCCCCATGGAACCTCCGATCAAGACGGCTTCGTCGACGCCCACCTCCGAGAGGAAATTCGCGATATCGCGTCCGTGCCGCTCCATCGACGCTCCGTGTGTCGGTGCATCGGAGGTGCCGTGACCCCGTCGATCGAGGGCCAGAACACGGTATCCGGCTCGCACCAACGCTTTCTGCTGCAACATCCAGGTGGTCGCCGGTGCGCAGAAGCCGGCGACGAGAACCACGGCCGGGCCGGTGCCCTCGTCGAGATAGTTCAGGGAGACGGCATCGTCGGTGACAACGGTTGGCATGGTGAATCTCCCTGTGTCAGAAGAACTCGGTCAGGCGAAGCCGGCGTGCATTTCCCAAATCAAAATCTCGCTCGCCGTCGATGCTGTCACACGGTGACCTCCGGTGGCGGTGAGTCGGACCGCGTCGCCCTGGGCAACGTCTCCGACGGTCTCGAACTCGGCGGAACCGTCGGCGACGAAGACGTGACCGTACGGCGCGTCAGGGACGGTGACGGACTCCCCCGGTGCGAGTCGGGCGGCATGCAGCGTCGCGTAGCGGTTGCCGATCCGAACGCCGCCGCGGCCCGGCATGCCGGACGCCACCGGAACCAGCTCGCCGTTCGCCAGCTGGTCCTGCACGTCCAGCTCTTCGTACGAGGGGTCGGTTCCATCGGTGTCGGGTGGGATCCACATCTGCACCACGCGCAGCTTTTCTCGGCTGGTCCGGCTCGACGCATTGGTCTCGGTGTGGCGAATTCCGGTTCCGGCACTCATGCGTTGAACGAGACCGGGGTAGACCATTCCCGAATTGCCCTCGGAATCAGTATGTTTCAGCGTCCCCTCCAACACCCACGTGACGATCTCCATGTTCTCGTGCTGATGGGAGTCGAACCCCTCGCCCGGGAACACCGTGTCCTCGTTGTGCACCATCAGTAGCCCGTGCGCATTGGCCGCGAGGTCGTAATTGCCGGTGGCGGGAAACGACTGCTTCGAGTCGAGCCACTCGTTCCACCAGTGATGGCGTTGTGCACCGCGTATGTGAGTCACGGTCACGATGCGTGGTTCCGCATCGCCGTGAAAGTCCGGGTCAGAGCCGCGAGATCGTTCGGGTCCACCAGATCGAACATTTTCCCTCGCACTGCTTCGACGTGTCCCGGGCTGGCGGCGGCGAGGGTGTTCATGCCCGCTTCGGTGAGTTCGGCGGACATTCCTCGCTTGTCGTCGTCGCATTTGACGCGCGTGACCCAGCCGTTGTCGACCAGTCGGCTGATGGCCCTGGTGACGCCGCTGCGAGTCGTGGTGACGGCGTCGGCCAGTTCGCTCATTCGTCGGCGACGGTCGGGCGCTTCGGACAGCACGACCAATAGCTCGAAGTCGGTGAAGGAGATCCCGGAGTCGCGTGTGAGTTGATTGTCGAGGTCGCGAAGCAGCAGCCGCGTCGCATCGAGGTATGCGCGCCAGGCCTGCTGTTCGTCGGCACCGAGCCACCGTGGTGAGTCCATGCCCCCATGCTAGTTGACAACGCAACTAACGGGTGTACTCTTCTCGGTAGTTGACGAAGCAACTACTTGACCGGAGGCTGAAGCGATGACCGAGACAGATCCACACACCACAGAGCGGGACCGCATCCGTCAGCAGTACATGAAGCCTGCTGGCGAGCGTCCGGCATCGTCTGCCCGCGGACTTCATCACACGGCATTGGTCAGCAGCGATGTCGAGGCGACCGTGCGGTTCTATCAAGACCTGCTCGAGTTCCCTCTGACCGAGCTCATCGAGAACCGTGACTACCCGGGTTCGTCGCACTTCTTCTTCGACATCGGCAACAGCAACCTGCTGGCCTTCTTCGACTTCCCCGGACTGGACGTCGGCCCGTACGCGGAGGTGCTGGGCGGCCTGCACCACGTCGCCATCAGTGTCGAGCCCACCCGCTGGGAGCACCTGCGCACCAAGCTGATCGACGCGGGAATCGAATTGATCGAGCACAGCGAGGTCTCGCTCTACTTCCGCGATCCCGACGGCGCACGGCTCGAACTCATCGCCGATCCGCTCGGTGAGATGTACGGCTCGCACGTTCTCTGAGAACACACCTACTTTCGAGATTCGAGGCAATGACATGACCTCTGCAGCAACCACACTCGACCTCCGCCGCGCCGACGACCGATTCAAGACCAAGATCGGCTGGCTGGACTCCAAGCATTCCTTCTCGTTCGGCAACCACTTCGATCGCAGTAACACCCACCACGGCGTCCTCATGGTCAACAACGACGACATCGTCACCCCGGGCATGGGATTCGATACCCACCCGCACCGCGACATGGAGATCATCACCTGGGTTCTGCAGGGATCGCTGGTGCACCAGGATTCGATGGGCCACTCCGGAGTCATCTACCCCGGCCTCGCGCAACGCATGAGTGCGGGCACCGGAATTCTGCACTCGGAGAAGAACGATTCATGGCGACTCGGCGATACTGCCGGCTCGTACTCGGGCAAGCACGGTGATCCTGTTCGCTTCGTCCAGATGTGGGTCGTGCCCGACGAGCAGGGCATCACCCCGGGCTACGAACAGCTCGAGATCGACAACGAATTGCTCAGCGGTGGACTGGTTCCCGTCGCATCCGGCATGCCCGATCATGCCGCCATTCGCATCAAGAACAAGTACGCCGCCATGCACGTGGCGCGCCTACAGCCCGGGCAGGCTCCGGTGGAGATCCCCGACGCACCGTTCGTGCACATCTTCGTGGCCGAGGGTGAGGCGATGCTCGAGGGCGTCGGACCCCTCGCGCAGGGTGACGCCGTGCGCGTCACCGGAGGTGGCGGCCAGAAACTGAGTACCGCGAGCGGTGCGGAAGTGATCGTCTGGGAGATGCACGCAGCGATTGCCGGTTAATCGGTCTCTCGGTGTGGCCGGAACGAGTGCTCCTCGTGATCGAGTTCGTGTTCGAGACTGCGCATGCTGTTGTCCGGTAGCCGGCCGGCATCGCGCCAGCACAGCAACTCTTCTCGCTCCACATCGAGGATTCGGCGGCGCGTACTCATCGCGGCAACCTGTTCCGGTGAGATGACCGCGTCGCCGACGTCTGTCTCGTCGAGATGATCGAGTCGGCGGTGGTACCGGTCGATGCGATGCTCGAGCTCGTTCCGAAGGATCTCCCGGCCCTCGTCGTCGAGGTTCTCTTCGTCGGCGATGCGATCGAGCTGTGACAGTGCGGCTTTGGTCGATCCCTCACGTGCTTCGTTTCGCAGACGCGCCTCTGCGGCGGGGTCAGCGACGACGTTCAACGCGCGCACCAATGGCGCGAAGGTAAGCCCCTGGCCCACCACGGTGACCAGTACCACCAGAAAAGCGCAGAACAGCAACAGGTCTCGGCTCTCGAACGGCTCGCCCGAGTCGATCGTCAGAGGAAGCGTGAACACCGCAGCGACGGTGATGACGCCGCGGGTGCCGGCCCAACTCATCACCACCGCCTCGCGTACGGACAGCCCGGTCGTGAGCAACCACAGCGGACGCAGCAGGAGCACGCCGGCCAGAGTGACCGTGACCGCGAGGGCGATGGTCGTTCCGGAGTATGCCGAGAGGCCGCCGACCACAGTGGGCAACTGCTCTCCGATGAGCAGAAACACGAATCCCTCGAGCAGTAGATCGATCAGTCGCCACACGGCACTGGTCTGCAGTCGGCTGGCTCCGGAGATGGCGTGACGAGTGTGGTGGCCGATCACCAGGGCCGCGACGACCACGGCGAGAACACCCGACGCGTGAACTTCCTCTGCCGCCAGGTACGCCACGAACGGGGTCGCCAGCGACACGATGTTGAGCAGCAGCGAATCGTGAACGTAGCGCTGTACCAGGCGGATCAGCAGCGCGATCACCAATCCGACGATGATGCCGCCGGCCGCCGCCAGCACGAACAACCCGCCCGCGTGGACGAAGGTCATGTCCTGACTGGATATCGCCGTGATCGCGACGGTGAGCATCGTCAGCGCCGTCGCGTCGTTCAGCAGTCCCTCACCTTCGATGAGGGTGACGAGTTTCGGTGGGATGCCGGCGCGACGACCCACGGCAAGGGCAGCGACCGGGTCCGGCGGCGCAACAGCGGCACCG
Organism: Rhodococcus sp. NPDC080181; assembly: GCF_040702225.1. NCBI lineage: Bacteria > Bacillati > Actinomycetota > Actinomycetes > Mycobacteriales > Nocardiaceae > Rhodococcus > Rhodococcus sp. NPDC080181. The sequence continues at coordinate 201,660 of NZ_JBFBKN010000003.1, forward strand.
AGCGCCATACCGGCGGCCAGGGTGATGCCCGGAACGAGCAACCACATGCCGACGCCCACGAGGGCAGCGGTCGCCACCACGAGGGCGACCGACAGACTCAGGATCGTCCAGACGTTGCGGCGGATCGCGATCAGCGAGGAGTTAAGCGCGGCGCTGTAGAGCAGCGGCGGAATCACCAGAGTAAGCACGACTTCGGGGTCGAGAACGATGTCGGGCAACGCCGACGCCGAGACGGCCAGGCCGGCCAAGGTCAACAACGCTGCCGCGGGCAGCGCCGTCTTCTTCGAGATCACCTGGGCGGCGACGATCAGACCCGTCGCCGCCAGGACCAGGCCCAGAGTTTCTATCACCCGGCTGTATTCCACCAGGTCAGGGGTTCAAACTATCTCTTCAACCCGAACATCTTCGCAATCGTCTTCTCCATGAATGTCGCCGGCAGCAACCGTCGCGCCAGAAACACGACCGGTGCGTTGCTTCCTCTGGCGTACAAGGGTTTCGGCTTGTCGGCCTCGATGGCCTTCAGTACTACTTCGGCGACGTCCTCGGCGGAGATTCCGGTTCCCTCCTTACGATCCAGTGACGAGATCGCTGTGTGGAAGTCGTCACGGTGGACCGAATCCGCTGCGATGTACTTGGTGCGGCGTTCGCTGATTCCGGTGTTGATCGATCCCGGCTCCACGGTGGTCATCCACACGCCGAACGGAGAGAGTTCCAGTCGCGCGGCGTCGGAGAAGCCCTTGATGGCTGCTTTCGTCGACGCGTACGAGGAGCGGTAGGCGAGCGGAAAGCTCGCAAGCATCGACCCGACCATGACGATGCGGCCGTACCCGCGCTCACGCATGCCGGGAATGACGTTCTGCGACAGCGTCACTGCGCCGAACACGTTCAATTGGAACAATCGCTCGATGGCGTCGGTCGGCAGTTCCTCGAAGGGCCCGGACTGGCTCTCTCCGGCATTGTTGACCAGAACATCGACGGCGCCGAGTTCGGTCACGAATGCGGTGATCGACGCGGAATCGGTGAGATCGAGAGCGCGATACTCGACGCCTGCTGCCCGTTGATCGGAGGTCATCGAATCCGGATTCCGAGAAGTGCCGATAACTCGGTAGCCGCGGGCGACCAGCGCCGACGCGACGGCCCTTCCGATGCCCGACGAAGCTCCGGTGACCACTGCGGTGCGATTCATGCCCAGATGGTACCGGTGCAGTCGGTTCGTAGCGCATGACGAAACCGCCCATACCGGCTAGTCTGTTACCCATGCAAACGAATCCTCCCGCTTTGCTACTCGAGCACATGTGCATGGCCTTCGGCCCCAAGATTGCGGTCGACGACCTCTCGTTGATGGTTCCGCCCGGGTCGATGTTCGGGTTGGTCGGCCCCAACGGTGCTGGTAAGACGACATGTCTGTCCATGGCGGTCGGGCTGCTCAGACCGCAGTACGGCCGAAGCCTCGTTTTCGGGCGTGACGTCTGGGCCGATCCGATCGCGGCGAAGGAGCTGCTCGGCGTGCTGCCCGACGGACTGACCTTGCCCTCCCAGTTCACCGGCCACGAACTCCTGACGTACATCGGTCGACTGCGCGCGATGCCGGAGGACGTCATCGCGCAGCGTCGAGACGAGCTGCTGAACGCGTTGGGTCTCGCCGATGCCGGCGGAACCGTCATTGCCGACTATTCCGCCGGAATGACCAAGAAGATCGGACTGGCCTCGGCGCTGTTGCACGGACCTCGCCTCTTGGTGTTGGACGAGCCCTTCGAGGCCGTCGATCCCATCTCGTCCACGACGATCCGCAACATCCTGATTCAGTTCGTTCGCTCCGGCGGCTCGGTGATCCTGTCCAGTCACGTCATGGCCCTCGTGGAACGGCTGTGCTCCCACGTCGGTGTCATCACCGGTGGTCGAGTCGTGGCGGCGGGAACGGTCGACGACGTGCGCGCCGGCGGCACCCTCGACGACGCCTTCGTGCGCCTTGTCGGTTCCCGAGATCAGAACCCGGACGGCTTGTCCTGGATGCGCTCGTGATGTCGGTCGGTCGCACCGTCCTGCAGATGCGAATCACGCTTTACCGCAGACAGTTCAAGGGCGGACAGGCGGTAATCAAGACCGTGTTCGGATTGCTGGGGCTGGCCTTCGCGGTTCTCGCGTGCGTGATGGCGGCTCGAACCGACGCGTCGCAGGTATTGGTGGGCGGCACCGCAAGCTCCCACTGACCCTGACGGGCCTGAGTTGGGTGCTCTTCCCGGTGCTGTCGGGTATCTCCGACGACAACATTCAGCCCCGCCACTTCCAATTGCTGTCCGTCGATCCCGCGCGCCTGGCCCGTGCACTGTTGACCACGTCGGTGATCGGCATGGTGGTTCCGCTGACAATCGTTGCGACAGCGTCCATTCCGGTCTACGCTCTGTCCCGGTCGGTTGCCGCAGTGCCTCTGGCGCTCGTGGCCTGGCCCGCGACGGTGGTGTTCTTCGTGACGCTGTCGAGGGTGGTAACGCTGGCCATGTCGCAACTACTCAAGAGTCGCCGCAGCCGCGAGTTCGCGTTGCTGGCGTTCGGTGCCGTCTTCGGAGGCCTGTACTTCCTGCAGTTCCCCATCACACAAAATCTCGATCGTGTGCTGTCGGGTGAAGTGACGTGGCCGCTGACACTGGCCCATTCGATTCCCTTCGGCTGGGGCATCACGGGCGTCGATGCTGCGCTGGAGGGCAATTGGCTGTTGGCGATCGGCGCGGTGCTGGGATTGCTGCTTCTCGACGTCGCACTTGTATGGGCCTGGCAGCGCCTGGTTCTACGCCACTTCGAGGGACGGGTCTCGACGTCGTCGGGATCGACCCGTAAGCAGACGGCAGAGCAGGGGCGTGACGGCGCGACGGGGTGGCGAGCGACGCGGGTCGGCGCGGTAGTGACCCGAGAGCTGTCCCTGTGGCGCGGTGACATGCGTCGTCGGAGTCAGCTGCTGTCGGTGCTGATCTTCGCAGTGCTGGCCGGCATCGGCCCGCTGGTGACCGACTCGATTCCGTTCAGCGCAGCCTGGGGTGCGTGGATCGCGATCTTCATGGCGATGGGTGCGGGATCGAATTCGTACGGTCTCGACGGTGGTTCGATGTGGCACCTGGTGATGATTCCGCAGGCTCTCCCCGACGACATCCGTGGTCGGCAGATCGCCTGGTTGCTGGTTGCTACCCCCTTCGCGATCGTGCCGGTCCTGGTGGTTCGAGTGTTCGGAGATCTAGGGCTCGACCGATGGGAGATCCCTGTCGCCGTGACGATCTCGATGCTCGGAGTCAGCGCCGGTCTGACCGCCGTGAACTCCGTACGCGGTGCTTACCCGGTGCCCGAAGCTACGAAGTCGTTCTCGATGAACACACGGGGGTCGTTCACCGGAAGTGCATTCGTATTCCTCGTACTCGGAATAATGGTCCTGGCCGTCTCGGTCGTGCCAGCGCTGCTTCTCGCGCTGCTACTTCCGGGAGCGTGGGCGTATCTGTCGATCCCGATGGCCGTAGCGATCGGCTGGCTGGGAATGTGGTGGGGCGCGCGGATGGCAGTCGGCACGCTGGTTCGTGACTCCGACAGAATCCTGAACTCGGTGATCTCACGGTAGTGCGCGGATAGCCCGGCACGGGTTCCCTGCAGCGAACGTATGCGGCGGTACGTCGCGGGTGACGACACTTCCGGCTCCGATGACCGAGTTCTCGCCGATCGTGACTCCGGGACAGACGATAACGCCTCCGCCGAGCCAGACATTGTCTCCAATAGTGATGGGAAGGGCGCTCTCCCAACGAGATCGACGAGCCTCGTGGTCTTCCATGGGATGCAGCGCCGTCAGTAGCTGGGCCCGTGGACCGATCGAGACGTCGTTCCCGATCGTGATGGGCGCGCAGTCCAACAGAATGGCGTCGTAGTTCAGAAAGCTGTTGGACCCGATGGAAATGTATGTGCCGTAGTCGCATTGGAATCGTGGCATGATCCACGAGTCCGCTCCGATGGAACCGAGTAGCTCGCCGAGCAGTTCACGTCTTGCTTCGTCCTGGTCTGCCTCGGTCGCGTTGAATCTGTCGAGCAACTTTCCACACGACACCCGAGAGGCCACCAGGTCAGGATCGCCGTCTCGGTAGAGTTCGCCGCGCAGCATCCGATCTCGGTTCTCGCCCATGGGGGACACGCTACAAGCAGGTCGGCTTCTCGAACAGCGCCACGCTGAACCACGAACTGCCACCGTCGAAGTCGCGACGGCCGACGTACTGGAAACCCTGCCGAAGGTAGTAGTTGCGAAGAGCGGTGTTGGTTTCGGCGCAGTCCAGCCGTAGCAGCCCTCGCCCTTCCTGTCGGGTCCGCTGCGTCGCCCACTCGAGCAACGAGGTGCCCAGTCCCGTTCCGGCTTCGCTTCTGTCGATCACCAATCCGTGCACATAGCCTGCGTCGTCGTCTGGCTCCGGCCAGACGGCAGGATCGGCCCAAATCAGTCGCAGGGCTCCGACGATCGGGCCACCGGCGTGACGTCGAGCGATGTAGAACTCCCCTGCGTCTATCTGGGCCGCAACAGTCGACAGAGGTACCTCGCGCGGTGCCCACTGATCGATGCTGCGGGCGGCCAACCAGTCCTCGGCGGCGTGCCGGAGGTCGAGTATCGTTGCTGTGTCGGCGGCAGACGCGAGTTCTACGGTGAGCACCCTGCCATCGTACGGAGGTGACGAGTCCTGTGGTGAACGTGCTTGTGGTCGAGAGTGATTCGGACCGAAAAGCCTTCCCATCGATCGATGGAGTTCAGCTCCGGAGCTGCGCGATCACCGAACTCGTCGACGCTGTGTCGTGGGCGGAGGTTCTGCTGTTTCGCACGTTCGAGACGGTCGACCTGCGCAACGTGTGGCCGCACGCCGACAAGCTCCGATGGATTCATGTGTCGAGCGCTGGGGTCGATCGGGTTCTGGATCCGGTTCTGCGGGAAACTCCCTGGGTGCTGACCAACTCCGGCGGCATTCTCGACCGTGCAATTGCCGAATACGTCGCTGCGGGCGTTCTGGCGTCGATGAAGAAGCTGCCCGAAGCGCTTCGGCGACAACGTGAACGGGTCTGGGAGCATCGCCTCACCAGTGGAATCCACAATCGGAGAGTGCTGGTCGTCGGTCCGGGTTCGATCGGCCGCGCCATCGGTCGCGTTCTCGGGGCACTCGGTATGCGTGTCGACGCGGCCGGCACATCCGAGCGGCCGGGAGACGCGGAGTTCGGGAGAATTCGTTCGGTGGACGAGTTACCCGCCTACGCAGGTGAATACGACGTGGTGGTGCTGTCCGCGCCGCTGACCGAGAAGACCCGGGGGCTCGTGAATGCAGAGGTCCTCGGGGCGATGCGTCACGACGCGGGGCTGGTCAACATCGCCCGTGGGCCCGTTGTCGACGAACAGGCCTTGTGTGAGGCGTTGGATTCCGGGGCGATCGGATGGGCCGTGTTGGATGTCTTCGAGGTCGAGCCACTTCCGGCGTCGAGTCCGCTGTGGGAGATGGACAACGTGATTCTGACGGCGCATCTGGCCGGTGACGCCGACGACTTCGCCGATCGGCTGTGGACGCTGTTCGAGGACAATCTCGATAGGTATCGGCGGAACGAGTCCCTGGTCAATGTGGTGGACAAGCAGGCGGGCTACGTCCGCCGGTAGAGGCCGACGCCAATCTATGTGTAACACGCCGTCGCGTGTATTAGTGTCGGTGGAATGCGTGAGATAAACCATTCGGCGGTCGCGTCGACACCCCGCGATGTGGCGTTCGCCTACCTCGACGACTATCGAAACGTCCCGCGGTGGATGTTCGGGATCACGCGGTTCGAGCCGAGGAGTGAGACCACCTCCGGTCTCGGGGCGACGTACGACGCAACCATGCAGATTGGCCCCAAGTCGTTGAATTCGATCGTGCGCGTCACCGAATGGGTCGAGAACGAGCGACTCACGCTCGAATCGGTCGAAGGCCTGTCCAACTCCTCGACCTGGTCGTTCACGGACCTGGATGAGGGCCGGACCCGTCTCGACGTCATCTTCCGTTACAGCCTGCCCGGGGGCATCGCCGGAAAGGTTCTCGGGGCCGTCGTGGAGCCCGTCGTCGGGCAGGCAATTCGGCACACCGAGTCCACTCTCCGATCGCAGCTGGAAGCGGCCGAACATCGGTGGTCCCGAATAATCGGTACTCTGGCTAACGTGACGGACGAGCCGGAACGACCCCGCGGTTTGACCTTCGGCCGAGTCGCCGAGGAGTACGACCGCGCTCGTCCTGGATACCCGGCGGCGCTGTACACGGATGTTCTTGCCGGCGGTGCGACCCGCGTGTTGGAAGCGGGAGCCGGCACCGGCAAAGCCACCGTTGCGTTGGCTGAACGCGGCGCTTCTGTGGTTGCGGTCGAGCCGGATTCAGCTATGGCCGAGGTGATCCGACACCGAACCGAGAACATGGACGTCGATGTTCAGGTCACCCGGTTCGAGGACTACGTCGGCGCGCGCTCATCGTTCGATGTCGTCGTGGCCGCTCAGGCGTGGCACTGGGTCGATCCCGATCGAGGAGCCGCGGTGGCGGCTCGTGCATTGGTCCCCGGGGGATCACTTCGGCTGTGGTGGAACATGCCCGGTCAGCTTGACGGGCCGGTGTGGGAGTCGGTGCGGGCTGCGTACATCGCCACCGAGCCGGAAGCCGCACCGCTGTTGGCGCACTCTCTCGGCGTGCAATCCGAGACCGCGGTACCCCGCGCGGCCGGCTTCGGCCCATGGTCCACGTCGACCTACGAGTGGGTTCAGCGTTACACCGCGGACGAATTCTGCGCCATGGCCGCGACGTACTCGAGTCACCAGATTCTCACCGACACACGTCGGCAGGAAGTGCTCCGAGCGGTCCATGCGGCTATCGACAGCCACGGCCACCTGGACTATCACTACGTCACGCAGATGATGACGGCGAATCCAGGCTAGGACATCGTTGTGGTGCAGACGACGAATTGCCGTGCTTCGTAGGCGAATCCGCCTTCGGGGCAGTCGTTGGGGTCGGCGGTTCCGGTCTTGATCTCGGTGACCTTCTCCACGCTCGTCGCGCTGGGGTCTGCGCAATCGACTCGGGCGGGCTCGTCCATTCCGGTACTCGGCACGCTCATGCAGCCGTCGATCACCCAGTCGACGTCGAGGCACAATGCACCCTGCTCGACACCGTTCAGAGTCTCGTAATACGTCTGGTTGACGTCGGTGGGGCACTGCTCGTTCTCTTCGGCTTTGGCGATGACCTTGTAGTTGGACTCCATGCTGCCGCACTCGGCGTTGTCGATCTCGGCGGCAGTCATCGTGCCACCGAGCTTGACGCACTGGCCGATCTCGACGTCGATGTCGGTGGAGCCACCGGCGTCGATGCCTTCCTGGCCGGACACGTTGTCGGTGGTGGTGGGGGCTGCGGAACTGCTGGAGGCGGTGGTGTCTGCGGCAACGGCAGTGCCGGCGTCGGACGACGAACAGCCCGCGGCGAGCATCAGCGTGAGGGCTGCACCCGCGGCGAGAAGGCCTCGAGATAGTGCGTGCATCGTGGCATGACCTTTTGGACTCGTCCAGACGAAGGAGTAATCCTTCGTCGGCAGCCCCGCGGGCCACCGATGAAAGATTCTCGACTATCCGGGTGGTTTTGCAAAGTCACGAACGGAACACGATGCGCGCCACCCACTTGGTGTTGTGCACACCGGGAAGCGCGGGAACGATGACACGTGCCGGGTAGCCGTGATCGAGCGAGAGATCGACGCCGTTGACTTTCAATGCCAACAGCGAATCGGGATGGAGCGCTTGATTGCCCTGCAGCACAGCACGACCGAATGGGCCACCCTGTTCTATCGAGATGATTTCCGCGGACCTGGGTGCGGGTACCCCTGCCAATGCTGCGAGTTCGGCCAACGGAACTCCCGTCCAACTCTGCGTGGTCGACCATCCTTCGACACAGGCGATGGGAAGTTCGGCGGTGTGCTGAGTCATGGACAGCAGCCTGCCGCGGGAGAGAACCACGGGTTCCGAGTTCTCCGAAGCGCTCTCGACGGACAGAGTCCAGTCTGCGCCCGTCTGTTCTTCGGTGACACCGGCCGCCTCGGCGGTGCGGTTGATTTGAAAGTCGTTGGGCCCGTCGCCGTACGAACGCCCCCGCGGAAGCAGAATTGCTGCCTTGCGTAGGACGCCTCCGACGGTTTGCCCCACCGTCAACACGGCTACGAATCCCATTCCGGCGGCGACCAATCCGATCGCACCTCGTCGGCTCATGGTTTCGTGTGGCCGGCTCGGCGCTTCGTTGCGGGCGCGCAGGACGTCCATCAACGATTCCGATCGAAGGGTCCGCCACATCAGCGGCACTTTGAGACCGAGGTGCACCAGGAATCCGGAGATGAAAACCCAGGCACCGAAGTAGTGAGCGGCGTAGAAATCGAAGCCGAACACGTAGTCGTACTGGATGTTCAGCACGCCGGTGACGATCTCGAACAGCAGGCCACCGACGAGTGCCAGCAGCGACAGTCGTTCGAGTGCATGTGCGGGCGACCGGACCGGTGGCAGTTCGACGAGCTTGGGCATCACCGACCAGAGCTTGGCGATGACGAGCGGGACGATGATCAGGCCCAACCCGACGTGCAGGCCCTGCGTCAGCTGGTACAGCCAGGCCGGGTTCGTCGGCCAGTCGAAGAACGGTAAACGCAACCACCCGACGGCACCTGGTCTGGCTTGGCCGAATTGCGGCCCGTAGGCACTGTAGGACAGCAGGCCCGTCAGAATCACGATCGGCAGCGCAACGAGCAGCACCGCGCCGAACACCGACGTCAACCACGTGCTGCGCAGCGGACTGCGAAAGCGCGCGAGCGGGTTGGGTGCGTCGGCCATGTATGGCATTCGCTGCCCGACCCGTCCCGGATGTGTGGCGGCGAGTTCCCCTTCCTGTTCCATGGCTCGGTAGAAGGCCTCGGCATCCTCGGCCGTCGACACCTTGGGGCGGCTCGACGCCCATCGGCGGAACAGCATTTCGTATCGGTCGCCCAACGCCGAGGGCAGTGCCGGATAGCGTGCCGCGATCTCGGCCGCTCGCTTGTTCAGCAAAGCCGCTCGGACAGTGTCCACTGTCGCAGAATCGAATTCGGCGGGCAGTGGCCCACCTGCCACGAGAGCGCGCACCAACTCTTCTTGACGGCGAGCCAGGTCGTCGTTCACCTCGTGTACCCGGACGTCCGTACCCCGGTGATGCGATCGAGTCCCGCGGCATCCGCGATCGAATCCAGTTCTGCGAGAAGCTCGGCCTCGGGTGGATAGTGACCGTCGCGTTCGAGCATCAGGGGCGTGCGATGCCCAGCCGTCGCAAAGGTTCGTAGTAGTTCGAGGACTTCGTCGGGCACCGGCTCAGTGTGGGTGTCGTGATAGATGCCGCCGCGGACCGTGCCACCGGCGATGTGGCAGTAAGCAATTCGATCCAGCGGCAGGCGTTCGAGTTCGGTCCACGGGTCGCGGCCCCGATTGAGTGCGTTCGCGTACACGTTGGCGATGTCGAGCACCAGGCTCACGCCGGTCCGCTCGACGAGTTCTGCCAGGAACTCACTCTCGGTCAACTGGTCTTCCGGCCAATCGAACAGGGCTGCAATGTTTTCCACCGCCAGCGGAACCGGCACACCATCCTGCGTTCGTGCGATGTTTCGCGCGAGCGCCGTCAGGGCTTCGTGGGTGCGCGGCACCGGAAGCAGATGACCGGCCTCGATGCCGTCGGCGCGGACGAAGGCGATGTGCTCGCTCACCAGTGGGGATCCGAGCATCGAGGCGACTCGTGCCAGTCGGTCGATACGGTGCTGCTCCACCGGCTCCGCACCGCCCAACGACAACGAGATTCCGTGCGCGACGACGGGAACTCCCAATGCGACGAGGCGATCGGGTGCCTGCTCACCGATCGATTCGGCGATGACCTCGCAGAACGCCAGCCCCGGCAGTTCCGAGACGATGCCGGATATCTCCGAGCGCCAACCGATTCCGAGCCCCACGGGCACTGCGTCGACGTTCAACCTCCACAACCTCCGCCGCCGCATCCCCCACCGCCGCCACCGCAACTGCTGCTGCCGCCGTCGCCTCCGCTGCCACCGCTGTCGCCGCCGAAGCCGAACGACGCGGCCCCACCGGCCTGAGCGGTGCCGTAGCTGAGCGCACCGGCCATCGCTGGATCGAGCATCAGCAGGGCGCCTGCTCCGAAGATGGCTGCCGACATTCCAGCGCGAGTCGGCCCGTATGCGGTGAAGGACGGTCGCGCGCGGGGTGAGAGGTAATCGTTCTCGGCGCGGAGCCGGCGTAGTTCGGTATCTCCCGCGGCTGTCCGACGGCGTCGACGAAGCAGAACCGGCACGGCCGCGAACAGGACGAACACGATCGCGACGAGAAACCAGACGGGCTTGCCGTTCGCGGTGCCGGCGACGATGCGGGCAATCCCGACAGCGATGACGAAGAGCACCGGGAATGCCCGTGTGACAGCGGAGCCGCGAGCGCCGTGCAGCAGACCCTCGTCGACGAGAGTGCTCCGCAGTTGCGCGCAAGTGCCGGACATGTTCGCCACCAGCCGGGAGCGAACCAGTGGGGCCTTACCGCTACCGAGGCGTTCGAGGACGGTGCGGGTGAACCAATCCAGTTGGGAGCGCTCGGTGCCGCTCAGATCGCGGCGTTTCCGCCCCTGCGAGTCGATGATCTCGGCACCGCGAAGTATCGCCAACGACGCCATCACCGCCTGGGAGTCGCTGGTGAGCACACCTACTTCGGGGGGTGTGAGCACGCGGCCTGCCGACGTCACCGGGGTCGATCGGTGAGCGGCTATCCAGTTCCCCGCCATCGTCAGGAGTATCGCGAGAACGGCCGCGAGCAGGTACCAGCGGAGAAAATCTGTGCTGGGGATGCCCCAGGTGTCCGAACCGCTCATGGCCACACCCACTTTCCGTCGGATCCAGCATCTGCTGCTCAGTATCGGGCCCGTGGGCGAGAAAGCAACCCCGACGACGTCCCCGCGGGGACGGGTGCACCGGTTTCCCGCCGTTCTTGTCGGCGCCTCGTCGTACTGTCGTCGAACATACATTCGACGAGTGGGGGCATTCATGGTCGAGATTGCAGACATCGAGACGGAGATATGCGCGCTGGTGGGCCAGATCGCGGCTGCATCTGCGCAGTATCTGATCCTGGTCGGTGAGTTCGATGCTCGACGTGGGTGGGCCGCGTGGGAGACGAGGTCCTGTGCGCACTGGTTGTCCTGGCGCGCGGGAGTCGATCTGCACACTGCCCGTGAGCAGGTGCGGGTGGCCAAGGCGATGCGCGAGCTGCCCCTGATCACCTCTGCGTACCTGAGCGGCACGGTGTCGTATTCCAAGGTGCGCGCGATGACCCGTGTCGCAACAGCCGACAACGAAGCGTCACTGTTGCAGAAGGCGCTCGATGCACCCGCCGCGCACATAGAACGTCTCTGCCGTGGTCTGAAGAAGGCGATGCGGCCGACCAGAGGCAACGGTGTCGATCTCGATCCGTGTGTGGGACGGTGGCGCTGGGACGACGAGGACGGCTCGCTCGTGGTGACGGCGCGCTTTCGGCCCGAGGACGGCAAGCGATTTCTGGCTGCGGTGACCAGGGCCGAGTACGAGCGCACTCGCACGGAGGTGGAATCCGAGGGTGACCGGTCGGCCCCGGCACCGCCGAACCCCGTCCCTGCGCTCGTCGCAATGGCGGAGATGGTGTGTGACGCCATCGATTCGCCGGTCGTCTCACCTGCCGCGGAGGTGTTGGTCCACCTCGGCGACAGCACCGAAGCAGGGTGCGATCATGCTCATTTCGACGACGGACCTGGTCTGGACGACGAAACTCTCGCCCAGGTGTTGTGTTCGTCGGTCATGCGAGTGGTCGGTCACGGCCGGCTGGGAAAAACTGTGCGGTGGAGTACCACGGCCAAAGCTCCGAGTCGAACCCAGTTGCGTCAGTTGATCATTCGCGATCGATGCTGCTCGGTGCCCGGGTGCGGGCGCACCCGGTTTCTGCATGCTCACCACGTCACTTACCGCTCGCGGGGAGGCGCGACCTCGCTCGACAACTTGGTCCTGCTGTGCGGCGAACACCATCGAGCACTGCACGACGGCTACTTCCTCATCGAATCCCTCGGCCACCAACGATTCACGTTCCGGCACCCATCGGGAGCAGAGATGGTTCATGCGCCGGCGCTGTCCGGAGACGCGGAGGTCCTCCGGCGGCAATATCAGCACATCGAACCCGACGCCATTGTCCCGAACTGGGGCGGGGAGGGCCTCGACCTGAGCTACGCGACCGACGTTCTGATCACCAACTGGCAGCAGGCTGCATGAAAAGGGGCCGTTCAGGGCAAGTTAGTGTGACGAAGAGACTCGGACAAGAAGCGGTGGGATATGAGCGTCGACAGATCGATGGCGGACGAACAGTCCTGGCCGGTGGAACAATGGCCGAGCTGTGAGGATGCGACCAGGCCGGAAAACGACCCGTTCTACGCCGCGCCCGAGGGCTACGAAGCGGCTCTACCGGGGACGATTCTCAAGGTGAGGCCGGTCGAGGTCGCGATGTTCGGCCACGTGCGACAGCGAGTCGACGCATGGCAGCTGCTGTACCGCACCGCCGATCTGGGCGGTGTACCGCAGGCCAGTGTGACGACGGTGCTGCGGCCGCAGAATGCCGAACCGGTGTTGCTCTCGTACCAGTGCGCCATCGACGGCGTCGCGTCCTCGTGTTTTCCGTCCTACGCGCTTCGACGCGGCTCGAAGGCCCTCGGCGCAGTTCCTCAGTTCGAGTTTCTGCTGGTTCTGCATGCCCTGCGCCGCGGATGGACCATCTCGATCCCCGACCACGAGGGACCGGACGGACATTGGGGGTCGCCACAGGAACCAGGATTCTGCACACTCGACGCGATCCGCGCGGCGCTGTCGTTCGAGTCGTTGGAGCTGCACGAGAGCACACCCGTCGCATTGTGGGGATATTCGGGCGGCGGGCTGGCGACGTCGTGGGCCGCGGAGATGGCCCCCGAATACGCGCCGGAGCTCGAGCTCGTCGGTGCCGCCCTCGGCTCCCCCGTCGGCGATCCGGGTTCTGCGTTCACCAGGCTCAACGCGACGCTGCACGCGGCTCTGCCGACGCTTGTTGTCGCGGGACTGCGACGCACCTACCCCGATCTCGATCGCGTGGTGCGTCAGTACGTCAGCGAGGACGGAATGCGCATTCTCGATTCCGTCGAATCGATGACGACGGTTCGTGCCGTCAGGCGGCTGGCTCGGCACGATCTCGACAACTACATCGACATTCCGCTTGCCGACCTGCTCGCCCTACCCGAGATCGTGCAGGTGTTCCAGGACATCCAGCCCGGTCGCACTGCGCCGTCGGTGCCGCTGCTGGTCGTGCAGGCCGTGCACGACCAGATCATTGCCGTCGACGACGTCGACGGCCAGGTCGATCGGTATCTCGAAGCCGGCGCACACGTCACCTACCTGCGAGATCGGCTGAGCGAGCACCTGTCGCTGCATCCGCTCAGTGCGCCCCTGACCCTCGACTGGCTGGCCGATCGCTTTGCCGGCCTTCCTGTTGCCGAACCGGCGACCAGAACGGTGTGGTCGACGGCGTTCTCGTTCGCGGCTGTACGGGGCTTGATGTCTCTGACCTGGACAACCGTCCGAGCATTGACCGTCGGCGTCAGGGCGTAGCTACTCTCGGTGCGATGCAGCGAACCTGGGTACGGATTCTCACCGGAACGATCGCGACGCTGGGCATCGTCACCGGACTCGTCGCGATGGGGGCGTACTACACCGACACCCGCATCAACGTTCTGATCGCGCTGGCATCGTTCGTTCCCCTGATGCTCGTCGCTGTCGTGGTCGGTGCCGTCGTCGCGCTGATCGGTAGGCAATGGATTCTGGCGGCGGTGTCCGCGGTCGTGTTGGCAGCAGCCGCAGTGGCGTACGCACCTCTGTACGTGGCCGACGCGGCATCCCAGGACGAGGCGAGCGGCGATGCCGTCCGGCTGCGGGTGATGCAGGCCAACCTGATGGTGGGCAGCGCCGATCCGTCGGTCGTCGTCGGATCGGCACGCGACAACGCCGTCGACGTCGTGACGATCCAAGAGCTGACCGATGCGTCGGTGCTCGGGCTACGGGATGCCGGCATGGAGCAACTCTTTCCGTACAGCTACCTGCGAGCGTTGCCGACGGGTGGCGGAGGTGCCGGAATCTACAGTCGCACACCGCTGTCCGACAACCGCGAACTCGCCGGCTACGGGCCCGTGAACCTGGCCACCTCCGTCGACGTTCCCGGATCCGAGCCAGTGACGCTGCTGGCCGTCCATCCCGGCCCGGCATACGTCACCCCGGCCGATATCTGGACCGCCGAATTGGACACGCTCCGTAGCGATCTCGAGGCGGTGTCGGCAAGCGGTCCCGTCATCGTCAGTGGTGATTTCAACACCACGTATTCGCACAAGAAGTTCAGGAACCTACTCGATGCCGGATATACCGACGCCGCAGCACAATTGGGGATGGGGCTGATCCCGACCTATCCCACGGACAAGGGCACTCCGGCCGTTGTCGGCATCGACCACATTCTCACCAATTCCGGGCACGCCCGATCACTGGAAAGAATCGACCTCCCGGGATCGGACCACCACGGTCTGATCGGGGAGATCGAGTTCTCCGGAGTCAGCTGACGCGCGCCGACTGCTTGCGAGACTTGCCGCACTGCAACAGAATTCGCACCTTGGCTGGAGTTCCGTCGAGTGAGGTCACGATGTCGTCACGGGTCCGTGCTGCGGCGTCGGAGACCTGCTCGAGGGACGTTACGGCTGGGTCGAGCGTCGCGACGATCTCGACCACGCGCTGCCCCCTGTCCGAGACAGAGCGACCGGAGGCCGAGACGATTCCATCGTGACCTGCCAGCGACTTGGCTGCACTACGGGCGGCGGTGCCGAGGTCGACGCTGAGCCTGCCGTCGACCTGCTCTCCGTCCACGTTCGTGACGTCGGCCGACGTGGATCCGAAGGCCACGGTCCCGACCGATCGGCGCGGCAGGTGCGCGAGCAACCACCACAGACCCAGCAGGATCAACACGACAGCGGCTACGCCGAGAGCCCAGGGCCACCAACCGGCGTCGACGGCGGTGTCGACGAACGCGGCGTCCAGCCGCTCGCGGCCGGGAAGCTCGCCACGTTCCCACGCGATGGCTCCGCCGCCGAGAGCGATCAGAGCCAGCCCGACGACGGCTGTGCCGGTGCGGTCGAGCGATGCGGTTGCACGTTTCACAGCTGCTGTCCTTTCATGAGGCCTGTCCTGTCGTTCGCACTCGGGTGCGCACCTTGGGTGCCGACGCGAGTGGGCGGAGGGCGTCGTCCACGGACGTCACGACCTCGGATTTCAGAGCCGAGGTGTCGGTACCGGCCACGGTGGATACGGCGACGGTGACCTTCTTGTTGCCCGCCTTGGCGGACGCGGTGTCGACGCCGACACTGTCCAGGGCGGCAGATCGCGCGACGGCAGCGACGTCGTCCTTACGAAGCCAGACGCCCTGCTCGTTGAGAGCACGGTGGGTGCGACGACGTGGGCGAATTGCCACGAACACGAGAACGAATCCGATGACGACGGCGGCGATACCTGCGGGCAGCATCCACTGCTGAGCTGTGAGCCCGTCGAGGTTCGATGCGGCCGGGCCGACCCACTCGGAGCCGTCGAGAGCGCCCAGCTTCAGCAGCGCCTCGCGGCCGAGTACGACTCCGGCGGCGATGAGAACGAGAGCGAACAGGACGGCCGGAACAGCTGCGGTGGGGTTGGCCACCGGCTTCTTGCTTGCTTGCTCTGTCACTGCACTCTCCCTTCTTCGCTGGTGGGCTCGGCCGGTATGCATTCGACCGTCACGTCGACCCGGTCGACGGTGTAGATACCGAGTTCGGACAGGTCTCTGGCCACGGCGGCGCGAACGTTCGCAGCCACTTTCGCCAACGGCGAGGGCCAGGTGACTCCGACGGAGACCTTCGCTCGCACGCGCTCGCCGGTGATCGTCACATCGGCCTTCGGCAGATCACGCCCACCGAGGAGGTGCAGTCCGGGCTGGCGGTCGGTGACGGAGTCGGTGCCGCGGGCCGCAAGAACGGCCAGGCGTTCGACTGCCTTGTGCTTG
This sequence comes from Rhodococcus sp. NPDC080181, assembly GCF_040702225.1. Taxonomy (NCBI): domain Bacteria; kingdom Bacillati; phylum Actinomycetota; class Actinomycetes; order Mycobacteriales; family Nocardiaceae; genus Rhodococcus; species Rhodococcus sp. NPDC080181. The sequence goes on from NZ_JBFBKN010000003.1 coordinate 217,825, forward strand.
ATCTCCAGGGAACCGCGATCGCCGGGGTCCGCGAGTGACCCCGGGGTTGCTGCCGGTGTCCCGGGGGTCGTGGGGGCTGCTGCTGTGTCAGTCACGACCGCGACCACGCATGATCGAGTTCAGATCCAGTTCACCGTCGATGTAGCGGCCGACGAAGAAACCGAGTCCGCCGAGGACGATGGCGATGAGGAAGCCGGTGAAGCCGCCGGCTGCTGCGGCGATGGCCAGCAGAAGTCCCACGAACAAACCGATGGTTGCAGTGGTCATGGTCTTGATCTCCAGTCAGAGTGTTCGGAATCCGAGGTGTCGGATGTCGAGGTGTCAGATGTCGAAGTAGTTGCGTCGAGTGACGCGTTTGCGGAGCCGGGCGATGCGTTTCGGCAGTGTGCGCAGTGGCGTCGGTACCGAGGACGAGCGGAACGCTGTCGGTGCGCTGGCAGTGTTGATCGGAGTCGACGGAAGTACGGCGAACCGGCGGTCGACTTCCGCGAGCTCTGCCATGTACCGGGCGGGATCACCACCGATGTCGGGGTGGTGTTCTCGGGCCACAGCGCGCCGGGCCGCCTTGTACGCGGCGGCCCGGTCGCGCGCTGAATGCTCGTTCACCTGGTCAGACTCGCACAATTCAGACCCGGACGACATCCTCGACTGTGACGTGCACGGGCCCGTCGACCATTGCCGCGACGGTGTTACGCACTGCCTCGGCGGTCTCCCGTACGGCGTAGCCGAACTGGAGAGTGACGTGTACCTCGGTGCCGTCGTCTGCGATCCGGATGCCGGCGACGCGGCGTCCGGGTAGATAGGTCGCAGCCTCGCCGAACATGCCGCCGTGCAGCCCGACGACACCGTCGATCGCCTGTACGGCGTCGGCGATGTCTTCGGACTTGTCACGGTCCGTCGGGTTCGGGTCGGTCACTGCACTCGGGTGGAGGCGGTCTCGGTGGTCTCCTCTTCGTCCGAGCCGTCGTCCAGGTAGATGTCGTGAACGACGATGTTGACCTCGGTGACCTCGAGGCCCGTCATGCGCTCGACGGCGTTGATGACGTTGCGACGAATGCCTGCTGCGAGGTCTGCGATCGAGACGCCGTAATCGGCGACGATGTCGATGTCGACCGCTGCCTGACGCTCGCCGACCTCGACCGAGACGCCCTGCGACTGGTTGACGCGGGCACCCGGGATACGCTCGCGCAGGGCACCGATCGCGCGGCTCGCTCCGCCGCCGACGGCATGTACGCCCTGGACCTCACGGGTGGCGATGCCGGCGATCTTCGAGACGACGGTATCGGCAATGGTGGTGCGGCCCTGCGAGCTGACGAGCACGGAATCCGACTTCGTGGTGATGTCGGTCTTGCCTTCGCCTGCTGCGGATACGGTTGCCTTGGTGTCCGTCGTGGAGCTCATGACTGCCTCTCTTCGCTGAGTAGTGGTGCACAGTGTGTGTCAGGAGTTGGTCGTAGCTCGATCACCGAAACGCACGTACAAATAAAGTGACCTACGTCATAGATTACGTCTGGGGGCCCGATGGAGTGGAGAGATGCGTCGGACCGCGTACTCGTCGGCGCAGCCGCGCTCGGCGAGACGGATGCGTTCGAGGAGATCGTGGGCCGATACGGACCGGAGATGTTTCGGTACGCCCGAAACATGCTGTCCGATCAGGGTGCAGCAGAGGAGGTAGTGCAGGACGCGTTCGTCGCAGCGTGGAAGGGGCTCGACAACTTCCGGGGCGAATCGGCTCTGCGCACCTGGCTGTTCTCGTTGGTCTCGCACAAAGTGATAGATCATCGCCGGCGTCGCAGCGTTCCTCCTGCGGAAGACTGGGTATTCGAGAGCAAGAGCACGGGCGCGGGCAGTGATCCCGAGGCGGACGTCGAAGCAGACAGCTTCATGGCCGAATTGGGTGTGGCACTGGCGGAGTTGCCCTATCGGCAGCGGGCCTGCTGGTTGCTTCGGGAGGTCGAGGGCCTGACCCATCCGGAGATCGGCGCGATCATGACGTTGTCCGCAGGAGCAGTACGAGGTCAATTGACCAGAGCACGAGCAACATTGAGCGAAAGGTTGGCGACATGGCGAACCCGGTAGAACCGAATGCGGTTCTCGCGCGTGCTGCCACCGAGCTTCGGGAGGCACCGCAGGAACCGAACTGGGTGGACATCAGCTCGTCCATCCTCGCGAAAGTGCGCAATACGACGCGCCGCACCTGGCCGATCGACAGCGTCTTCCCGGCGGGTTCAGCGGCTGATCCACGGGACTCACTGCGGATCAGCGATCACATCGTCAAGACGACGTTGCGCCGTGCTCTCGCGGGCGTACACGGTGCACAGCCCACCGAGATCGACCTCGATCTCGACGATCACGCCTGCACAGGCCTGTTCGTCGCGGTGATCGGCGTGTACGGCGACGATCTGCAGGCGGCAGGCGAAGAACTGGCATCGATCGCCATCGACGTGGTCGCGGACCTGCTCGGCGTCACCCTCGGCAGGGATGCGGTCGAAATCCGCGTCGACGACATCGAGGAGCGCTAGCGGATCGCGATTGCCCGAGGAGCGCTAGCGTAAAAACTCCGTCATGACCGCAGGTCGTGAGCGTAGGAAAGCGTAAGGAACGCGTTTTCGTTCGCTGGTGGGATTCAAGATCGAGCAATGACCGAATTGCTCTGTCTCACGGTGGCCGCGTTCGTCGCGGTCTACCTGTTCGTCGCTCTTCTCGATCCGGAGAGGTTCTGACGGCGCCATGAATCCTGCTCTGCTTGCCGGTCTTCAGATCGGCATCGTGATAGTCGTGTTGGCGGCGGCGTACGTGCCGCTCGGTGACTACATGGCCCGGGTGTTCGGTTCTACCCACGACACTCGCGTCGAGAGTCTGCTCTATCGGGTGGCCCGGGTGAACTCGTCGTCGGAACAGACCTGGGTCGGCTATTCCACCAGCCTGCTCGGGTTCTCGTTCGCCGGGGTCGTATTCCTGTTCGTACTGCAGCGAATTCAAGGTGTGCTCCCGCTGAACGGTGGCCTGTCGGGGGTGAGTCCGGCGATGGCGTTCAACACTGCGGCGTCGTTCGTCACCAACACCAACTGGCAGTCGTACGTTCCCGAGACCACGCTGTCGAATCTGACGCAGCCGCTGGGGCTGGCGGTACAGAACTTCGTCTCTGCTGCAGTCGGTCTCGCGGTGGCGATCGCCGTCGTGCGCGGCTTCGTTCGGGTGTCGACGGGCGGTGAGCTCGGCAATTTCTGGGTCGACCTCACGCGCGGGACGCTCCGTATTCTGCTGCCGCTCTCCGTGCTCGTCGCGGTGATCATGCTGACTCAGGGCACCGTGATGTCGTTCTCGTCAGGCTTCACCTCCACCGGTCTCGATGGGCAGACGGTCACCAATGCGCTTGCGCCCGTTGCCTCGCAGGAGGCTATCAAGGAGATCGGCACCAACGGTGGTGGCATTCTGGCGGCCAACTCGGCGCACCCGTTCGAGAACCCGACACCACTGACCAACATCGTGCAGATCATCTCGTTGCTGCTGATCCCGGTGGCCCTCACTCGTACGTTCGGCACGATGATCGGCAACCGCAAGCAGGGTCTGACGCTGCTGGCGGTGATGGCGACGCTGTGGGCGACGCTGTTGGCGGTGACGTTGTTCGCCGAATCCGGTACCCGTGGAGTGGCAGCAACGGCCGCGGGCGCGATGATGGAAGGCAAGGAAGTTCGCTTCGGCATCCCGGCTTCTGCGCTGTTCGCGGTGTCGACGACCGGAACATCCACCGGCGCAGTCAATTCGGCCCACGACAGTATGTCTGCGCTGGGCGGCGGAGCGGTGTTGCTGAACATGCTGTTCGGCGAGATCGCGCCGGGTGGCGTCGGCACCGGTCTGTACGGATTGCTGGTTCTCGCGGTCATCGCCGTCTTCGTCGGTGGTCTGCTCGTCGGCCGAACTCCGGAATTCCTCGGCAAGAAGCTGGGTCGACGGGCCATCACGATGGCCGCGCTCTCGGTTCTCGTGATGCCGATCCTCGTGCTCGTCGGCACGTCGATCACGGTGATACTCGAATCGACGACGAGCTATCAGGGCAACCCCGGCATTCACGGATTCACCGAGTTGCTCTACGCCTATGCATCGGCATCGAACAACAACGGCAGTGCTTTCGGCGGCCTGACGGTGACGAGCGACTGGTTCCAGATCTCCCTCGGTATCGCGATGCTGCTCGGCCGCTTTCTGCCGATCGTCTTCGTATTGGCCCTGGCCGGTTCGCTCGCGACGACCAAACGCAGCGCGCCCAACGCGGGCACCCTGCCCACCGATGGACCGTTGTTCGGCACGCTGCTGATCGGTACCTCCATCCTGGTCGCGGCCCTCACCTTCTTCCCCGCACTTGCTCTCGGACCCATAGCAGAGGCCATGCAATGAACCTGTCACTGAACACCGCTCTACCCGGCGCGTTCCGCAAACTCGATCCGCGCCACCTGGCCCGCAACCCGGTCATGTTCGTCGTCTTCCTCGGCTCGATCGTCACGACGATCCTGTCGATCGCTCAGCCGTCGGTATTCGCCTGGTTCGTCACCGGCTGGCTGTGGTTCACGGTGCTGTTCGCGAACCTCGCCGAATCCGTCGCCGAAGGCCGCGGCAAGGCGCAGGCAGCCAGCCTGCGAAAGGTGAAGCAGGACACTACTGCTCGACGACGCACGGCGTCGGGTGCCGAGTTCGTGATCACCGAGGTGGCCGGTGCCGAATTGAAGGTCGGCGACGAGGTCGTCGTCTCGGCCGGTGAGGTCATTCCCGGCGACGGCGATGTCATCGAGGGCATTGCAACCGTCGACGAATCCGCCATCACCGGTGAGTCGGCTCCCGTGGTCCGTGAATCCGGCGGCGATCGGTCGGCCGTCACCGGCGGCACCATCGTGCTCTCCGACGAGATCGTCGTGAAAATCACTGCAGCGCAGGGCGAGACGTTCGTGGATCGGATGATCGCCCTCGTCGAGGGCGCGGCGCGGCAGAAGACGCCGAACGAGATCGCCCTGAACATCCTGCTCGCGTCGCTGACCATCGTGTTTCTCTTCGCTGTCGTCGCCATCGGTCCGATGTCGAATTACTCTGGACAGCAACAGGATCCAATCCAGCTGATTGCCCTGCTCGTCTGCCTGATCCCCACGACCATCGGGGCACTGCTCTCGGCCATCGGTATCGCGGGCATGGACCGGTTGGTGCAGCGCAACGTACTGGCAATGTCCGGCCGGGCAGTGGAGGCGGCAGGCGACATCGACACCCTGCTGATGGACAAGACCGGGACCATCACTTTCGGTAACCGCCGCGCCACCGGCCTGCATCCGGCGACGGGCATCGACGCCGCCGAATTGGCTCGCGCCGCTCGGCTGTCGTCGCTGGCCGACGGCACCCCCGAGGGGCGCAGCATCGTCGAACTGGTCGAGCGAGACTTCGAATCCGTCACGGCAGAAGGTGAATCCGAGCGCGGGGAGTTCGTGGCGTTCACGGCGCAAACTCGGATGAGCGGGTTGGATCTACCGGGCATGGAGATCCGCAAGGGTGCAGCGGATTCGGTCTACAGTTGGATTCGCGACGGCGGCGGGACGGCCGATCTGGACGGCACCGTGCACGACATCGCGCAGAACGGCGGCACTCCGCTGGTGGTCGCGGTACGCGAAACCGGTTCTGCTGCTCGCGCTCTCGGTGTCGTCGAACTCTCGGACGTCGTCAAACCCGGCATTGCCGAACGGTTCGCTCAGCTGCGGGCCATGGGCATCCGAACCGTGATGGTCACCGGTGACAATCCGCTGACCGCCAAAGCCATTGCTGCCGAGGCAGGTGTCGACGACTACCTGGCCGAGGCCACTCCCGAGGACAAGCTCACGCTCATCCGGCAGGAGCAGGAAGGCGGCAGGCTCGTTGCGATGACCGGCGACGGTACCAACGATGCCCCGGCTCTCGCCCAGGCCGACGTCGGCGTCGCGATGAACACCGGCACCTCGGCCGCCAAGGAAGCCGGCAACATGGTCGACCTCGATTCCGATCCGACCAAACTCATCGAGATCGTCGAGATCGGCAAGCAGTTGCTCATCACGCGCGGAGCTCTGACGACGTTCTCGTTGGCCAACGACCTGGCGAAGTACTTCGCGATTCTGCCGGCGATGTTCTCCACCGTCTATCCCCAGCTGGGCGGGCTGAACATCATGCACCTGGCGACCCCGGAATCGGCGATCCTGTCCGCGGTGATCTTCAATGCGCTTGTCATCGTGGCGCTGATTCCGTTGGCACTCAAAGGGGTTCGATACACCCCGGCGTCCGCGGCTGCGTTGCTGCGGCGGAACCTACTGGTCTACGGCGTCGGCGGCGTCATCAGTCCGTTCGTCGGTATCTGGCTCATCGACCTGCTCGTTCGACTCATTCCAGGGATTGGCTGACCATGCGTTTCGTACAGGGATTTCTCCGTCAGGTCGTTGCAGGCTTCGCAGTGCTGCTGGCGCTCACCGTGATCCTCGGCATCGCGTATCCGGCTGTGGTCTGGGGCATCAGCCGCATCGGCACCGACTCCGCCGAGGGGTCGCCGCTGCGTGACGCACAGGGCTGCGTCGTCGGCAGCTCGCTGATCGGCGTCGATCCGCAGGTGGCTCCGGGAGAGCCGGATCCGTTCTTCCACACCCGCGTCACGGGCTCGGTATCGGACGACGACGCGTTCGCGCCCGGTGATCCTGCTGCGGCACTACCGACCAATCAGGGCCCGTCGAGCGAGGTACTCGCGTCGTTCGTCGAACAGCGTCGAGCCGCCATCGCCGCCCGGGAGAACGTCGACCCGTCGGCGATTCCGGCCGACGCCGTCACCGGCTCCGGATCCGGTATCGATCCCGACATCAGTCCCGCCTACGCGGCCCTCCAGGTCGCCCGGGTGGCCCAGGTCAACGGAGCGCCGGTGAACGAGGTGGAGGCTCTGGTCGACCAGTACACCCGCGGCCCGCAGTACGGTGTACTCGGTGCCGAAGCGGTGAATGTCCCGGAGTTGAACCTGGCACTGCGGGACGCATACCGGCCGGGTGAGGAGACAGGCTGTGGCGGACAGGGGTGAGCTGCGGATCTACCTCGGTGCCGCGCCCGGCGTCGGCAAGACCTTCGCCATGCTCGGCGAAGCTCGTCGGCTGCAGGATCGCGGGCGTGACGTGGTCGCGGCCGTCGTGGAAACGCACGGGCGGGCGCGAACCATCGAGGCGCTGGAGGGCATCGAAGTCCTGCCGATGGCCACCGTCCGTTATCGCGGATCCTCGGCGCAGGAACTCGATCTCGACGTGGTCCTGACTCGTCGCCCCGAGGTGGTACTCGTCGACGAGCTGGCGCACACCAACACTCCGGGCAGCGTCCACGACAAGCGGTGGCAGGACGTCGAAGTGCTGCTCGACGCGGGCATCGATGTCATCTCCACCCTCAATGTGCAGCACCTCGAATCTCTGAACGACGTGGTGCAGCAGATCACCGGTGTTCCGCAGCGAGAGACGGTTCCCGACAGCGTGGTTCGGGCCGCCGACGAAGTCGAGCTGGTCGACATCACACCCGAGGCGCTGCGGAGCAGGCTGCGGCACGGCAACGTCTACGCCGCCGACAAGGTGGACGCCGCGCTGAGCAACTACTTCCGCGGCGGCAACCTGACGGCTCTGCGTGAGCTCGCACTGCTGTGGATCGCCGACCAGGTCGACGCCGCATTGGTGAAGTACCGCAAGGACAATCGCATCACCGACACCTGGGAGGCTCGCGAGCGGGTGGTGGTCGCGGTGACGGGCGGCCCCGAGTCGGAAACCCTGCTGCGGCGGGCGAGTCGGATCGCCTCGAAGTCCAGTGCCGAACTGATGGTGCTGCACATCGTTCGCGGAGACGGCCTCATGGGCGTGTCCGCACCGCAGATGGGTTCCGTGCGCAAGCTCGCCGCCGGCCTCGGTGCGAGTGTGCACAGCGTCGTCGGGGACGACGTGCCCACCACTCTGCTCGATTTCGCGCGCGGAGTGAACGCCACGCAGTTGGTGATCGGTACCTCGAGAAGGTCACGCGCCGCCCGCATTCTCGACGAGGGTATCGGCGCGGCCGTGGTGCAGAACTCGGGAAAGATCGACGTGCACATGGTCACTCACGCCGAGCAGGCCCGTCGGCGGAGTCTGCAGGTCGATTCGGGGCGTCGCCGGGTGATCGCCTGGCTGGCCGCGGTTCTCGTGCCTTGCTTGGCCGCTGCAGTGCTGAGCACGGTCGGTCCGGACTTCGATTCCAGCGGTGAAAGTGCCCTGTTCTTCATGGTGGTGCTGTGTGTGGCTCTGTTGGGAGGTGTTGCACCGGCGGCACTCTCGGCGCTGATCGCAGGATTTCTGCTGAACTATTTCTTCACCACACCCAGATACAGCCTGACGATCGCCGAGCCGGACAACTTCGTCGTGACCGTCGTACTACTGCTGGTCGCTGTGGCAGTCGCGGCCCTGGTGGATGCGGCCGCTCGGCGGACGCGTCAGGCACGCCGGGCGACGCAGGAAGCCGAACTGTTGACCCTGTTCGCGGGGTCCGTCCTGCGCGGTGCCGATCTGGGCGCGCTGCTCGAGCGCGCACGGGAGACGTATCGGCAGTCCGGCGTCGCATTGTGGGACAACCAGTCCCGGTCCATCGTGGGCAGCTCGGGCGAACACCCGCCGACCGATCGCAACGGGGCCGACACCGAGATCGACGCGGGCGATTTCACGCTGCTGCTCGTCGGCGAACGCACCCGCGCCCACGATCGCCGCGTCCTCACAGCCGTGGCCAACCAAGCCGCGGGCATGGTGCGCCAAGCCCGTCTGGCCGAGGAAGCCAGCCGCGCCAACGCACTGGCCGAGGCCGACGCGTTGCGTCGAGCATTGCTCTCGGCCGTCAGCCACGATCTGCGGACACCGCTGTCGGCGGTCAAGGCAGCCTCGTCGTCGCTGCGCAGCACCGACGTTCAGTTCTCGCCCGAGGACACCGACGAACTGCTCGCCACCATCGACGAGTCGGCCGACCAGTTGACGGCATTGGTGACCAATCTGCTCGACTCCTCGCGGCTGCAAGCCGGTGTGGTCCAACCCAGTCTGCGTCCCGTCTTCGTCGACGACGTGCTGGCAGGCGCGCTGGTAGGGGCCGACGAGCGCGTGCGGGTCGAGGTGGGCGACGTCGAAGTGCTCGCCGATCCGGGTCTGCTCGAACGAGTGCTCGCGAACCTGGTGGCGAACAGTGCCCGCTACGCCCCCACCGGCGAGATCACCGTGCGCGCCGCAGTGCACGGTGACATGGCCGCCATCTCCGTCGTCGACCACGGCCCCGGCATCACCGTCGGGGCCGAAGCGACCATGTTCGACGCGTTCCAACGTCTCGGTGACCGTGACAACTCGGTGGGCGTCGGACTCGGCCTGTCGGTGGTGCGAGGATTCGTGCGGGCCATGGGCGGTACCGTCACGGCGTCGGACACCGTCGGCGGAGGGCTGACGATGACGGTCGAGTTGAAGGCGGCGAGCAGGTGAAGGTACGGGCGCTCGTCGTCGACGACGAACCACAGATCGTGCGGGCGCTGCGGATCAATCTGAACGTCCGCGGATTCGAGGTCGTCAGCGCGGCTACGGGTGGGGAAGCACTGCGGGTGGCCGCGAACTTCCACCCGGACATCGTGATCCTGGACCTCGGTCTGCCCGACATCGACGGTATCGACGTCATAGCAGGTCTGCGCGGATGGACCGATGTGCCGATTCTGGTGCTCTCGGCGCGCACCGACTCGGCCGACACCGTCGAGGCGCTCGATGCCGGAGCGGACGACTTCGTGACCAAGCCGTTCGGCATGGACGAGCTGCTGGCGCGACTGCGCGCGGCCCTGCGCCGCGGTCCGCAATCGGTGGCGGATCCCATCGTCGAGACCGCGGACTTCACGGTCGACCTCGCTGCCAAAACCGTTGTTCGACAAGGCGAGAACGTGCACCTGACGCGCACCGAATGGGGCGTCCTCGAACTGCTCGTCCGCAACGAGGGGAAATTGGTGTCGCAGAAAGAGATTCTGCGTACCGTGTGGGGACCCGGGCACGAGCGCGAAACGCATTATCTGCGAATCTATCTCGGCCAACTACGCCAGAAGTTGGAACGAGACCCAGCGGCACCGGTGCATCTGATCACCGAAACCGGCATGGGCTATCGATTCGTGAGCTGAGCGCTACCCGCGCCCGCACCTATCCACCCAATACCTCACCTTCGCGGCGTGGGTCCGCTCCGCCGATCCAGCCACCGTCGGTGCGTTGCAGCGCGCTCAGCCCGCTCGACTGGTCGGCAACCGAGACCTGGTGGCCCTTCTCGCGCAGCGTCTTCACGACCGGATCGTTCTCTCCAGTCACGTTGGGATGTTCGCCGCCGTAGTTGGTGGACGGGGTGTTGGCCGCTCCGAAGTCGACCATCGACACCGCCTGCTGCGGGTCCATTCCCCAATCGAGCAGTCCTACGAGTGTTTTGACGACGAACTGGATGATCACCGACCCGCCGGGTGAGCCCGCGACGAGAACGAGATCTCCGCGTGTGCCGTCGTCGCCGCGGTCGAACACCAGGGTCGGGGCCATCGAACTGCGCGGGCGCTTGCCTGGCTCGACACGGTTGGCCATGGGAGTTCCGTCCTCGGCCACCGGCGCGGCGGAGAAGTCGGTGAGCTGATTGTTGAGCAGGAAGCCGTCGACCATGTGGAACGAGCCGAAAGCCGACTCGACGGTCGTCGTCATCGAGGCTGCGTTGCCCTCGCCGTCGACGATGGAGATGTGGCTGGTGCCGTGCTCGGGATCGGTGGACGAGGCGAACTGCACCGGTCCGAAGTCGCCCGGTTTCGCGGTACCCATCGACTTGCCTTCGTCGATCAGTCCTGCTCTGCTGCTGAGGTACTCGGGGGCGAGCAGGGTGTCGGGCGAGCCGCCGGGTAGGGGTACGAAATCCGGATCGGCGACGTACTTGTCGCGATCGGCGTACGCCAGTCGCTCGGCCTCGGAGATCAGGTGCACGGCCTCGGCGGTCGGCTTGCCGCCGTTGGCGTCCATGTCCGTCGGGGCGTACTGCGCCAGATCGAAGTTCGACAGAATGCCCATCGTCGACGCCACCGCGATGCCGCCGGAGGACGGCCCCGGCATTCCGCAGATGTCGTGATCGCGGTACGGCGTGCACACTGCGGTACGGGTCTTCGGCTCGTAGCCGGCGAGGTCGTCCACCGTGATCTGCCCCGGGGTACGGCCGGCGGTGGTATCTGCTGTCGCGTCGACGATCGCCTGGGCAATGTCGCCGGTGTAGAAGGCATCGGCACCGTCGGTTGCGATGGCGGACAACGTCTTCGACATCGCCGGATTGTTCAGCACCGTGCCGGCAGGCTTACCGGTTCCGTCGGGCTGCAGGAAGTAGTCCTTCGACGCCGGGTCGAGTGCGAGCTTCGGTGCCGAGTCCGCGATGGACGAGGCCATGCGCGGGCTGATCTCGATTCCGTTGTCGGCGAGCTCGATCGCGGGTCGGAACAGATCCCCCCACGGCTTGTCACCGTGATCCTCGTGCGCCTGCTCGAGCATGCGCACAACACCCGGCACGCCGATCGATCGGCCACTGGACCGCGCATCGGGTTGCGGCACAGTGCGGTTGACGTCGTCGATGTACCGCAGGTAGTCGCCGGTGGCACTCATCGGCGCGGTCTCGCGGCCGTCGTAGCTCTGCACCTCGCCCGACGCGGCGTCGTAGTACATCAGAAAAGCGCCGCCGCCGATTCCCGACGACTGGGGTTCGACGAGCCCGAGCACGGTCTGCGCCACGATGAGGGCGTCGGCCGCGGTGCCGCCGTCGCGTAATACCTCGCATGCGGCCTCCGTGGAGACCGGGTTGGCGGTGGAGACCGAGTACGACGGCGTCTCCACCGGAGTCATGCTCGACCGATATCCGGTCGCCACTTCCGGATTGGTGGAGATGTCACCCGAGCCGGTGCTCGGGGTCTTTCCTACCGGGGTGCCGCCACTGGCACCGAGTACGCAACTGTCCGCCGCGGCGGTGTCGGTACCGGCGTCGTCGCTACTGCTGCACGCGACGAGCGGCACCAGCAGGAGAGCACAGGCGAGGGCGGTGTAGCGAACAGGGCGCATTCCGGTTGCAGACACCGCTCGACGCTAACACCGTGGTCACCGTTGCTGCGCGGATTCGAGAAGCCAATGCGCGATGGGGGCGGGCCTGCCGTACAGATAGCCCTGCGCGAAACGGCAGTCGAGTTGCTCGATGATCGCGGCCTGTTCCTCGGTCTCGACCCCCTCGGCGACGGTCGTCACGGAAAGCGCGGACGCCATGGCGGTGATGGCGCGAATCAGCTGGACGTCGGAATCGGAGACGCCGATCTCGTGGACGAAGGACTTGTCGATCTTGAGCAGCGCAATCGGCATCTTGCGCAACCGGTTCAGCGAGGAGTAGCCGATACCGAAATCGTCGAGGACGATGAGTACGCCCATGGCGGCGAGCCGATCGAGCACGGTCTTCGCTGCGCCGACGTCGTCGATCAGAACACTTTCGGTGATCTCGAGCGCCAGGTCCGCACCGGCGACGCCGAAGGTATCGAGCACCCGTTGGACGATGCCCGGCAGCGAGTCGTCGCGCAACTGCATCGGCGAGACGTTGACCGACATGGTGACGTCCTGCCCGTTCGCGCGCAGTGTCACCAGATCGGAGATCGCGGTGCGCAGTACCCACTCACCGATCTCCTCGATGAGATTGGTCGATTCGGCGATCGGGATGAACTCGTTCGGCGTCCGTACTCGGCCCTGCCAGTTCCAGCGCACGAGCGCCTCGTAGACAACGGTCTTGCGGGACTTCGTCGCGACGATCGGTTGGTAGTAGACCTCGAGTTCTCCGCGCCGGATCGCGCCGCGAAGTGCGGTGGCGGTCTCGATCGCCGATGTTGCTCGCGCACGCAAGGACTCGTCGAAGAACGCGTAGCGAGACGCCCCGAGAGATTTCGCGTGATACATCGCGGTGTCGGCCTCGCGGATGGCGTCGTGCAGTCGTTCGGCGTCGGCGATGCCCACCGAGGCCGAGACGTAGGCGGTGGCAGCACTGAGCGGGAACGGCTCGCTCAGTCGCTCGATGATGCGGCGCGCCAACAGTTCCGAACCGGAACGGTCGCGGCGGGTGAGCACCACGAACTCGTCGCCGGCATACCGAACGACGGTGTCGGCGGCACCGACGGCCGCGCGGATGCGACGTGCCGCGGCGACGATCAACTCGTCTCCGACGCGGTGGCCGTACGAATCGTTGACCATCTTGAAGTTGTCGAGGTCGACGAACAGAGTGCAGGTGCGTCCGGGTCGCTGAGCGCGTTCGTGTCGGGCGTACTCCGCGTCGAGCGTCGTGCGGTTCGGCAGTCCGGTGAGCAGGTCGTGTGCCGCGAGGTAGCGGGCATGCTCTTCGCCGGTCTGCACTCGGGCCAGGGCGCGTTCGCCGCGGAGGAAAGCACCGACCAGGATCGAGGCGAGCAACAGCGAGCGGACGATCAGGTCGCCGGTGGAGACCGCCGAACCGAGCAGCGGCACGGTCGCGCAGACCACCAACATCAACACCACGAAGACCACCCGACGGCTGCTGTGGGCGGGTGCGGGGGTCTGCCGGTGCGACACCGTGCGCATCGACGGGTCGAGCGCTGCCATCGCCAGCGACAGGTACGCGAACAGGTAGATGCCGTCGAGCAACCCCGAGGACGGAGCGTCGTCGGTCGTCGCCGCGAAGGCGTAGGACACGTCGCCGACGAACGTCGCCACCAGGGCGAGCAGCGCCCAGAACAGCGCGGCGGAGCGGGGTTTCGAGGAGAAGAGCAGATATGTCGTCAACGTGATCAGCGCCGCGTCGATCGCCGGATAGATCCCGTTCACCACCGTCGACACGGACGAACGCGGCAGGTCGAGGGCCGCAGAGATCAGCAGCAACCACGACAGGAACAGCGTGCCGAGGAAAATCAGGCCTGCATCGACTAGTGGGGTGATGTCGTCGATCGATCGGCGGTCTCGGATCCACCGAGACAGGGCGTATCCCACCAGGGCGTACCCGGTGAGAGTGAACAGATCCGGGAGCAGCGAGAACGATCGATCCAGCGCGTTCGGGTCGCTGCGAAACGAGACTCCGAACATGAACAGCACCGAGGCTCCGAACAGAGCCCACCAGCATCGGGCGTCGGTCGGGCGGTAGCGACGAATTGCCGCACTGATCGCCACGACCGATCCCACGGCGACGACGGCCAGAACGCCGGCACGCACGTCGGCACTGCCCTGGACGAACACCGTCACCGCGATGACGGCCACCGCAGCCAGGAACGCGGTCCGCACCGATGGCACGGCGAATGGCGCAGCGGCCTTCGCATTCATCGAAGGACCCCACTTCCCCTCGCTGTGCGGCGCTCGCACCTTCTCCGCTGACGCCTTCATCGGTGAATATACGTCTTTGCCAGCAAAAACGGTGATCAGGGTCACTATTTGACCCCGAACAAACTTCGACTCCACCGACCCTCGACGCAGAGTCGTCAACCGAGGGTTGACGACGGACTGGCGTCAACCTAGAGTTGACGTATGACCGAATCGACGAAGATCACCAACCCAGTCCGACTCGACGACCTGATCGCCGCCATCGAGAAGGTGCACACCGACGCACTCGATCAACTCTCCGACGCGGTGATCGCCGCCGATGCGCTCGGCGACATCGCCGACCATCTGATCGGCCACTTCGTGGATCGAGCGCGTCGGTCCGGTGCGTCCTGGACTGCCATCGGCGCGTCCATGGGCGTCAGCAAGCAGGCGGTACAGAAGCGCTTCGTGGCCAAGGGTGGCGACGACCCGGCCGAACTCGACGCCAGTCAGGGCTTCTCGCGCTTCACTCCACGCGCACGAAATGTGGTGGTGGGGGCCCAGAACGAGGCCCGGGCGACGAGCAACGATCACATCACCACCGGCCATCTGATCCTCGGCCTGCTCGGTGAGCCCGAGGGCTTCGCCGCGAAGCTACTGGGTGCGCAGGGGCTCACCGATGGGCAGATCCGTACCGCGGTGACGGCGACGCTGCCCGAACCGGCCGATCCCCTGCCGGCGCTGATCCCCTTCGACGCCGGTGCCCAGAAGGCACTGGAATTGACCTTCCGTGAAGCGCTTCGGTTGGGGCACAACTACATCGGCACCGAGCACATCCTGTTGGCGCTGCTCGAGAACGAGGATGCCACCCTGGCCGAACTCGGGGTTCGCAAAGACGCCATCGAGAGCGGATTGGCAACCGCGCTGGGAAGCTGATGTCCGACGTCAGGAGGCCATTGCTTCGGCCCGTTCCACGGCGAACCGTACGTCCTCCTCGATGAGGTCACCGTTGATCGCGGCACCGGCCTTCACGCCTGCCGCCGACGCCGCGACGACGGTGTCCATGGGTGCCGCCACGTTGCCGGCCACCCACACCCCCGGCACGGACGTCGCGCCGACCGGGTCGGCCTCGATGTAGGTGCCCAAGACGTGACCGTTCATCACCATCTCGGTCGTCTCGAGTCCCAATGACTCGAGAACGTCTGCGCGGGAAGTGAAGTTGGGGCCGACGACCACGGCGTCGAGCGCGACGGCGACGCCGTTCGCCAACGTGACGCCGACGATGGCGTCGTTCTCGACGTCGACTCGCGTGATCTCTTCTTCGACCACGACGATCCCGCGGGCGCGCATCCGCGCCAGCTCTTCGGGGCTCAATTCCGTTGCGGTGTGGGTGAATACGGTGACGTTCTCGGACAGTTGACGCCACATCTGAGCCTGATGTCCGGACATGACGCTGCCGATGATGCCGATCGCCCGGTCTCGGACTTCCCATCCGTGGCAGTACGGGCAGTGCAGTACGTCGCGGCCCCAGCGCTCGGCGAGCCCGGGGATGCTGGGAAGAATGTCGGTGAGACCGGTGGTGACCAGGAGGCGACGGCCTCGAACGACGGTCCCGGCGGCGAGGGACACCTCGAACCCGGAGTCGGTCCGCGCAGCCGAGGTCGCGTTGCCGTGGACGATGCGGACGCCGTAGTGCTCGGCCTCGATACGGCCGAGGCGAACGAGCTCGAGCGGAGATTCGCCGTCGCGCGTCAGGTAGTTGTGGGAATGGGCGGCCGGAGCGTTACGCGGATCGCCGGCGTCGACGATCGCCACGGATCGGCGGGAGCGTCCGAGGGCCACGGCGGCGCTGAGCCCCGCGACTCCGCCGCCGACGATGATCGCGTCGACGGGGACATTCTCGACGGGGGCTGGGTGTGCGTTGTCTGAAGTCATATCTGCAGTGTGCGGACAGGGCTGCATGGTTGGCAAGAAATATTGCTAGAACAGCAACTTGTCGAAGACGAAAATACCGCTGCTCCGACTCGCGCACACAAAACGAGGTAGCTGCCCTGTTTGTCCCCGCGTCGGCCGAACCGCCGGTAGCCATCGGTGGCAGTAAGCGCGGATCTACCGCTTGAACAGGCCGTTCGGGTGCGGTCTACTGATCGGCAGGAAAAATTTTTGGGGGCGCAATGGGGAATTTCGAAATTGGGGATACGGTCGTCGCACTCAGAAATTGGGGACGCGTGCGTTGGCGAAGCGGCATTCCCAAGGGAACCGTGGGGATCGTCGTAGGCATCGACTGGCACGGCGACGCCCGAGTGGACTTCACCGCCGACCCGTCGATGCGAGGGCGCGGAGAAGCGGTGGAGCACATCGTGGCCGACGGTGACGTCCGGACGGTGCGGTCGGCACCTCGCCGCTTGTTCGGCTAGCTGCCGTCGGTTCGCTCGTCGTCGGTGGCTGGGCCGGTTTCGATGGCCCCACCCTCGCTGGACCAGTCGTTGGTGTCTGCGTCCGCAGCCGGGTCGGACTGCACGTCCTTGTCGGCGTCGGGGGCAGAGTTCTCGTCGTGCTTCGGATCAGTCATGTGTGCGGTGTACCCGTGCGGTGCCGGACGAACCGTCGGCACCGCACGGATGGCGAACTGCCGGTCCTACAGTCCGAAGGGCAGCGTTCCCGGTGCCAGCTCGAAGCCGCTGCTACCAGCAGAAATGGAGCCGAAGCCGGTCAGGATCGCGTTGATGAAGTTGGTGATCATGCGATGTTCCTTTCCTTCGATGTGTAGACGTACTCGTGGGACAACCCGGTCGAGGTTACCGGCCGCGGTAGCGTCGAGCCTGTGAGGAACCCTGGGATCTACGTCGGGATTGCTGTTGCCGTGAGTCTGCTGGCGGCGTGTTCTTCGCCCAGTGCACCCGACGCCGACGTTCCGGACGTCCCGGCCTCGGCCTCACTGAACTATGTGGCGCTGGGTGATTCGGCGGCGTCGGGGCCACGTATCCCGGAGCAGGTGGGCGTACCGGGTTGTGAGCAGTCCGACTCGAACTACCCGCACGTCGTCGCGGCTCAGCTCGAGGTCGCGTCGTTCGTCGACGTCACGTGCGGCGGGGCCGTGACCGAGAACCTCGTCTCGACGCCCCAGAGCACCTCCAGCGGGGATCAGCCCGTCCAACTCGACGCGGTGACGCCCGAGACCGATCTGGTCACGGTGACGATCGGTGGCAACGACATCGGGCTCGTCTCGACCGCGGTGGGTTGCCTGACGTTCGCGAATTCCTCGACAGGCAACGTCTGCAAGGACCGGCTCACCGCCGGCGGTGTCGACACCGTCGGCGCCGCCATCGCGGACAAGGCTCCGGGTTGGGGCGCGATGCTCGACGCGGTGGCCGAGCGTGCGCCCGACGCGCGGATCCTCGTCGTCGGATACGGAACGTATCTCCCCGACGGTGGCTGCTTCCCCACTCAGCCGGTTCTCCCCGAGGACGCCGACTACATCCAGAGCAGCATCACCGCCATGAACCAGGCGCTGAAGACACAGGCCGAGGAGCACGGGGCCGAGTTCGTCGACACCGAGGCGCTCAGCGTCGGCCACGATGTCTGTGCGGCAGTCGATCAGCGGTACTTCGAGGGCGTCATCCCGGAGAACCCCGCTGCGCCACTGCACCCGACGGCAGCCGGCATGGCCGCAATCGGTGACGAGGTCGCCTCGATCGTGCGAAGCGAATAGGTGTCCACGGGAAGGTAACTGGCTCTACCCGGGCGTTCGACTATCGGGAAGTGTCGACCGTATGGTCTCGTGGTCTGCAGTATTCGGCGTGTTCGCCGTCGCCCTCGTGTTGGTTCTGACACCGGGTCCCAACATGATCTACCTCGTCTCGCGCAGCATTTCGCAAGGCAGGCGGGCGGGAATGGTGTCCCTCGTAGGTGTGGCTGTCGGCTTTCTGGTCTATCTGACGGCCACCAATCTCGGCCTGGCAGCGGTGTTCACGGCCGTGCCCGCGTTGTACATCGCGGTCAAGCTCGCCGGCGCGGTCTACCTCGGTTGGCTTGCCGTGCAGGCGCTACGCGGAACGGCCTCCGCCTTCGAGGCGACTGCGCTGCAACAGGATTCGAACCGTCGACTGTTCACGATGGGTCTGGTGACCAACCTGCTGAACCCGAAGATCGCGATCATGTACATCTCCGTGATTCCGCAATTCGTCGATCCTGCGGCCGGCCGCCTTCTGCTGCAGGGCTTCACACTCGGCGGCGCACAGATCGCCGTAGCGGTGGTGATCAATCTGGTGATCGTGGTTCTGGCCGGATCGATCGCCCGATTCCTCGCCGTCCGGCCCACCTGGCTGAAGATGCAGCGCTACCTCATGGGCACCGTGCTCGGGCTCCTGGCGGTCCGTGTCGCCACCGACGGCAGCAGGCCCGTTCCCGCGTGAGCTGTACACGCGCCAACCGCCGAATTCGGTGATGTCGGTGCCCTTCTCGGCCGCATCGTGGGCGCAGCAGAACCCGGTGACCCAGCGTCCGTCCGACAACTCGACCGGACCGAGGCCCATCGGCGCGGGCAACCCGGCGAGGAAGGTGCCGAGCGCGGCAGCGGACATCCGGTACAGCTCTCCGGCAATGGGTGCGCCGTGCCCTTCCCGCCGCACCAGACCGGGCTTGGGCGGTGTGGTGTGCAGATCCACGAGTCGGTAGTCCGCAGATGTGGTCACCTCGCCGCTGAACCGTGCGCCCCGATCGGTCAGCTGGCTGTGCACCGGGAACCCGCGTAGGTGTGCCCCTACGGCCAGCACCTCGATGCCGTCGTCGATCAACGAGGGTGACGGCGCTTCGCTCAGCCGAGCAGCGAGGTCGATGGCGATCTGATCCTCGAACGCAGGCACGACGAACATCACTCCGAACGGGTTGTCCTCGGGCGTCGGGGCACCGGGGACGGCCACCGCAGCCATGTCGAGCAGGTTGCAGAAGTTGGTGAACGTGCCGAGGCGTCGGTTGATGCCGACCGGATCTGCCTGCACTGCAGCGATACTCGGGTGCTCGGTGGTGGTGGGCAGCAGCAGACCGTCGACATCGCGCAGCAGTTCACGGGCAGCAGTCTTGGCCTGGGTGAGTGTGCCCAGATCGTCCACGTAACGGTGCGCGGACGGGCCAGCTGCAGAGCGGACGATGGCAGCGACCGTGGGATCGGCACCGTCCGGAGCGGTGTCGAGAAATTGTCCGACGGCCGAATAGCGCTGCGCCACAATGGCTCCGTCGTACAGCAGTGTAGCCGCATCGAGCAGCCCCGAGATATCGACCTCGATGTGGGTGAAGCCCTTGTCGGCCAGGCCTGCGACCGTCTCCTCGAATGCCCGACGGTATGCCGGGCTCAGCGATACCAGATCCGCGGCACGCGGAACGGCGACCCGGGGTTCCGGCGACGCGGCCAGTCGTACGTCGGCGGGCCAGGCCCGGCTGCGTGGATCGGTGGTGGTCGGACCGGTCATGACTTGGATTGCTGCCGTGGCACTGTCGAGATCGTGGGCCAGAACGGTGACGCAGTCGTAGTCGGCGCAGGCGGGAACGACGCCGGTGTTCGGCACGATCCCCAGTGTCGCCTTGATGCCGACGAGTCCGTGGAACGCGGCGGGGACTCGCCCGGATCCGGCTGTGTCGGTGCCGATTCCGATGTCCGCGATCCCCAGTGCCACCGCCACTGCCGAGCCGGAACTGGACCCGCCCGAGACCAGCGTGGGGTCCCAGGCGCAGCGCACTGCTCCGTAGG
Source organism: Rhodococcus sp. NPDC080181 (assembly GCF_040702225.1). Classification (NCBI taxonomy): domain Bacteria; kingdom Bacillati; phylum Actinomycetota; class Actinomycetes; order Mycobacteriales; family Nocardiaceae; genus Rhodococcus; species Rhodococcus sp. NPDC080181. The sequence continues at coordinate 237,922 of NZ_JBFBKN010000003.1, forward strand.
GGCTGCGGGTGCCGACCAGTCCGGTGGCGAACTGGTCCAGGTTGGTCTTGCCGAGTATCAGAGCGCCCTGGCTCGTCAATCGCTCGATGGCGACGGCGGAGATTGCTGGTGTGTAGGCGAATTCGGGGCACGCCGCAGTAGTGGGCAGACCGGCGACGTCAATATTGTCCTTGACGGCAACCAGCACGCCGGCGAGCGGCAGATCTGCACCGGCCGCGAGCGCCTCGTCCAGCGACACCGCCTCGGCCAGTACGTCGTCCTCGTCGCGCAGGGTGATCCACACCTCGGGTCGGTCGACCTCCGCTATTCGCTTGTAGGCCTGCAGAACTCGTTCTCGTACCTCAGGCAGCATCGATCTTGCCTCTCTTGTCGAATTCTCCGGCTGCCGACCACGCGTCCCGCTCGGCCCCGAAGGCCACGGCCTGAGTCGCGCGGAACTCCGCGATGGACTCGGCGTTGGACTCGAGGAAGTTCTCGTGCTCGGCGAGCGAGAACTCACCGTCGGTGATCTCGACTCCACCGCCTCGGCCTGCAGCGAGATCGGCGCGCAGGTCCATCAGCTCCTCGGGTTCGACCGAGTACCAGGAGATTCGGTCGAAGAACCGCAACAGCCACGGGGTTCCTTCCTCGAACGGGCCTCCGCTGTACGTGGCACTGTGGTTCCACACCTGCGTGGTTCGGCCGACGAACTGGTATCCGCCGGGACCCTCCATGCCGTAGATGCAGAGGTATGCCCCGCCGATGCCGACGGCATTCTCCGGCGTCCACGTGCGTGCCGGGTTGTACTTCGTCGTCACCAGGCGGTGACGCGGATCCAGCGGAGTCGCCACCGGGGCACCGAGGTACACGTCACCGAGCCCGAGCACCATGTAGTCCGCCGCGAAGACGGTATCGAAAACGTCTGCGACGGAACCGAGTCCGTTCATCCGCCTGATGAACTCGATGTTCCAGGGACACCACGGGGCGTCGGCGCGCACACCGTGCATGTATCGCTGGATCGCTTCCCTGGTCGACGGGTCGTCCCACGAGAGCGGGAGCCGAACCTGACGGCTGGGGACCACGAGTTCCGAGGCGGCAGGCAGATCATCCTCGACCTCGGCGAGCAGACCCATCAGCGAATCGATCGACAGCACATCGGGATTCACCTTGACCTGCAGTGAGCGGATGCCGGGGGTCAGATCCAACAGGCCTCGGGGCGCGATGGCTTCGACACGCTGATGCAGCGCGTGCACCCGTGCTCGCAGGGTGAGGTCGAGCTTCATGTCGCCGTATTCGACCAGCACGTTGTCGTCACCGGATCGCCGGTATGTGACGCAGGTATCGGCGTCACGCCGAGCGATGACGCCGTCGTCCCCGTCGCCGCCGGCGGAGAAGACTGCGGGCAATGATGCGCGCCGTGCGAGGCCGAGCGATCCCAGCGGCGCGGTGGCTGCAGCCCGGACCGGCACGAATCGGATGGTGTCGCCGGGACGAAGTTGGCCGAGCTTCCAGCGTTCGGCCGCGACAACGGTGACAGGACAGACGAATCCGCCGAGACTGGGTCCGTCGGGGCCGAGCAGGATCGGGGTGTCGCCGGTGAAGTCCAATGCCCCGACGCTGTAAGCGTTGTCGTGGATGTTCGACGGGTGCAACCCCGCCTCGCCGCCGTCGGCGCGAGCCCACTGCGGCTTGGGTCCGATCAGCCGAACTCCGGTGCGATCGGAATTGAAATGCACCTCGTAACGGGTGGCGTACAGGGTGTCGATGTCGTCGCGGGTGAAGAACTCGGGTGCTCCGTGTGGGCCTTCGGTGACGGCGATGTCCCAGTTGGACGTGAGCACCGGCAGGTGTTCCATCGGGATCGGTCCGAGGACGGCGGAGTTGTCGGAGCGGCCGGCCAGTCCGATGATGTCTCCCTCGCCCAGGATGCCGCCGCGATGTCCGCCGAACTTGCCGAGCGTGAATGTCGCTGCGCTGCCGAGGTAGTCGTCGACGTCGAGGCCGCCCTGGATCAGGACATACACCCGCAGACCGTGTCCGGTGGTGGTACCCACGTCCAATGTTGCTCCGGCAGGTACCAGAACCGGTTTCCACTGCGCGGCCGATCGGCCGTCGATGCGCACCGGAACGGAGGCGCCGGTCACACAGACGTAGGTATCGGCGTCGAACGTCAATGCCGGCCCGGCCATGGTCGATTCGAGTCCCGGTGCACCCTCGGGATTGCCGAGCGCGGTGTTGCCGAGCCGGAACGACAGATCGTCCATCGGACCCGACGGCGGCACGCCCACCTTCCAATATCCGACGCGTCCCGGCCAGTCCTGGACCGTCGTGATCATGCCGGGCCGCTGCACGGTCATCTTGGCGGCCTTACTGTTCACAGCGGTCATGATCGCGTCACGATCATCTGCACCGCGGTTGGGTCGAACCCGTTGCAGGGGTTGTTGATCTGCGGGCAGTTCGAGACCAACACCAGGGTGTCGATCTCTGCGCGCAGCGAGAGCGTCTTGCCGGGGGCCGACAGACCGTCGACGATGCCGAGGGTGCCGTCGGCGTCGACGGGGACGTTCATGAAGAAGTTGATGTTGGGGGCCAGATCTCGCTTGCCGAGTCCCCACTTGGAACCCTCGATGAGGAAATTCTCGACGCACGCGTGCTGGTGTTGGGTGTGATGGCCGTAGCGCAGGGTGTTCGATTCCTTGGAGCACGCACCGCCGACGGTGTCGTGGTTGCCGACCTCATCGTCGATGATCGTCATCAGAGGTGTCGAATCATCGCTGCGAAGAACGGTTCTGGTGGTCAGGAACAGGTTCTGTTGCGCGGTGACGGTCGCGGCCGCGGAGTATCGCAGTGAGTGATCGTGTGCGGCGTACAGCAGGGTGTCCACGGCCTGATTGCCGTAGAGGTCGACGATGGTCAGGACGTCGCCGGCCTCGACGATTGCCGACCAGGGGCCGAACGCGGGAGCGATCTCGTCTCTCACTGTCACCGTGTTCACTGTGCTGGTAGTCATTGCGCTGCCTTCCATGCGTTTTCGGTGTTCTGCACTGCTCGTTGGTATTCCGGCTCGGTGTTGTCGAGTGTGAGCAGCTCTTCCGGTGCGCGCCAGGCCAGTACGTCGAGTGTCGTCGTGTCGTACTCGGGACTGGGGTTCAGTGGGTGAGCGGTGTTGGCGAGCAACACGATCACCGGCAGGTGGATGAGCAGATCCACCGAGCGGCCGGGTCCCGCAGAGCCGGTGCTGACGAGGCTCCCGTCCGCGTCGACGGTGATGCCGTGGAAGAACGACAGTGACGGTCCGACGTCGCGCGGCTCGAGTCCGTGCTTGGCCGCGGCAAGGGTGAACAGCTCGCGGCCGGCCGGAGCGGACGAATGCGGTCCGTTCACTCCGTATTTGGCGATGTTCGTCGCCGTGGACGTGGTACCGCACAGCGCGTCGTGGTGACCGGAGGTGTCGGCCACGATGGTTGCCAGCACGCGGCCCTGATCCGAGAGCAGGGGGTGGCCCGCGCTCAGGTACGCCTGCCACGGAACCTTGACGGTGTCGGCGGTGTTCAGGCGCTCCCACGGTGCGTCGACGCGATAGAGCAGCAGGTTGGCACAGGCGGCACCGTCGACGTCGACGAGGCGCAAGCGGGTTCCGCGAGCCAGAACCTTCGTGGTGTAGCTGCCGCCGGGCACCGATTCTGCCCACGTCAGTTCCGACACGCCCTCCGGTGCGGTGGGGGCCGGTGCGAGGGTCGCCTGCGACCGCGCGTGTTCCTTGGCCGAATGGGTGGTTGCTGTGCTCATGAGACTTCAGGCTCCGATCGTGACGGGCTTCGGGTGGGCTTTGCCGCGGGGCAGGCAGGCGATGCCCACGACGATCACTGCGAGGACGGTCAGGGGTGCGGCCCAGCGCAGCAGCGGGAATTCGCCGGTGGGGTCGAAGATTTCGGCTCGTGGCCACGACAGGTTGACCACCATGAGCCCGCCGTAGAGAACTGCGGCGATGTTGACCGGCAGGCCGAGGCGGCCGAGGGTGAAGAGCTTCTCGCCGTCGCTGTCCTTCTGCACGCCGCCGTGCGGCCAGCCTTTGAGTCGCTGGATCAGCAGCGGGACGGTCACCATCATGTAGGCGAGGTAGATGAGCACGATGCAGACGCTCGACAGGGTCGTGAAGATCGCGGAGTTGCCGACGTTCACGGCGAGGATGGCTACGCAGGCCAGGCCGATCAGCACCGAGGGTGCGATGGGAGTTCCGGTGCGCGAGTTGACCTTGGCCAGTGCAGCGGATGCGGGCAGTCGTCCGTCACGGGCCATGGAGAACATCAACCGGGAGGCTGCGGTCTGGATGGCGAGGGTGCAGATGAACACGGCGATGGCGACGTCGACGAGCAGGACCTTGCTCCACGGCGAGGTGAGAATCGAATCGATGACGTACGGAAGTCCCTGCGTCGCAAGCGCACCGTCGGTGAGGCTGGGTGCGGCCATCAGTGCGCCGACGATCATCAGGCCACCGCCGAGTGCCGATGCCGACAGCGCGAGGCGAATGGTGCGCGGTGCGACGCGTCGGGGATTGCGGGTTTCCTCGGCGAGCTCGCCCGCCGAGCCGAAGCCGACCATGACGTAGGCGGCCATCAGACCCGAGACGATCCAGGCCCCGATGTAGCCGGGATCTGCTCCGGCACTGCCGGTGTCGAAAACCACCTGCGGGCCGCGCTCGGCATGGGTGAAGAACACCAGCACGAGAGCGATGACGCCGACGATCTCGCAGGTGACGCCGATGCTGTTGATGCGCGACATCCAGTTCACGCCGATACAGTTGATGGTGGTCGTGAGTACCAGCAGAATCGATCCCAGCACAACGGCATTGGCTGCTCCGCTCGACGAGGTCAGCGCGGTGTCCTCACCGATGAACTGGAATCCGCCCCAGATGCTGGGCAGCACCACCTGCAACGCGATTGCGGCGGCGGAGGCGGTGACGATCTGCGCGATGATCATGAACCACCCGGCGAACCACCCGACCAGTTCACCGCCCATGCGCCGGGACCAGTGGTAGATGGCCCCCGAGATGGGGTAGCGCGCGGCGAGTTCGGCGAAGTTCAAGGCGACCATGAACTGGCCGAGGAACACCAGCGGCCAGGTGAGGAAGAAGGCCGGGCCGCCGAAGCTGAAGCCGAGGCCGAAGAGCTGGAAGATGGTGGTCAGGATCGAGACGAACGAGAAGCCGGCGGCGAACGACGCGAACTTGCCGAGGCTACGGTGCAGCTGCTGGTCGTACCCGAGGGACGCAAGATCCGAATGGTCCGTCGTACGAACCGGTTCCGATCCCGCGCCGGGGGCCGGCAATGTTGTCGAGCTCATGTTCACTCCTACGGGCGAGGTGGGTGGTGAGTGACCGCCCGCTGCATCGCCGAGGCGGGTTTCTGTCAGTTGATAGTTTTCGGCACCGCCGTTCCCGGGCGGTGTCCGCCGTGAAACAAGCTCGTTTCGTCTATTTCGATCAGATGACAGAAATCTCACCGTCACGTGGACCTGACAAGATGCAGTCATGACCGGCGCAGGCAGACCACGGCTGAGCACAAAGAAGCGGGCAGGAGACACCGCTCGCGAGGAAATACTCGACGCCTCGGCTGAGCTGTTCACCACGCGCGGATTCACCAACACCTCGACCCGCGTCATCGCCGACGCCGTTGGATTGCGTCAGGCCTCGCTCTATCACCACTTCGCCACCAAGGACGACATCCTCGACGCCCTGCTCAGTGGCACCGTCGACGCGCCGTTGGCCGTTGCGCAGCGAATCCACGATTCCGGAGCCGAGGCCCCGACCCAGATGTACGCCCTCGCCTACTTCGACGCCGGGCAGCTGGCCGCGTCCACCTGGAATCTGGGCGCCCTCTACCTGCTGCCCGAGTTGCGCAGTGAGCGTTTCGAGGCCTTTCGAGACCACCGCTACACACTGATGAGCCTGTATGCGGCCATCGCGTCCGACACGGTGGTTCAGCTCGGTTCCGAGCGTCGGCCGGGCACCGAGGACCTGCCGTTTCGCCTGGTGGAGACCGTGGTGAACGCGCGTGCCGACCGCGAGAACGGACGCCGCGACCCGACGGTGGATGCGGCGGGGATTGCCGAGGCCGCCCTGCGGGTGCTCGGCTGGACCGCGGATGTCACCGCGTTGCACGACAGTGCGGAAGCCCTGCTCGAGACGGTCGTCGGAATAGTCGAGGATTCTCGCTCCTTGCATTCGACATGACATCGATAGCAATAGTCGGAGCAGGTGCAGGTCTCGGAGCAGCAGTGGCGCGTAAGTTCGGCGCGGAGGGCTTCTCGGTCGGCCTCATCTCCCGCAACCGGTCCCGTGTCGACGCACTCGCTGATCAGCTCGCTGCCGACGGTGTATCCGCCAAGGGATTCGTCGCCGATGTGCGCGATCCGGCCTCCATCGCCGCAGCGCTCGAGCAGGTCACAGAAACCCTCGGCCCCATCGAGGTGCTGCAGTACAGCCCGCTTCCGCAGAAGGACTTCATGCGGCCCGTGCTCGAGACCACCCCGGCCGACATGGTCGGTCCGGTCGAGTTCTCCATCTACGGACCCATCGCCGCCGTTCATCAGGTGCTGCCGGGAATGCGCTTCCTCGGCAAGAACAAGGGCACGATCCTGTTCGTCAACGGCGGCTCTGCCGTGAAGCCCGGTCGTACCGTCACCGGCACATCCATCGCGTTCGCAGGTCAGGCCGCCTATGCGCAGCTGCTCAACGAGGAGTTGGCCGCGGAGGGAATCCAGGTGTCGCAGTTGATCATCGGTGGTGCCATCGACGGTAGCGATCCGCAGAAGAGCCCGGAGGCTCTCGCCGAGCAGCTGTGGAGCCTGCACACCGAGCGCGACAGGTTCCGGGTTCAGGTCGCCACGGACTGACTAGGCTTGCCGGCATGACATCGTTGCCCGACTGGGCTCAGAGCCTGGACCTTGCACCCCACCCGGAGGGTGGATGGTTCAAGGAGACCTGGCGCAGCGAGGTCACGATTCCACAGGCAGCTCTGCCCGACGGTTATCCCGGTCCCCGCGTGGCAGGGACGGCAATTCTGTTCCTGCTCATGCCCGGTCAGCAGTCGGCCTGGCACACCGTTCGCGGCACCGAGATGTGGCTCTATCACCGGGGCAGTCCGGTGCAACTCGACCTGGGCAGTGATGGAACCCAGCCGGGTGAGGTGACCTCGCTGCTGGTTGCACCCGAATCTCCGCAGCAGATCGTGCCACCGTCGGTGTGGCAGCGGGCGCGTCCGATGGGCGACGAGCCGAGCTTGGTCAGCTGCACCGTCACCCCGGGATTCGATTTCGAGGACTTCCGGCTCGAGGACTCCCATGGGTAGGAAGCGTGAGTCCGCTGGAGGGCTGAAGCCCGGCCTGTTCGAAATCGACTCGGGCACCTGCGAACTGGTGCGCGATACCTTCTCCGACGACGGGTGGGTCGTCAACGTGAACGACGTCCCGAGCTCGCACATCGACATGAACGACCCGACCGTGCTGGAGTTCGAGTACATGCGGTGGATCTCGGGACTGGTTCGGGCGCAATGGGATTCGAGCTTCGCGCTGCGGGCGCTGCATCTCGGGGGCGGGGCCTGCACGCTGGCGCGCTCGTTCACCGCCGAGTTCCCCGGTGCACGTCAGGTGGTGGTGGAGCTCGACGGGAAGCTCTCGGAGCTGGTTCGTGAATGGTTCGACTTGCCGCGGGCACCGCTGCTGCGTATCCGCGTGGGTGAAGCCAGAGCGGTCACCGAGACCTTGAGTGAGAACAGTCGTGACCTGATCGTGCGAGATGTGTTCGCGGGAGCGGTTACTCCGCCTCCGCTGCTCACCGCCGAGTTCACCGAGCATGTTCGACGCGTTCTCTCGCCCGCCGGCATGTACGTCGTCAACTGCGGTGATCGACGCGATCTCTCGCTCGCGAAGCAGGAGGCGTCGACCGTCGGAAGTATCTTTCCGCACACGGCTATCGTCGCCGATCCTGCGATGCTCAAGGGCAGGCGCTACGGCAACATCATCATTGTCGGCAGTGACGTCCCGATCGGAGACTCCCCGGCTCTGGCGCGGGAGCTTCTCGGCGGAGCAGTTCCGGCGCATGTGTGGTTGACCGACGAGGTCACGACTTTCGCGCGTGATGCAAAGGTGTTGCGGGATTGAAGTACTGGGTTCCAAGACCCGCTCACAGCACGTCCTGCGCGAGTGTCATCAGGCGACGGTGCGCATCGGCTCCGGCGCGGCCTATTTCGTCCTGCGGTGCGCTGATCAGGACGTCGTTCTCGACGATCGTTCGACCGCCCACCATCAAGCGAGCAAGCGGTGGCGTCTGCCCGTAGGCGAACGCGACCACAGGGTCGTCCACGGCCGAGTAGAAACCATCGGTGCGCCAGATGGCGATGTCGGCCAGCTTGCCGACCTCGAGCGAACCGATCTCGCTCTGCCGTCCCAGTACCTTTGCACCGCCCAGGGTTCCGATCTCGAGTGCCTGACGCGCGGTCAGTGCTGTCGGACCGTACTTGGCTCGCTGCATGTACATCGCCTGGCGGACCTCGCCGGCAAGCGGCACCATCTCGGCCGAAGCGGAACCGTCCACACCGAGGCCGACGGGTGCGCCGGCCGCGAGCAGGTCCGAGATTCGCGCGATGCCTGCGCCCAGACGTGCATTGGAACTCGGGCAGTGCGCAATGCCGGTGCCGGTGGCCGCCATCTTCGCGATGTCGGAGTCGTGCAGGTGTACCGCATGGGCGAACCACACGTCGTCACCGAGCCAGCCGACCTGCTCCATGTATTCGACCGGGGTGCAGTTCATCTGAGCGAGGCAATGCTCCTCCTCGTCCAGAGTCTCGGCCAGATGGGTGTGCAGCCGAACACCTTTTGCGCGGGCGAGTTGTACGGACTCGACGAGCAGTTGCTTGCTGATCGAGAACGGGGAGCACGGCGCGACGGCGATGCGGAGCATAGAGCCGAAGGCGGCGTCGTGATAGGTGTCGATGGCCTCGGCGGTAGCGGTGAGGATGTCGTCGAGCGTTTCGACCACCTCGTCGGGCGGCAGACCGCCGTCGGAGACACCCCGGTCCATCGAGCCGCGGCACGGCTGAAATCGGACGCCGATGCGCTGAGCCGCGTCGATCTCGGCGGCGAACAGGTCGCCCCGGCCCTTGGGGAAGATGTAGTGATGATCGGTGCTCGTCGTGCATCCCGATTTCGCCAGCCAGCCGAGGCCGGCAGCAGCTGCGCCACCGACGACCTCGGCATCCATCTTCGACCATGGCTTGTACAGCGCCACAAGCCATTCGAAGAGCGTGTTGTCCTTGGCGAGACCTTGAGAGGCCCACTGATAGAGGTGGTGATGGGTATTCACCAGTCCAGGCGTGACGAGGCAGCCGGACGCGTCGATGTTCTCTGCCCCGGCGAGGACCGGTGCCGAGCCGGATCCCACGGCGGTGATCTTCGTTCCTTCGATCACGAGATAGCCGGAGGGAATCTCGTCGCCGACAATGGGGGCGATATACGCATTGGAGATCACGGTGGTCATGTGTCGTCGGCCTTTCGAGTTGCTGCGACATCGTAAGCCCGCCGGAGCGTCGGCGCAGCGGAGCGGGTCTAGGGTGACGGTATGGCTCTCATTGCACAGTTGGATCTGACGTTCAAGCCCGAATCCCTCGCCGAAGCACGGGCGCTGCTGCGGACCGTTCTCGCGGACACCCGCGCGTTCGAGGGGTGCCTCGGCGTCGAGGTGTGGGTCGACGAAGAGAACGAAGCGCACGTCGTCGCGCACGAGACGTGGGAATCGGCGGAGGCCGACGCGAAGTACCGCGAGTTCCGCGCCGGACCGGGCAAGATCGTCGAATTGCCGCCGCTGCTCGCCGCAGCACCGTCGTTGACGAAATTCACCGTCGATTCCTCGGTGTAGCGGATTCGTCGATCCGGCCACCGGCCACGGTGGCCGGTTGTGGTCGACCGGTGAGGAACCCCTGCACCATGTCGGCACCGAGATCGGCCGCCACCCGCAATTCCGCGTCGGTCTCGACACCCTCCATGATCACGCCGGCACCGATCTGTCGGGCGAAGTCGATGATCGCCGTGGCCGCGGCGCGACGGAACGAGTCCCGATCGATTCCGTGCACGAGTGCGTAATCGATTTTGAGGGTGTCGGGCCTGAGCTCGACGATGTGGCGCATACCGGCGAATCCGGCTCCGACGTCGTCGATGGAGATTTGGACCCCCGCGTCGCGCAGACCCTCGATGGCGCGGGTCACCGCACGGTAGTCGTCGACGCGTTCGTGCTCGGTGATCTCGAGGTGGAAGGTTCGGGTTGCCAGATGCGGACGCAACCGGTCGAGTAGGTCGGTGGTGCGGATGGTGTCGGCCGACGCATTGAGCGACACGAACGGCCCCGGTGGCAGCAGGTGAACATCCGCTAGTGCCCGTTCCAGTGCGGCGCGTTCGAGCCGTGGACCGACGCCGGCCTCGGCTGCGTCGCGGTACCACGACAGGGGCGATCCGTGGCCGAACGGGAACCGCGACAGTGCCTCGTAGCCGACGGTCGAACCGGTGACCGTGTCGCAGATGGGCTGAAAAAAGATGTCGGGACCGCCGGATGCGATGAGCGCATCGATTCTCTGCCTGGCCTGTTCGCGGGCGTCCGCTGCGGACAGTCCCGTCTCCGGAAACTTTCCCGAGGTCCGTGCTTTGAAGCGATACATCTCGATGTCGGCGAGAGCGATCAACCGTCGGACCAGTACATGTAGGCCGGTGTCGGCGGGTGGCGTCTCCACGGCCGAGCCCACACTGGTGGTGAACGGCGGGCCGTCGAACGATTCCTCCAGCGATGCGCGAATCCTGTTGTCCGATTCGGCAATGGACTCTCTGGTTCCGACGCTGACGACCACGAACTCGTCGCCGCCGAGTCGTGCGACCGCGGACTTGTCCCCCACCGCATAGGACAGGCGACGGGCGACCTCGACGAGCACTGCGTCACCGGAGGGATGGCCGAACCTGTCGTTGATGTGCTTGAACCGATCGATGTCGAGGACGGTCACTCCGACCGCTTGCTGTGCGCGATCCTCGGCTGGGGACAGGCGCAACGAGTCGACGGTATCGAGCAGCCCACGTCGGTTCCACAGGCCGGTCAACGGATCTCGCAATGCCCTCGCCGCGCTCGTTCGCAGCTGACCGATGTACGACTTGATCATGAAGGGTGCGGCGTAGAGGGATCCGATGGTGACCATTCGAGAAGTGGTGGACCATGGATCGGCGCCCTCGGAGACAGCCAGAGCAGCGAGGCCCGCGAGGGTCAGTGCGCCGATTGCCAAGTGAATCAACATGACACGGTGCGAGCTCGCGACGACGATGAACGCCGCGACGATCGAGAACATCGCGCAGCCCGGCATCGCGTCGAAGTGGGTTTGGAAGGCGAACAGAACGGTCACGATGCCGACGTCGGCGTAGAGGATGTAGACGATCGCCATCCTCGGGGACGCCCACGGCCGGAGGTACCAGGCAATCGCCACCGGCACCGTGGTGACGGACGCCAGGAGCACGGCGATCGACATGGGGTCGGAGAACTGACCGGCGGGGACCATCAGGGCCCCGGCGAGGCCGAACGTGAGCGTCATTCCGCTGATGAACAGCCGCACCCAGCGTTCCTCCGCGGTGGGTGCGAAGTCTCCCGGTTCGGAAATGGTGACGCCCTCCGTAGAACCAGCCACTAACCTGCGTGAACGCTAGCACCCACAACGGGCGCCGTAGTGGGGATGCAGCCGTTCAGACCATGTCGTGCTTGGTGAGCCAGCGCAACGTCGGCCAGCCGAGAAACACCGGTAACCAGCAGGTCAGTACGCGATAGAGCAGCACGGACGGGACTGCGATGGAGGCGGGGAGACCGAACGCGGCAAGCCCGCCGATGAGGGCTGCTTCCACGGCCCCCACACCGCCCGGCGTCGGGGCGGCCGAGGCCAATGTGCCACCGATCATCGTCACCACTGTCACCGTCACGAACGTCGTTCCGCCGCCGAACGCCTCGACACTCGCCCACAGGGCGAGCGCAGCACCCAAAGTGGTTGCGGCGCAACCCAATATGATGATCGAGAACCGTTTCGGGTCGCGGGCGAGTTCGCCGAGCTCGGTGAGCACTTCGGCAACCTGGGGCCGGACGGCCACTTTCAGCCACAGTCGCAGCTTGGGCACGAACATGAAGGTCCCGACGACTCCGAATGCGACGCCGGCGATGAGGTACAGCACGGTGTTGCCCGGCACCATGTTGGACAGCCCCGACGACGTTCCGGCGACGACGCTGAAGAAGATCAACAGGCTGACATGGGTGATCACCTGAACCGACTGTTGCAGTGCCACAGCGGCCGTCGCGCGGACGGTACCCAATCCACCCTTTTGCAGAAAGCGAACGCTCAGGGCCAGGCCACCGACGCCCGCAGGTGTCGTGGTCGCGGCAAAAGTGTTCGCTACCTGCATGATCGTCAGATTCCGGAAGCTGACCTTGCCGAATGCGCAGGCCCACAATGCGGCACCCGCACCGATGTAGGTCAGTGCGGAAACGGCCAGACCGAGAAGTGCCCACCACCAGTCGACCGAGCCCAATTCGACGACGAACGCGGGAACTGCACTGATGAACGGGTAGGCGACGTAGACCAATCCGATCAGCAACACGAGCGAGATGATCTGGTTGCGACTGAACCGAGTGACCTGCTCGGCCTCGATACTCGCGGCGCCGGTCTGATCGAGCACTTCGAGCCGGACGGACTTCATCGTCTTCCCGGCATCGGCAACCGACTGGCGCACCCGAAGGGGGATGGCGGACTTGGTCAATCGACCGGACGCCGCGATCACGACGTCGATTCCCAATACCTCGACGGCGGTGGCCACGGCGCGATGGGAGCCGAAAAGGTCTGCGGTGGTGAGTAACAGCTGTGCGACGTCGGATTGCATCTGGGCGTCCGACGCGCCGAGTTCTGCGTGCCCGAACCCGCAGAACAGTGCCGCGCCGTTGTGGAGCCGCAGTTCACCCCGATGCAGGTCACCGTGCGAGATCTGGTTCTCGTGCAACGTGTTCAGAGCCGACCAGAGAGCTCTGAGCGCGGCATCGTCGAGCTCGGCTTCGATGGGGTCGCCGATGGGCTGGCTGTGTGCGTACAACGTCCAGCCGCGGTCGAGTGCTGCTACCGCCAACGGGTCGCTGCCTGCGGCGTTCATACTCTTGATGGCCAGGCCCATCAATGCGCGATGCTCGACGGCGCGGCGCATGGACGCGTGCAACGGCGCTGTCTCGCTGCCGCGGCGGGTGATCCATCGCCAGAACTGGCGCAGCGCACCGCCACTGCGTTGGTTCTGTCCGTAGAGCTCGACCACCACATCGGCGTGCGGGGTGTGTGCGTTCAGCACCAACGGGCCCGGGCCCGCAGGGCGCACGACGGTGAAGCTGCGGACGTCGACGCCCCGGCTGCGGAACAGGCGCACGGCCGCGTCGAGTGGAACCTCCAGTGCCGGGGTGCCGACCAGCAGCACGATGATCGCACCGACGAGCCAACCGACGGCCAGCCCGAGCAGCGAACGGGCCGGGACCACCGTGGACACGACCAGGTGTATCGGTACGAAGGCGAGCAGCAGTGCCCACCATGCTCGACGCCACCGCGCGGGCAGGCCCGGGCCCGACACCGTGAGCGCCGCGGCGAGCATGGCGATCCAACGTGAATCGTCGAGGAATTGCGACAGGAACGTGTCGAGTCGCTCGGGCACGTCCAGGTCCCACGTCGGAGTCGAGATTCCGGTACCGGTGATGGACAGAGCCAGCGCGGCGATCAGAGCTGCTGCCGCGTACCCGGCCAACAGTTTCCATTTGCGTCCGGCGATCAGCCCGATCAACACCCCGAACGGGAGGGCGAGGATCGCGACGCCGTAGACGATGTAGACAGCGTTGGACTGATCGGGGCTGAGCACGCCGACGATGTTGGACACCGATTGTTCGAGTGCATCCCACTGATTTCGGGTGATGAGCGAGCCGGCGATGACCAAGCTCAAGAACACCGAGGCGGCAACGACCCGAATGATGTCACTGGTTCTTCTCACCAGCGGCTGCAGCAGGTTTCCCGCTACGGGAACGTCCCGCCCATCCACGCGCATGGGCTCAACTTACCGTGCGGTACGTCGACGGAGTTCGTTGCGCACGGCGGGCCATTCGGATTCGATGATCGAGAACACGACGGTGTCGCGCAGTGAACCGTCGGCCATGCGTTGGTGATTGCGCAGAATGCCGTCCTGCTTGGCTCCGAGTTTCGCGATGGCCGTCCGCGATTGGAGGTTCATCCAGTGGGTGCGGAATTCCACCGCGATACAACCGAGTTCCTCGAAAGCGTGCGTCAGCAACAGGAGTTTGCTCGACGCGTTGGTACCGGTTCCGTGGGCGGAGCGCGCATTCCAGGTGTACCCGATCTCGACGCGACGGTTGTTCGCATCGACGTTGCAGAAGGTCGTCGCGCCGAGAATCTGCCCGGTATCGTTGCGCCGCAAAGTGAATGGAAGCATGGTTCCCGCGTCGAGCAGTCCGAGCCGGCGATCTATCTCTGCGGCCATGTCTTCCGGTTTCGGAACGCTCGTGTACCAGAGGTTCCAGAGCTCGCCGTCGCGGGCGGCATCGCACAGCCCCTCGAGGTGATCGCGGCTCAGCGGCTCGAGGGTCACGAGGTCGTCAGTGAGGGTCACCGGTTGCAGAAAGGACATTGGCCGACGATACGTCCCGGCGTGGTGTTCGCAACAGCGAGAAGATCACCGCCGCGGTCACGACGAGAGCTACGACGACGATCGACACGACCTCGGTGTAGGCGTGCGCGTAGGCGTCGGCAAACCCGGGTCGTCCGGCTGCTGCGGCGTCGGCGTCGGCTCGGTCGGGTAGCTCGCCGCGGACCAGGACGGTCAACAACCAGGCATATCCGGCCACCATCAGGGCCTCGCTGCCGATGCGAAACAGGTTCAGCACGCCCGCAGCGGTACCGCTGCTGTGCGGCGGTACCGCAGCCAGTGCCTCGCCGTCCACCAAGCCGATCGGGAGTCCGAATCCGAGCCCCAACGCGATCATCGGGACCACGACGGCACCGAGCGGGACACCTGGTTGCAGTGCCAGCATGCCCAGATTGCCGAGGACGAGGCAGCCGAGGCTGACCAGCACGACCCGAGTGGGGGTGATGGCGTCGAACATGCGGCTCAGGCGGGCAACGGTCAGCGGAGCGAGCAGAACGGGGATGGTCATGGCCAGCATGAACACTCCGGCAAGCCCCGGCGTCAGCGACGCGACAGCGCTCAGCGCAGCGGGCAGATACGTGAGCAGCGTGACGAATCCGATGGCCCCGGCCACCGGAACGAGGCACAGGGCCAGGAATCTCCGGTTGCGCAGTAGCGAGAAATCGAGCAGGCGGTGCGCCGTCGATTCGGTTCGCAGAGGCGGCAGAGCGACAGTTCCGATGGCCGCCGCAGCCAGGACGACCGCCTGGGCGGCGAACACGCCCCGCCACTCGAACGCCGCGACGAGCAGCCCGGAGATGGTGGGCCCGAGTGCCAGACCGAGACCGTTCACGGTGCCGAACAGTGCGAACGCGGTTGCTCTGGCCGTGCCGTGGAAGTGAAGCGAGAGAATGGAAGTGGAGCCCACCAGAACCGCTGCGGCTCCGATGCCCGCGAACACCCGCGCGACATCGAGTAGGTACAACGACGGCGCGACGGCGCTGACCGCACTCGCGACGGCCGTCAGCACCACCCCGATGCGGAACGACGTGCGGTGACCGATTCGATCCGACACCGCGCCCCAGACGACGGTGAACAGCGCGAACGCGATGTTGAAGCCGTTGACGACCCACTGCAGAGGCGTCGGATCGGTGCCGAGGTCGCCGGCGATGACCGGGAGGGCGAGTGCAGTACCCGAGATGGACATCGGTACGACGAATTGAGCCGCGAGTACGACCGGTAGCACTGCTTTCATGTGTCCCCCTGAACCGTAGGTACGATGGTTGTCGTACTAGACCAGGTTTCAAGGTACGGCGCAAGTCGTACCTTGTAGGAGGAGCGCATGGCGGACAAGGACGGGCATCCCGAGCCCGAGGAAATGCAACTGGGTGCGGTGATGTCCGCGTTGGCCGATCCGTTGCGTCGCCAGGTGGTCACCGAACTCGTCGGCGACGACGACGGAGCCGAGCGGACGTGTATGTCGTTCGAGCTCGGTGTCACCAAATCGACTCTGACGCACCATTTTCGAGTGCTACGCGAGGCAGGCCTGGTGTTCCAGGTCGATCGCGGAAACAGTCGCAAAGTGACGCTGCGCCGCCACGAGCTCGAAGAGCGATTCCCCGGTCTGCTCGATCTGATCGCCAACGAAAACCGGTAGCCCCGCACCCTCTCCGCGTCCTACGGTGGGCGGCATGCACTTCGCGATGATCGGCACGACGGCGCCGAGCCACATCTACCCCTCGCTCGCCGTCGTCGCCGAATTGGTCCGACGCGGGCATCGCGTCACCTATGCCGTCGGCGAGTCGTTGCGGCACCTGGTCGAACCCGCTGGAGTGGAGGTGGTGGCGTTCCCGTCGATACTTCCCGACGGGGAGGGCTCCTGGCCGGACGACCCGGCGTCGGCGATGCAGGTGTTCCTCGACGAAGCGATCGCGTCCTTTCCGGTGCTCACCGCGTTCTACGACGACGATCAGCCGGATGTGATCCTCTACGACATCGGCGGCCTGACCGCCCCGATCCTCGGCGCCCGGTACGGCGTGACGGCCGTGCAGCTCTCCCCCACGTACGTCGCCTGGGACGGCTACGTCGAGGATCTCGGTGACGGGATGACCTCTGTCCGCGAGTCGACAACCGGCGTTGCGTATCGCGATACCTATGCGACCTGGTTGCGAGAGAACGACATCGACGCCGACCCGTGGGACTGGATCACGTACCCGGAGCACTGCCTGTCGTTGATCCCGAAAGTGATGCAGCCGAACGCCGATCGAGTCCCCAGCTCGGTGCAGTTCGTCGGCCCGTGTCTCGATCCGGTGCGACTGCACGACCGATCGTGGTCCGCGCCCGAGGGGCCCGTTCTCTACGTATCGTTCGGCACCGGGTACAACGAACGCCCCGACTTCTACCGGCTGTGCATCGAGACGTTCGCGAACACGGACTGGCACGTGGTGATCTCCATCGGCCGTCGCGTCGACCCCGCCGTACTTGGGGATCTATCCGCGAATGTCGAGGTCCACGAACATGTTCCGCAGCTCGCGGTGCTCGACGCCGCCACCGTGTTCGTCACCCACGCCGGAATGGGTGGGTGCACCGAAGCCCTGTGGTTCGGCGTACCGACAGTTGCCCTACCGCAGGCGGTCGACCAATTCGGCAACGCGGCGATGCTCACCGAACTCGGGGTGGGAGTGCACGTCGACTTCGACGGGGTGACGGCGACAGGACTGCGCCACGCCGTCGAACAAGCCCGGGGACTCGCGCCGCGCGCACGCGAGATCAGCGCCGAGGTACGTGCGCACGGCGGCGTCGACCAGGCCGCGAATGCGATCGAAGCATTCGGCGTCGATGCCGGCGGAGCGGCTACGTAGCCAGCGTCGCCAATTCCTCGAACGTCTCGGCGTACGTGTCGCGGACCTGATCCCAGGAAGCCGTCATGTCCACACTCTCCGGACCGGCGATCGGCAGCGCATAGCCGTACTGCGAGCGCGGCACCGGGCTACCGGGCAGAACGAGTACCTGCGTGAATGCCGCAGAATCGGGGTTGAACGTCAGAGTGTGCGAGGCGACGTTGCGTCCCCAATCCTCCGACGGCCACGACAGGAAGATCACGTGCCGAGGACTCTCGGCGGGGTCGGTGTACGAGACGTAGCTTCCGTAATGGTCTTCTCCCGGAGACATGATCTTGTACGCGCCGTTGTCGGTGTAGATCAACAACGCCTCGGCGAACGGCTTCTGATCGAACAGTGCGGTGTACCTCAGCGCCTGAACGAACACGGGCCGGCCCAACGGAATCGAGATTGCATCCTGCTGTGTAGTCACGAGAATCAAAGGTACCGATTCAGTCCTCCAGAACGCTGACGCTCACGCCGTAGGGCAGGAAACGAACCCGTCGACGCGGGTCGGTGTTGTCCTTGTGTGCCCGCAGCGCATCGAGTTCGGTGGCGTAGAGCTGATCGATCTGCGCCGAGCCGGCATCGTCGACGCTATAGATCGCCCAGACGCCATCACCCTTCTGGCCTGTGGTTTCCGGCTCCGGCGGGGCTTTGGGTGCTCCCGTGTCGGCGAACAGCGAGCCGACCACCTCGCGCAGGCCCTCGGTTGCTTCACGCGCGAACTTGTCGAAGTCGTCGGATCCGAATCCGAAGGGTCCCTGGTTGGCCATGGCGCTACCTCCTGAGTGAAACTCCAGTATGCGCGCTTTCTCCGAACGGACGAGAAGCTACTGCTGCAGTCGGGCCCCGATGGTGTTGTGCAGAGCCCGCAGTGAGTTCTGGCCGAGCGAGACCGTCTGCGATTCGATGTGCCGCAACAGATGGGTGTCGTTCAGAACCTTCTCGCTCGACTGGATCAGCACCGTGCCCGCGCCGGTGAAATCGAACTGACGCTCTTCCCCACTGTTGGCCCCGAGGAATCCGCGTGCTGCGCCGAGGAAGTTCTGCATCCAGGCGGCATCGAAGTGATGCGACGGCGACGGGCAATCCGCCCAACCGACAAGCGCTTCCGGGTCGATGCGTAGTGGCGGCTCGGCGAACATGACCGTGCCGTTGGACGAGGCGAGGAACTTGCCGGTACCGAGCAGGGTCAGGAAGCCGGGCACGATGGACTGCTTGAGGTCTAGAGTCGGCTCGAAGGCCAGCAGATTCGCGGCTCGGATCGTGAGGTTGCCGTCGTCGAGGTCGTAGCTGTTGATGTTGAACCCGCGATCGCCGAGGATCAGCTTGCCCTGCCCCTGCGCCAGCACCCAGTCGTTCGAGTACAGCGGCGACGAGAACCGCGCCGCCACGATGGCGGGCATGGACGTCTGCCCGAGCGGTTCGAAGCGAACATTGCCGTAGTACGCGATCATCGCGCCCTTCGACGTGAACCACGGCTGGCCTGCGAGTTCGACGCAGAACGCGTAGTCGTTACCGGGCACGTTGTCGTTGACCGGCAGGGTGTACGGGGTGTGAATGTCCAAACTCATTGCCGCTCCCTAGAACTTCTGCTCGGACGCCTGGACCCACACGGTGCCCATGCCCGTCATCTTCAGCTGGATCGCCTCTCCGCTGCCCTTACCCACGGCGTCACGCCACCCCACGTTGGCGGAGATGTCGACGTTGATGTTGCCGATGTGGCACACGTACGCCTGCGGATCGACCACGACCATGGGGTTGTTGGGCCCGACCTGCAGCGGAGTCGCGCCGCCGTGCGACAGAACCGCGACGCTGCCCTGGCCGGTCAGTTGTGTCGTGAACAGACCCTGCCCGGTCATGGCACCGCGCACTGCTCCGCGAACCCCGCCCTGAGAGGTGAGCGCAACGATGGAACTCTGCAGGTAGCCGTCGTGCACCAGGAGTCGGTCGGCTTCCACGGTGAGCATGGACGAGCCGTCGAGATGGATCACTTCGACGTACAGCCCGGCGTGGCCGTAGAAGACCTCGCCCTGACCCTCGGCGGCCATCATCGCCACGTGCTCGCCTGCCATCATGCGGCCGGCCATCCCCGCGACGCCGCTCATGCCGGGCATGGCACCCGCGCCCCCGCCCATGGAATGCGGGACGAACCGGACGTCGCCGGTGTAATAGAGCATCGATCCGCGCCGAGCCAGCACACTCTGATTCGGTGCCAGAACGGATTTGACGACTTTGCTGTTGACGAGTTCGAGCGGCACGTCAGCGCTCCTCGGGTTGGATGTAGACGACGCCCTGGCCGTCGAAGCGGAGTGAGAACGCCTCGCCGCTGCCGCCGCCGATGGCGGAGCGCCACGTGACGTCGGTGACGAAGCTCTGGTTGAGCTGTCCGCGATGGGCGACGAAGGCGTCGGGGTCGACGACGAGCGGATACTGCGGATCGACGGCGAGCGCGATGATCGGCCCACCCTTCGACAGCAGCGCCACCGTCCCGGAGCCGCTGACGACTGTGGTGAACAGTCCCTGCCCCGACGTCGCACCACGAAGGCCGGAGAACTTCACGTCCGTCTTCAATTGACCTGTGAGAGCAAGCAATTGAGACGATTCGACGTGCAGGTTGTCGCCTTGCACCTCGACGAGAGTGATGTCCTGGGCGTCGACCGCGAAGTACACGGTGCCTTTGCCGGACACGTCCATCAGCGACAACGACTCGCCGGTCACCTTTTGTTTGAGCGCGGCGCGAAAACCGCCGCCACCGCCCATGCCTGCGCTCTTGAAGGCGACATCGCCTTCGTAGGCAACCATCGAACCCGACATCGCGCGCAGAGAGTCACCGGTCAGGTCTGCGACCAAGACACGGTGCCCGTTCATCCTCAGCTGAGCCACGGGGGAACTATGCCACCGCTCGCACCCCCGCGGCTACTGCTGGAGAAAATCTAGACGAGCGGCTTCAGAGCCTTGCCCGCCAATTCGACGGCACCGGGCTGGTGTCCGTTGGTGATCAGGTTGATGATGACGCCGTCGATGCCCTGATCGAGTACGCGCTTCTGCACCTGCTCGGCAACATCGTCGGGCGTTCCGCAGAAGTGGCGATCGGTGGCCTTCGCTGCGTCCTCCTCAGAGAGATTCGTTAGATCGAGGCCCTGCTTCAGCACGAACTCCCGCTGCAACTCCTTGGCCTTGTCGCCGTCCTCGTCGATGATGACGAAGGCGAGGAAGCTCGTCTCGAGATCCTTCGGATCGCGGTCGACTTCCTCGCACCGGGCCTGAACGGCCGCCATCTTGCGGGGCAGTTCGTTTGCGTCGCAGATGATGTTGAGGTGATCGGCGAACTGGGCGGCCAGGCCGAAGGTCTTCTTCTCGCCGCCACCGCCCAACATGATCGGCAGATCATCGCGGATGCGGGGCTCGTTCATCGCGTTCTCGACCTGGTACCACAGGCCGTCGAACGTGGGACGCTGACCGCGCAGCATGGGTTCGATAATCTGCAGGGCCTCGTCGAGGCGCTCGAATCGGTCGGTGAACGTACCGAATTCGAGTCCGAAGCTCTGGTGCTCGAGTTCGTACCAGCCGGCACCGATACCGAGAATGGCCCGGCCGCCGCTGACGACGTCGAGGGTGGTGACGGTCTTGGCCAGGATCGCCGGGTTGCGATACGTGTTGCCGGTGACCAAGGCGGAGAGCTGGATGGTGTCGGTCGCCGTCGCGAGCGCCGACAGGGCAGAGTAGGCCTCGAGCATCGGCTCGTCGGGCTTTCCGATTCCGGGAAGTTGGTAGAAGTGATCCATCACGAACGCAGTGTCGAACCCGGCCGCTTCGGCCTCGCGCGCCTGCGCGATGACCTGGGGAAAGAGTTCCGCGACCGAACCGTCGTAGCTGAAGTTGGGCATCTGGTAACCGAGGCGAATAGTCACGGGAGCCACGCTACTCGGATATCGGCCCACAGCACGTGGGAGAGCGCGATAATTCGTCCATGACCACCATCGATCTGGCCCGAGCACCGTTCTCCGGATTCGCCGTCGACGACCTGCCGGCAGCTCGCACGTTCTACGCGGACACCCTCGGTCTCGAGGTGACCGAGAACGAGATGGGGATGCTCGAACTTCACCTGGGAGCGGCGACGGTACTGATCTATCCTCGTCCCGGTCACGTGCCGGCGCAGTACACCATCCTCAACTTCCCGGTGGTCGACATCGAGGTCGCAGTGGGTGCTTTGATCGCCAAAGGAGTGGTGTTCCAACAGTATCCGGACATGGGCACCGACGAGAAGGGGATCTTCCGGCACGGCGGACCGCTCATCGCCTGGTTCACCGATCCGGCGGGCAACGTGTTGTCGGTGCTGCAGGACTGAACTCGACCGCTCAGGCAACCGGGGTCCCTTCCGCCAAAGCTGTTGTCGCGGAACGTCGTACGCCCCGGGGATCGACCCACTCGACGACGGCGACATCACCGGGGTGCCGTCCGATGAGGGCCTGGGCCAGATCCGACGACGAACCGACACCGGTACCGTCGAAGGCGACGATCACATCGTCGCCGGACAGTCCGATTGCCGAGGCCGGAGAATCGGTAGCCACCGTCACCACCTCGGCACCCATCGCCGGCTTGTTGTCGAACACGGACACATCTCGCACCGACACCCCGAAGTACGGGGTCGGGCCCACATGAACCGTCCCGCCGGACTGCCCCGCGACGACCTGATCGAGTACGGCAGCAGCCTCCGCGATCGGAACCGCATACGCCTCGGGGGCCTGCGGGGGCCTGCTCTCGGAGCCGGTGCGCGCCTCGTCCGAGAGCCCCGCTGTATTGACGCCCACCACACGACCCCAGGCATCGAACAGTGGGCCACCCGAATCACCCGCTCGCACATCGGCATCGACTCGAATCATCCGATCCAGAGTGTTCCGCGAACCGTCCACCGAACTACGGGTACGCACCTGCTGATCCAGAGCCGTCACCGCACCCGGGGCAGGCACCAGAACACCTGCGCCAGCAGCATTCCCGACGGCAGTGACCGCATCCCCCACCTCGGGAGGTGAGTCCGGAGCGAACTCGACCACCGGCAGGTCGGCCGCGGAAATCAACCGCATGACCGCCACGTCACGAGATTTGTCGTAACCGAGCACGGTGGCGTCGTAGATCAGTCCGTTGCCCATGTGCACCGCGCTGATCTCGGTCGCGTTTTCGACGACGTGGAAGTTGGTGAGCACCAGGCCGTCCGGGGCGACGACGAAGCCGGTACCTGCGACGCCGAAGTAGCCGGCGGTGGCGGAGATCGTGACGACGGTGGGGTTCACTCGCGCCGAGAGGTCCTCGAGAGTGAGCGGGGGCGGCTCGACGACGGGGATGGACGTTACCTCGGGGGCCTGCAGCTGGACGTCGGTGCCGACAATTCCGGGACTCAGCACTCCGGGACTCAGCGGCGTGGCGAGGAACCAGACACCGGCGGCGACCAGCGTCAGTACCCACGCTCGCCCACCCGACTGCATGAAAATCGATTATGGTCCGATGCCGAGCACCGTGCCAGTCAGTCTGCGATCACCGCTCGGGGCACGTCGGCGCGCAGTGTGAAGTCGGTGACGAATTCGCCGTCCTCGGGACCGTATCGATTCTTGATGTCGTAGCTCTCGACGTCGAACGCGTCGAGGGCCGGCGAATGGGTCGTGACGGCCATCGAGCCGCTGTCGATGTCGAATTGGAGCAGACGTTGGAAGCCGGTGCTGCGTTCGCCGTCGACCTCGAAGTACTGATAGTCGGCCAGCAGCTGCACGACGGAGCGGTCGGTCTCTCCGACATGCTCGTCCACGACCGCGACCTGGCCGTCGACGTGCCCGGACAGGACGAGGAAGACGGTCTCGTGTGGAACGACCAGTCGATTCCAGATCTGCTGGCCGGAGCTCGACCCGATGTCGCCGAACCCCATCAGTTTCTTCTCGCCGAGTTCGTCGAGGTAGTAGTGCGTGCCGATGACGACATTGCGGTCGGGGTTCTCGTCGAGAACTCGTTCGGCCCACTGCATGACCTTTTCCGGCGGGTTGTAGCCGATGTAGAGCATCAAGAACTTTGCTCCGGCAATATCGACCAGGTCGTAGTGCGCCGAATTGTCCTCGTCGGTGAACGAACCGCCCCAATAGGGTTGATCCCGATAACGCTGAGGGCCGAAGTACTCGTTGTAGAGCGCGTGATTCTTCTCGTGCTCCCCCGGGACCAATTTGCCCGCAACGTTCCAGATGTTGTCGTGGTTACCGGGCAGAACGCCGTGGGCGATGCCGGCATCCTCGAGGATCTGCATCGATTCGCTGGCGGCCTCGAACTCCTTGCGCGCCTGGCCATCCGGACGCCCCGGGCTGATCCAGCTCTGAATCAGGTCGCCGGTGTGCATGCTGTAGTCGATCTTCAGCTCGTCGGCGTTGTCGGCGGTCCACTGCGTCATCTCCGAGTACACGCCGGGATCGTCACGGGCGATGTACTGCGTGTCGGTGATGTGCTGAAGCGCGAAATCGTACGTGCTCGGATCGGCGAAGCTGCTGTCGGGGCGCGCGTTGGTTTCGGCGAAAGAACGATCTGCACGCGGGTTGTCGATGACCAGTACTTCGACAGTGCCTCTCTCGGTATAGATCTCGGCACTCAATTCCACCGAACCGCCGGGCGCAACCGGGTCGGCCGTGGCAATGGCCGGACCCCACGTGTTGCCCGACTCGTCCCATACATGCAACGCCAGATCGTTGGTGTTCACCGATCTGCCGGACCACGTCAGCGTCGCCGTGTCCGTACCCGGCGCGAACGTCGCGGTGTAGCGGAGGTAGGGATATTCGTCCCACCCCGAGGTTCGCATCTCCGTTGTCGACGACTCGACACCGACCTCGTGAGTCGGCGGATTCGGCGCGTCTGCGACACCCGCGACCATGGACGTGGTGATCGCTGCGGGCACCGTCGTCAAACCGATCCCCGGTATTGCAGCCGCCTGGCGAGGCGTCGGGTGGTCGCGGGGCTCGGCAGCCGCATCGGCACCGGTGAGGGCGAGCAGCACACAGGTCAGCGCCAGGGAGCCGAATGCCGATGGGCGCTTCATGCCATCGAGGCTACCGATACCAGCGCCGGAGCCGCGGAAACCGCAGGGCTGCCCGGCTACAGTCGGCTCATGTCCGCGCAGCATCGCCCTCGGGTTCTGATCGGTATCTCCGGCTGGACGTACGCGCCGTGGCGAGGGGATTTCTACCCGAGCGGTCTCGCGCATCGCAAGGAACTCGGGTACGCGTCCGAGCACCTGACGTCGATCGAGATCAACGGCACGTTCTATGCGATGCAGAAGCCGTCGAGCTTCACCAAGTGGCACGACGAGACTCCGGATGACTTCGTGTTCTCCATCAAGGGTGGGCGGTACGTCACGCACATCAAGCGGCTCGTCGGCGTCGAGTCGGCATTGGCGAACTTCTTCGCCACCGGGGTCCTCACCCTCGGTGACAAGCTGGGGCCATTCTTGTGGCAGCTCCCACCCAATCTCGAGTTCGACGCGCAGAAGATGACGGACTTCTGCGCCCTGTTGCCCAGAACTGTCTCTGTAGCAGTAACTCTGGCGGAGTCGCGGGACGACAAACTGGCCGAGGATCGAGTGCTGTTGCCGGCTGCGTCGTCTCGGCCACTGCGGCACTGTATCGAAGCCAGGCATGCAAGCTTCGCCTCCGACGAGGCAGTGGAACTGTTGCGCGAGAACGACATTGCGATCGTGGTTGCCGACACCGCCGGAAAGTACCCGTACATCGACACCCCCACAGCGGATTTCATGTACGCGCGACTGCACGGAGACGAAGAGTTGTACGCCAGCGGCTACACCGACGACGCTCTCGATCGATGGGCCACCAAGATCTCCGAGTGGACGTCGGCGGGCCGGGACGTCTTCGTGTACTTCGACAACGACATCAAGGGCTACGCACCCTTCGACGCCATGAAACTCATCGAGCGCGTCGGTCAGTAATTTATTCCGCTTTCTAGCCCGAGGGGAAGAGATGCCTATAGAGAGCTATTGTGCGTCTCTGCTGTCAGCAGAGCTCCAACCATCCTGATCGGACCGAGTCACTTCACGTCGCCCTGCACACTGAACCCATGAAACTTCTGGTGCTCGGCGGCAGCGATTTCGTGGGGCGAACAGCCGTCGAGCATGCCCTTGCGCTCGAATGGGATGTCACTGTGCTCAACCGCGGGACCTCCCCGCCGAACGAGCGAGTCACTGCTCTGCGCGGAAATCGACTGGACGCCGACGGACTCCAGGCGCTACGTGAGCAACACTGGGACACGGTGTTCGATACGTGGTCCTCGGATCCGACTGCCGTCGAACGGTCCGCTGCACAGTTGGCGGATCGAGTGCAGAGCTACATCTACGTGTCGAGCAGATCCGTCTATGGCACTCCGGCTGCCGGTGCGAACGAAAACTGGCCCATAGTAACGGGATTCGGTACCGACTATGCCCGACAGAAGGCTGCCGGCGAACGAGCCGTCGTCGATGCGTTGGGCGATAGAGCATTGCTGATTCGGGCCGGACTGATTCTCGGACCATACGAGAACATCGGCCGTCTGCCGTGGTGGTTGAACAGAATCGAGCGTGCAGGGGATGTACTTGCGCCCGGCCCCGCCGACCTGGCACTGCAGTACATCGACGCGCGCGATCTTGTCGGCTGGGCTCTGGACGCGGCGGCCCGTGGGCTCGGGGGTCCGTACGACGTGGTGAGTCGGCCCGGGCACACGACGATGGGCGAGGTGCTGCAGACATGTATCACGGCAACCCGGTCCGACGCTCGGCTGTGTTAGGTGGAACCGGAAGTGCTCAGCGCTGCCGGCGTACAGCCATGGACCGAGCTACCGATCTGGATACCGCCTGGTGCAGATCATGATTCGTTGCACGCGTCCGACGTATCGAAGGCAATGGCGGCAGGGCTTCGAGCACGGCCGATCGAGGAGACCGTCACGGACACGTGGATGTGGCTGCAGTCGGTCGGCGGTGTGGCACCCACGAGGTGACCGGCCGACCGTCGGACTCTCGGCCGATCGTGAGGCGGCAATACTGGCGAATGCGAGACGGGCGGAGGGTTGGTGACGTGTGCAGACGCGAGCGCACTTGCCAGATGCGCGCAGAATAGCGACGTGATCGGTGTCGAATTCGCTCGC
The DNA here is from genome assembly GCF_040702225.1 of Rhodococcus sp. NPDC080181. Taxonomy (NCBI): domain Bacteria; kingdom Bacillati; phylum Actinomycetota; class Actinomycetes; order Mycobacteriales; family Nocardiaceae; genus Rhodococcus; species Rhodococcus sp. NPDC080181. The sequence continues at coordinate 264,672 of NZ_JBFBKN010000003.1, forward strand.
GTCTGGCAAACGCGCGCGCGTTTGCGGAAATGGGGGCCGCTACCCCACTATTCCGCACTCTTGCGTCAAAGCTAGATATCGATAGACAGCGCTACGGAGCGCAGAGTCGACGCACGGCGGCTTCGATTTTCGACGCCCGACGCTGAATTTCGGCGTCGTCGGCAGGCTCGCAGTGCGGGCTCGGCGCGGTCATCCACGCCGAAGTGATGCCGAACATCATGGTGATCAGATCCTCGACGGTGAAGGCGTCGGAGATCAGTCCGTCTCGCTGGGCGTCGGCCATGGCCCTGTGTCGCTCGGCGATGACCGAGTGGATGTCGTCGGTGCCCGAGGTCGCCATACCGCCCTGAAGCTGAGTCCACAGCAGGAGGCGGTGCTCCTCGGGATGCGCAGCGAGGTGCAGGTATTCGCGCGCTGCGTATCCGCCGAGGTCGTCGACGGCGAAGGGTACTTCGTCGATGAACCGCGCGAACCCGTCCTCGACGACGGCCCGGAACAGGGCTTCCTTGTCCCCGAAGTACGCGTACAGACGTTCCTTGCTGGCCTTGGCTGCGGCCGCGATCCGATCGACGCGGGCCCCAGCCAGCCCGTGTACCGAGAACTCGTCCCGGGCGGCGACGACGATGCGGGCGCGGGTCGCACTGGCGTCAGGTTTCATGGCGGTCACCATACCCCCAACCAACTAGTTCGTTTGACTATTGGTTCTGGGTCGCCTACCTTTTTGCTCGGGACATTTTTCGTGCCCAGAATCAACGAGTACGAGTGGGGTAGAAACATGTCGCAGCTCTCCGAGCGCGAAGCGCCGGATCTGAATCCGAACTACGAGCGCCGATGGCTGGTGCTGTGCATCGTCGCCATCACGCAGCTCACGATCGTGCTCGACGGCACGATCGTCAACATTGCGCTGCCGCAGGCTCAGCTGGACCTGGGCATCAGCGACAGCAGCCGCGCCTGGGTCATCACCGCCTACGCGTTGTCGTTCGGCGCACTGCTGCTGCTCGGCGGACGCATCGCCGACTACTGGGGACGCAAGCGCTCGTTCATCGTCGGCATGGCAGGCTTCGCCGTTGCCTCCGCTATCGGCGGACTCGCCCAAGAAGGCTGGCAGCTGTTCATCGCGCGCGCCGGCCAGGGTGTGTTCGCTGCACTGCTCGCCCCGGCAGCACTGGCCATCCTGACGGTGACGTTCACCGACACGAAGGAACGCGCCAAAGCGTTCGGCGTCTTCGGCGCCATTGCCGGTGGCGGCGCAGCGGTCGGCCTACTCCTCGGCGGAGTGCTCACCGAATACGCGAACTGGCGCTGGTGCCTGCTGGTCAACATCCCGGTCGCAGTGTTCGCCATCGCTGCAGCGGTGCCGCTGGTGAAGGAGAGCAAGGCTCACGGAGACACCCGCTACGACCTGCCCGGCGCGATCCTCGTCGCTCTCGGTCTGGCCTCGCTGGTCTACGGCTTCACCGAGGCCGAAGACGGCTGGGCGACGGTACCCACCATCTCGTTCATCGCGCTCGGCCTCGCTCTGCTGGCCGCGTTCGTCGTCGTCGAGTCCAAGTCCGCCAACCCGCTGCTGCCCTTGAGTGTGTTGCTCGACCGTGACCGCGGTGCCGCGTACATCGGCTCGGCCGTCATCGGCGCTGCCCTGCTCGGTGGCACGTTGTACCTCACGTTCTACTTCCAGATCGTGCTGGAGATGAGCCCGGTCATCGCCGGCGTCGCGTCGCTGCCGATGACCGGCGGCATTTTGATCACGGCCGCGCTCGCTTCTGCGCTCGTGCCGAAGATCGGACCCAAGCCGCTGATGGCCGTCGGTCCGGTCGTGTCCGCAGTCGGCCTGCTGCTGCTGACCCAGATCGGCGTCGACACCTCGTACTTCACGCACGTCCTGCCGGGCGTCGTGCTGCTCGGCCTCGGCCTCGGTCTGCTGATGGTTCCGATGCAGAACGTCGCACTGATCGGCGTTCCCGATCACGACGCAGGTGCCGCATCGGCGCTGATCAACGCCACCCTGCAGGTCGGTGGTGCACTCGGTGCTGCGGTGTTCACCACCGTCTACACCTCGTCGAAGACCTCGTACCTGGCCGAGAATCCGGCACCGACTCCGCCCGCCGGAGTTCCCGCGGAAGCTCTCGCCGGCCAGGAAGTGCCCAGCGACGAGATGTTGGCCGCGCTGCCGGAGCCGATCCGCAACTTCGTGCTCGCGACCATCGACCACGCGTTCTCGGCCGAGGTCTCCGGCTACGCCTGGGCATTCGGTACCGCCGCGATCCTCGTCGCGCTGGTGAGCCCGGTCGTGTTGCTGCTCGTCCGCGCGAAGAAAGACGACCTGCCCGTCGGCGACACCCCGGTACATATCGGATAACGCAGGCACGAACCGACAACCCCGCTGCTCAGCCGTCGAGCAGCGGGGTTGACGTTCTTCGAAGGCATCGTCAGTCCGGGTCGATTGCTTCGGCCTGCGCGGTGAGCAACATGTGCAGCAGCTCGGGGGGCAATGCCATCGGAGGCATCGCGCCGAGAGTGATGGAGTTGTCGGAGTCGCCGTTCAGTTCCTCCACCTCGTCGTGCAGGCTTTCCATCTTCTCGTCCAGCGTGTTGGCCGTCTCGGCGGCCTCGGTCAGTTCCGCCAACAGGGTGGGCGGAATCTGGCCGCGGTACTTGTAGAAGATCTTGTGCTCGAGGCTCGCCCAGAAATCCATGGCAATCGTGCGGATCTGGAGTTCGACCAGGACCGGTTGGACGCGATCGGACATGAACACCGGAATTTCGACGATGAGGTGCAAACTCTTGTAGCCGTTGGCTTTCGGGTTCGCGATGTAATCCTTGACCTCGACGACTCGAACGTCGGTCTGACTACTGAGCATGTCCGCGATGCGGTAGGTGTCGGAGATGAAGCTGCACGTGATGCGGACACCTGCGACGTCGAAGATGTTCTCGCGAATGGCGTCGAGCGTCAGTGCGCACTTCTTGCGCTGAGCCTTGTCGACGATGCTCTCGGGCGTCTTGAGTCGCGACGAGACATGCTCGATGGGGCTGTAGCGGTGGATGTGAGTGAATTCCTGCTTCAGGATGTTGATCTTGGTGATCAGTTCGTCGATTCCGAACTTGTAACTCATCATGAAGCGGGTGAAATCGTGCCTCAGCTGCACCAGGTCGACGACGGCTTCACTGTTGCTCATGCCCCCGATTGTCCACGATCGCCGGACGTGACCGCGCCGCGCGAGAATCGAAGCTGGCGTCGCTGCACGTGGCACCGAGTTCTGGGGTGAACCGCACGAGATTGCACCTCTGGCACTGATGGGTACGGTGATGCCCCCGCTCACACGAGCAAGCACGCGAACCCACCAGTACCGAACCGGCGACAAGCGGATGGCCGTTGGTGCAGTGAGTAGGTGCTCGTTCTGCCCACCGATCGCCGACGCGGTAGAGCGAGCCGGCAACCGGGTCGGTGTCGCGCTCGTCGGATGCCATCGCGCGCAACCGCCTTCGACACTGTCTACCGCCCGATTTGGACCGCCCGAAGTGGCTCCGCTGGCCGCATCGCCAACTCCGGGGGCCCGCTCAGACTAACAGAAATCGAACGTATGTTCTAACGTGGATGTCAAAACCACGTCTTGCGGCCACCGACTGCGCGCCCCATCGAACCGAGCAACGTCAGAACCGCGCCGACGACCACCAGAATGATGCCGATAGTCGTCAAAATTGAAATGCCGGCGAAATAGCCGATGAGGGCGAGGATGATTCCGAGAACGATCATGACTACTCCTGGTGCCAAAGTGAGCCCACTATCGACGAATTGTCGATGGGACCGAACCTACTCGGGCGCGTGGACGATTGCTCACAATTGTCGCTATTTTCCGGCATCCACTTTCGCCGCGAGGAAAGCCTCCGGATCGATCAGATCCGCCTGCCCCACGATCGATCCCAGATCCGCGATGCGCTCGATCCCGGTGAGCACCATCTCCTCCTCGACGGTGCCCTCGGCGTAGCCGTAGTAGCAGGTCGACGTGGTGTGGTTGTGGTCCTTGTCGATGCGGTTGGCGCGGCCCTCGATCTGCCTGATGTCGATGGGTGTCCACCGAGGATCGTGAATCAGCGTCACGCGCGGTGCGAGTGTGGAGACCGTCCCCTCCGGGAGCAGTAACTCGTTGGTGTGCAGGTTGATCGCGCTCGTGGTGGTCGAGACGATGACCGACGCGTCGCCGGTCTGAAATCGGCGAATCGACGCCTCCTGCTCGGGACTGCTCATGCTCCCGTCGACCACGGCGACCTCGAGCCCCTCGTCTCGAAGTGTCTGGGCCAGAGCAGCGACCGACTCGCGGTAGAACATCGAGACGAACACCTGATTGCCTGCCTTGACCCACGTCCGGACTTGATCCGCAGACGCGGGAATGCGCAGGTACGAGCACTTCTGGCGAAATCGCAGCGTCGCCGCACGGGTACTCGGATTCTTCTGCAGCACTCGCTTTCCGCCGACGGCCTTCCAGATCGGCAGGCCGACTTCCTTGCGGTAGTCCACCCACGCCGAGTTGTACAGCCGCTTCTGCGCGGCCGTGAGTTCCTGACCGAGGGGCTCCCGCGGCGTCGGTGGGGACGGCCGCGAAATAGACCACGGCACAGCGCCTCCCGACAACCAGCCGTGCACAGACGCGATGTCGCGGGCTCGCTTCGTCGCGTCCTCGGGCTCCCACCGCCACGTGGTCAACCCCGTCGTCGCCTTGCCTGCCTTGACGGCGAAGCCGGACTCGATGAGGAACTCCGCCCACTTCATCGTCACGGCATAGCCGAGATACTCGTCGTCACCGAGGATCTCGACGCCGCGGCTGCGTTCCACGGCACGGGCCATGTACGCGAAATGCAGCGGCTGATAGCCGGGAGTGGCAGACATCCACACGACGGATCGAGCCGCCTCCTGATACCGCCAGAGGATCTGCGACTGCTGCGACTCGATGTTCATCAACGCATGCGACTCGTCGGCGATCACCACGTCGATGTCGAACCGCAGCTCTCCCAGCGAGATGGTCCGCTTGTTCTGCGTCCGTTTACGTTTGCCCAGATCGGTCTCGGGGGGAACCGACAGCAGCTTCTTGGTGGACTGATAGGTGATCAGCAACCAACGCTTGCGGTCGGACGGCTCGATGTCGGCCTCGCTGTCTGCAATGGTGCGACGCCACCCCGGCAGCGCACCCTTGGGTGCCACCACCAGAACCGTGCCGATCTCGGCGGCCGACATCTGCCGCACGGCCTCGCACACGGCCAACGTCTTACCCAGACCCGTCGAATCCATCTGCGCGAAGTACGGGAAGCCGGCGTCGAGCGCGGCCAGATGGCGTCGGACCGATTCGAGTTGGGTGTCGCGAGGCTGCATCGCCCGTTCGCGCACCTCTTCGTCGCGCCAACTGTCGTTCGCGTCGTCCTCGAGCCACCGCTGCAGGCTGTACGGCATCGATTCGTACGGCTGCAGGTACTCGGGCAGTTCGGTTCCGTAATACGCGAACACGCGCGGTCCGGGGTACCAGCGCGCCCCCGCTGCGCCCGCCGCGGACCGATCCTCGAACGGCACGTCCAACACCCAGACGCGCTCGCCGGGATCGGGCACCCGAAGATCGGGGGCGGCGGACTTACGGGGCGAGGTCTTGCGCGGGGCTGCTCTCTTGCGAGGTGCGGCCTTCTTCGGGGCAGCTTTCTTCGCCGCAGGCTCACCGTTCTTCGCAGCCGCGAACTTTCGCGCAGCGCTGCTCTGCCCGGCCTTGACGGTGCGGGCAGTGGTGGATCGGGCAGTGCGTTTACGAGGTGGCATCGGATCCAGTCTGTCGTACGGTGTGCACGAACACCGTAAAGGAGCCCTGTGACATACCCGAACGACCCGCGCGCCGTAGTTCTCGTCCACGACCGGGACCCGTCCCTGGCGCGTCGCGATATCGGCACCCTCGCCGCCGAATTGCGCACCAGGGGTTTCCTGTTGGACGTGCATTCCTTCGACCACAGTCCCGATGTCGCACCACCGACGCTGTCCGACGCGCAGGTGGTCGTGGTCATGGGCTCACCCGACGCTGCGTACGACGACACCCTGACGTGGCTCGCGCCGGAGATCGCGTACGTGCAGCAGGCGATCGATGCGCAGGTCCCGGTTCTGGGTGTGTGCTTCGGCGGCCAGTTGCTTGCTCGCGTGCTCGGCGGATCCGTCCGCAAGTCCGAGTACCCCGAGTACGGATTCGTCGACGTCGAGATCTCCGATCCCGAGCTCGTCGCCTCGGGCCCGTGGATGGAATTCCACGGCGACACGTTCGTCGCGCCGCCGGAGGCCACGGTCATCGCCCGCAACGCGGCTGCGCAGCAGGCCTTCGTCTGCGGCCCGCACCTCGGGTTGCAGTTCCACCCCGAGATCGACCTCGACACCTACGATGCATGGGCGGCCGCGTGGGACCGCGACGGCGTCGAACACGCGGTGGACGTGCACCAGATCAGGCAGGACATTGCCGACTCCGAAGCTGCAGCTCGTGAGCGGTGCTCGGCGCTGCTGGACGCATTTCTCGCCCGATCCTCGGCGGTGCCCCGGTAGGGTCGAACGATGACCGAGGCCAGGCCCAGCAACTTCAGCGATCACCAGCTCGGCATCTACGCCGCCGGAATGTTCGCCCAGCAGACACCGTCGATCACCACCAACCTGGCGAGGCTGGAGGACCAGGCTGCCGAGAAGCTCTCGCCTGAGGCGCTCGGCTACATCGTCGCCAGCGCGGGCAGTGGCTCGACGGCGCGGGCGAACCGGGCCGCCTTCGACAGGTGGGCCATCACGCCGCGGATGCTGCGCAGCTCGGCCTCGCGTGATCATGCGTGCACCGTGCTCGGCACCGACATGCCTGCACCGCTGCTGATCGCGCCGGTGGGCATTCAGACTCTCGCCCATCCCGACGGTGAACTCGCGACGGTTCGCGCGGCTGCGGAACTCGGTGTGCCGTACATACATTCGACGCAGGCCTCGCATTCGTTCGAGCAGATCGCCGAGGCGGGCGGAGATGCGCCGCGCTGGTATCAGTTGTACTGGCCGACGGACGAATCGGTACTGCTGAGCTTCCTGCAGCGTGCGAAGGACACCGGATTCACCACGTTGGTGCTGACGCTCGACACGACGTTGCTGGGCTGGCGGCCCGCCGATCTCGACCGCGGGTACCTCCCGTTCTTGGCGAACCTCGGCATCGAGAACTATCTGAGCGATCCGGCGTTCCAAGCCGGACTCGCTCAGCCCGTCGAGGAGAATCCCGTTGCAGCCGCGATGCATTGGGCGCAGATGTTCCCCAACCCGGGGCTGTCGTGGAAGAACCTGGCGTTCCTGCGCGAGCATTGGGACGGCCCGATCGTGCTCAAGGGCATCTGCACCGTCGGCGACGCCCGAGAAGCGGCCGCCCACGGAGTCGACGGCATCGTCGTCTCCAACCACGGCGGTCGTCAGATCGACGGTGCCAGGCCGTCTCTCGACGCATTGCCGTCCATCGTGGATGCGGTCGGTGACGAACTGACGGTCCTGTTCGATTCGGGTGTACGGACCGGCGCGGACATGGCCAAGGCGCTTGCGCTCGGTGCCGATGCGGTTCTTCTCGGCCGCCCGTTCCTGTACGGTCTCGCCCTCGGCGGGCAGGAGGGTGTTGCACACGTACTACGTTGCCTACTGGCCGAATTCGACTTGGTGACCAGCCTGTCCGGTCATACCGGCGCGGGCGAGCTCGGTCGCGACTCGATCGAGGCGTCCTGATGGAGTGGACGAAGCACGCCATCTGGTGGCACCTGTACCCGCTCGGCTTCACCGGTGCGCCGGTGCACGGATGGGACGGTGAATCCCAATCGGATCTGCACCGGCTGAACAGAATCGAGAAGTGGCTCGACTACGCCCTCGAACTCGGCGCGTCGGGCATCGCCCTCGGTCCGATCTTCGAGTCGGAGAAGCACGGCTACGACACTGTCGACTACTACCACGTCGACGGTCGGCTCGGCACCGACGAGGATATCGATTCGCTGATCGCTGCGGCGCATTCCCGCGGTCTGAAGGTGATGTTCGACGGCGTCTTCAACCATGTGGCGCAGAGCTTTCCGAAGTTCCGTGAGGCTCTGGCCGAGGGCCCGGACTCCGAGGCCGCGGGGTGGTTTCACCTCGACTGGTCCGGGGACGAGCCGACGCACCGCAACTTCGAGGGCCACGACGAATTGGTCGCACTCAACCACGAGAGCCCGCACGTGCAGCAGTACGTCGTGGACGTACTGTCGCATTGGCTGGACCGCGGCGTCGACGCCTGGCGACTCGACGCGGCCTACGCGGTACCCCCGCGTTTCTGGGCCGCGGTGCTGCCGAAGGTTCGCGAGAAGCATTCGGACGCATACTTTCTGGGCGAAGTCATCCACGGTGACTACGACCGGATCGTCTCGGCCTCCACGTTGGACTCGGTTACGCAGTACGAACTGTGGAAGGCGATCTGGAGTGGGCTGAGCGAGAAGAATTTCTTCGAGCTCTCGCATGCCCTCGAGCGTCACAACGGCTGGCTCGACGCCTTCGTGCCCGCCACGTTCGTCGGAAATCACGACGTCAATCGCATCGCCAGCGTCATCGAAGACGAGCGACATCTGCTGCACGCGTTGGTGGTTCTGTTCACCGTGGGCGGGATGCCGATGATCTACTACGGCGACGAGCAGGCATTCCGCGGTATCAAGGAAGATCGCGTCGGCGGTGACGACGAGGTGCGTCCCGAATACCCCGACACCTCCAAGGATCTGGCACCGTACGGCTGGCCCGTCTACCGAGTGCATCAGGAGTTGATCGCAGTACGGCGTCGCAATCCGTGGTTGTACTCCGCACGCACCGAGACACTCGAGCTCACCAACACCGCGCTGCTCTACCGCGTGTACGCGGACGACAATTCCATGACGGTGGCGCTCAATCTCGGCGACGAGGCCATCGATTACCCGGCCCAGGGCAGCGAAGTATTGGCCGGTGAGGCGCACCTGAACGACGGACGGGTAAGCGTTCCTCCCCACGGCTGGGCTGTCATCGGCTGATCGCAGCATACGGTTGCATTCGGCTGTCTACGTTGAGCGTAAGAAAGCGGTAGAGAGACCTACAGGTACAGTCGAGCGCGACACGGGGTGCCCGTCAGGGCTGAGATCACACCCGTCGAACCTGATCTGGTTAGGACCAGCGAAGGGAATGTCGTGATGTCTCGGTATTTCCTGTCCCTCGCGACGGTCCCGACCTCGAACGAGAGGCGATGCACGTGAAGATCGACGAGCAGACAGTGTTGATCACCGGCGGCGGCCGCGGACTGGGAGCAGCGATTGCCGCTGCTTTCGCCGGTGAGGGCGCGCGTGTGGTGATCGACTACCGCACCAGCAAAGAGGCAGCGGAGGCGTTGGCGGACAGGCTCGGCGACCGGGCATTTGCTGTTCAGGGCGACGTGACCGACGAGAGCGCAGTGGCCTCGGTGTTCGACTCGGCCCGTGCGCATTTCGGCACTCCGATCACCACGGTCGTCAACAACGCGCTGGCCGACTTCTCGTTCGACGGGGATGCTCGCCCCAAGGCCGACACCATCACCTGGGATCGGTTCGACGCTCAGCTGCGAGGCAGCGTTCGCGCGGCACTGCTCACCACGCAGGCGGCCCTGCCGGGAATGCGTGAGGCGGGCTTCGGCCGAATCATCAACGTGGGCACCAACTTGTTCCAGAATCCGGTGGTGCCGTACCACGACTACACCGCCTCCAAGGCCGCCCTGCTCTCACTGACGCGCACGTTGTCGGTGGACCTGGGCGCGGACAACATCACCGTCAACATGGTGTCGGGCGGACTGCTTCGCACCACCGATGCCAGTGCCGCGACCCCGGCCGAGGTGTTCGACTTCATCGCGGCCTCGACCCCGCTGCAACGCGTCACCACGCCCGAGGAGTTCGCCGACGCTCTGCTGTTCTTCGCCTCCCCGTGGGCGCGGTCGGTAACCGGTCAGAACCTCGTTGTCGACGGCGGTTTGGTCAAGAACTGATATGCACCTCAACGCGTTTCTGTACGGCTGCGGACATCACAGTGCAGCGTGGCGGCATCCCGATTCGCGAGTGGAGGACCTGGGCAACATCGCGTACTACGAGGAACTTGCGCAGCTGGCCGAACGGGGAAAGTTCGACGCGGTGTTCTTTGCCGACGGGCATTCCGTTCGCGATCCGGCCGGCGCAGGAACCTGGTTTCTCGAACCGATCACGGCGCTGTCGGCCATGGCCAGAGCGACCACCCACATCGGTCTGGTCACGACTGTGTCGTCGACGTTCTACACCCCGTTCCATGCCGCGCGCATGCTGGCGTCGTTGGACCACATCAGCGGCGGCCGAGCCGGCTGGAACGTCGTCACCTCCATGTTCGACGCCGAAGCACGCAATCACGGAATGGACGCCATCCCGGCTCGGGAGGAGCGCTACGCACGCGCAGCAGAGTTCGTCGATACTGCACTGGCACTCTGGGATTCGTGGGAGCCCGATGCCCTGACGCTCGATCGCACCGGGATGTACGCCGACCCGGCCAAGGTGCACTCGATCGACCACGACGGCAAACACTTCCGAGTCGACGGCCCGCTGACGGTGCCGCGGTCGCCGCAGGGCAGGCCGGTTCTGTTTCAGGCCGGGGCGTCGGGCCCGGGCCGCGACCTGGCGGCGAAGTACGCCGAGGCGATCTACGCCGTCGCCTACGATCTCGTTGCCGCGCAGAGCTATTACGACGACGTGAAGGCGAGAATCGATCGAGCCGGTCGTGACAGTGCGGCAGTGGGCATCATGCCGGGTTTGGTGACGTACGTCGGATCGACGATGGAGGAGGCTCACCGGAAGAAGACCGAACTGGACGTCTTACTGCCGACGGAACAATCCCTGGCGATGCTCTCGACGTTCACCGGGCAGGATTGTGCTGCCTGGGAACTCGATGAACCGGTGCCCCCGCTACCGCCGGCAGCAGAGTTCACCGGACCGCAGGGCCGCTACGAGACGATCCTGCGCATCATCGAGAAGGATCGCCCCACCGTGCGTCAGTTGCTGGGCACCCTTGCGGCCGGCGGTGGGCATGCAACGATGATCGGCACGCCGGATTCCATTGCCGACGAGATGGAATCGTGGACGGGCCGCGGTGCCGATGGCTTCAACCTGATGTGCCCGCGCTACCCCGACTCACTCGCCGATTTCGTCGAACACGTGATCCCGATCCTACAGCAGCGCAGCCTGTTTCGATCCGAATACACGTCGTCCACGCTGCGCGGGCATCTGACCGGGTGACCTGAATATTCAGTCCAGCGATTCGATGAATTCCGTTGTCAATCGGGCAATGTCGTCGGCGTGGGAGATCGGCGACCAGTGACCCGCCGGAATGTCGTTGCGCGTGAGGTTCTTCACCCACTTGCCGGTGTCGTCGTAGTGGTACGGCCGCACCGCGACGTCCTCGGTGTTGACGATGAGATGCACCGGGATGTCGATGTATCGATCCCGCGGATTGGTCAGCAGCGGAATGATGTTGGCGCGGTACAACTTGGTGCCGTTGGTTGCGTCCGACCACAGTGTGGGGTTCTGGGTGACGAGCTTCGGATCGACGCCCGAGAACTCCTGGAGGAATGCCGGCCAGCCCTTGGCGAACTGTCGCTTGATGCGCAACGTCGACAGGCCGGGGATGTGGAAGGTGACGGTGTACCAGGACGCTCGGGTCTGCGCGAGAACCTGCTTGATGCCGGCAAGAGTGGGACGACGTAGCCGCGACTGCGACCACTTACCGAGGTGATCGAGGTTAGGTCCCGAAATCGATGTGTACGAATGGATTCGATCCTTCGCCTGGGGCTGGGCTGCGGCTTCCCAGACCTCCACGGCACCCCAGTCGTGAGCGAGCACGTGAACGGGAGCGTCGGGACTGACCGCATCTGCCACGGCATAGAAGTCCGCCGCCAACCGGGCCAACTTGTACGCCGACTGCTCGACGGGGACCGTGCTCTCGCCGGCTCCACGCGAGTCGTAGCTGATCACCCGAAAACGGTCTTCGAGTTGCGGCACGATGTGGCTCCACAGTTCGTGAGTATCGGGCCACCCGTGAACGAGGACGATGGGTTCGCCGTCGGGGTTTCCGCTCTCGAACACCGCCAACCGAATGCCCTCGTTGACGACCGTCGTACGAACTGCGTTGCTGCTCACTGTCTTTCCGTTCTATAGATCGAGTACGAGACGGGCACTTCGAGCGCGCGAGACGCAGATGAGCATGTGATCGCGCTGCTCCTCCGGGGTCAATCGCGACTCCAGGTGTTCGGGCTCGCCGGCGAGCACCCGCACCTTGCAGGTACCGCAGAAGCCCTGTTGGCACGAGTACGCGATATTGGGCTTCTGCTGCTTGACGGCCGTGAGCACGGAGGTGTCGGCGGCGACGTCGAGCACAGCGCCCGTGCTGATCAGCTGCACCTCGAACGGTGTGCCGTCGAGGATCGGCGGCGGGCCGAAGCGTTCGAAATGCAGTGCGGTGGCGGGGCACTGGCCGAAGTCGCGGCGAACGGCATCGAGCATGGGGGTAGGACCGCAGCAGTAGACGGCACCGCCTGCGGGTGCGCGCTCGAGCAATTCACCCTCGGTGGGGTACCCGTGCACGTCGTCGGTCCGGACGAACACGCGATCCGATTCCCAGCTCTCGATCTCGTCGAGAAAGGGCATCGTGTCCCGGGAGCGACCGCAGTACACGAACTGCCAATCCATCCCGAGAATCCGTGCGGCACGGACCATCGCGATGATGGGGGTGATGCCGATGCCGCCGGCGACGAACAGCGCGCTGCCCTCGGCGACGAAGGGAAAGCCGTTCCGTGGGCCGCGTACGGTGACCTCGGTGCCGGGCTCGAGTGCATGCATCTCGATGGATCCACCTGCGCCGGTTGGGATTCGGCGCACGGCGATCCGGTAGCAACTGCGGTCGGACGGATCGCCGCACAGCGAGTACTGCCGACGGCGACCCGACGGCAGATGTAGATCGAGGTGGCAGCCGGGATGCCAGGTCGGCAGCTGCTCCCCCGTCGGCGAGGCGAGGGTCAGAGCGGCGACGTTCTCGTCCTCGGCGATGATCTCGCGGTCGACGACCACCAGCCGCAGCGCGGAATCGGGATTGTGGCCGGCTACCGCGTCGTCGTACTCCTTGCCGGCAGTCGCATGCATGTAGCCGTTGAGGAACGTTCCGAGCATCTGCATCGAGCGATCGGCGCGGGGGCGTCCGCGGAGATCCGGTGGCGCGTCCTTGGGCAACAGCCGCGGAACGCGACCCGTCGAGAGCTTCACCGCGCCGCAGCCTGCGCGGCCGGGGACGACGCCAGGTAGCGCACGGCCTGAGCCGTCGAGCCTTCCTGACTCGGGTGATACGACTTCTTCAGGTAGCGAGACATACTGCGGCCGACGTGCGTCAGCGCCGGTAGCGTGCCGCGGCGAACAGACTTGCGCCACAGGGCCGATCGGGGCTTGCGGACCGACTTCGGGGCGCTCTGCAGCTCGGGGTCGTTCTTCATCAGGAAGATGATGCCGCGCATCCAGATGTACCCCATCAACGGAACGACCACGACGAACGTGCGCAGGCGACGTACCTCGCGCTTGTCGAAGTAACGAAGGGTGTCGTACGCAACCGAGCGGTGTTCCACTTCCTCGGCACCGTGCCACCGCAGCAGATCGAGCATCGTCGGATGGATGCCGGCTCGGTCCAGACCGTCGGCATTGAGTACCCAATCACCGAGGAACGCCGTCACGTGCTCGATGGCCGCGATGAGGGCCAGCCGCTCGACGAGATTGTTCTTCGATCGCAGACTCGTCACCGAATCCGATCCGAGGACCTTGCCGAAGGCCCATTCCATCTGATCGGTGAACGGAGTGGGGTCGAGTCCGTTGTTCTGCAGATGCACGAGGACGCCGGTATGGGCCTCGGCGTGTACGGCTTCCTGCCCGATGAAGCCGATGACGTCGTCGCGCAGCTTCTCGTCGTCGATGTAGGGCAGGGCCTCTTTGAACGTGTCGACGAACCAGTGTTCGCCGGCCGGGAGTAGTAGATGCAGCACGTTGAGGACGTGCGTGGTGTACGGATCGCCGGGCACCCAGTGCATCGGCAGATCGCTCCAGTCGAACTTGACGTTCCTGGCCTGAAGCATCACTTCGCCCGGGTCCGATGCGACGGCGTTGCGCTCGTTCATCGAGTCGACCTCCTCCACGTCCGCGATGTGGCCGCTGCCACAGTGCGCGACTTAGTATAAACACCGGTTACAGGTAAAAGGAACCGTGTCGGTGGACAGTGAGAGACTCCTGTGATGACCGACCCCTCCCCAGCGGCTGTTCCCCCGAGCAGCGTGCCCGTGGCCTGGCCCACCGAGTGGCCCGTCGATGTGCGTCGAATCGCGGACGCCACAGTCGATGCCCTTGCTGCTGTCGTGGCGCAGGATCCGATCGCGTTCGACGAAGCCGTCGAACTGTTGGACCGCTCGGACGCGGCCAAGGCCGGGAACGTGCATGCGGAGATGGTACGGAGTTTGCTCGAAGAGGTATACAGCGATGGCTTGACCGGGGAGAACGTCCAGGAAGTACTCGGCCGGACCGTCCGCGGAGCCGAGTGGCTTCCGAGCGTGGACATCGCCGGATTCGTCGAAGTGCTCACCGGCGCGCTGGGTGTGACGGACGTCTACGAACAGTCACGTTCGCGGCCGCGGCCCGCACATGCCCTGTTGGTGGTGGCGGATCTGCTCGCGGTTCGTCGAAGCCGCGCCGAGACGTATGTGCGCCGCGCACTCGCCGAGATCCACCGCGCGCAGACAGTGGAGATGCCCTAGCGAGATCTGCGCCTGTATTACTTGGACGCTAGAGAGGCGAAGAAAGCCCTACCAACGCGAGGGGTGTGTCGAGCTCGCAGTTGTGCAGGCAATGAGGGCGTTTTGGCCTACACAACTGCGAACTCGGCACTGGGTTGGGGCTACCGATGCAGCAGATTGGCCCCGGCGACGATGGCCCGGATCGACGACAGGGTTGCGTCGGGCTCGATGGACATCGACCATTCGCGGCGACCGTCGTGCTCGGCCAGGACGAAGGTGGCGGTCTCGTCGCCGATGCGCTGTTGGTGGAACGAGAGGATCTCGATGCGGAATCCGGCGTCGTGGAGCATCGACGTCAACGCCTCGATCGGTCCGTATGTTGTTGTGGCACAAGCGAAGATGGTGTCACCGATACCGAAGGTGGCGTCGAACGACATCTTGCCCCCGGTGGCCCCAGTGCCGGACCAGGAGCCCAGTCGGAGAGGCCCGGTGGTGGGCGAGAAGCGGTCGAGGAAGGCCGTCCACGACATGTGTTGCCCGGTGATCTCGTCGCGCATCGTGCGCGGCAGGGCGCAGCCGAAGCGAGCATGGAACGGATCTGTGGCGAAAGTCGAAGCGAGTGAATTCATGAGGGTGGTCCTGGCGAATGTGAAGGGAGGACCGAGAGAGCACGACGACCCGCAGCGAGGGGTCGGTCCGAATCAGACCCCGCTACGGCGGCGTACTACGAGAATGCGCTTCACGGAGCCGACAGTAGCCCCGGTCTCGGGCGTCCCGCAAGTATCGAACGAATACGGATCTCTAGGACACGAGCTAGATGTCCGCATATATCGCACGATTCGTTGTAACTTTGGCCCCATGGACCCCGTGCGTAACCCTTACGCTCCCGGCGCAGGCCAGCGCCCACCCGAGCTCGCCGGTCGAAAGAAGCAGCTCGACGCCTTCGACGTCGTCCTCGAACGCATCACCCGCGGCCGGCCGGAACGCAGCGTCGTTCTCACCGGGCTGCGCGGCGTCGGCAAGACGGTGCTGCTCAACCACCTCCGATCCGCGGCCATCGCGCGCGGTTGGGGCACCGGGAAGATCGAAGCTCGCCCCGACCAGGAACTGCGCCGGCCCCTGTCGTCGGCGCTGCACATGGCGGTACGCGGCATTGCGGCCTCGCATCGAGACCCCGAACGCGTCGACGAGTTTCTCGGCGTCCTCAAGGCCTTCGCGCTGCGCGCCACCGCGGACAAGGGGATGCGCGAACGGTGGCAACCGGGCATCGACGTCCCGGCGAAGACCGGCCGCGCCGACTCCGGCGACATCGAGATCGACCTCGTCGAACTGCTGCTCGACGCCTCCGCGCTGGCCGGGGACGTGGGTGTGGGCATCGCCATCTTCATCGACGAGATGCAGGACCTCGGTCCCGCAGACATCTCCGCACTGTGCGCGGCCTGCCACGAACTCAGTCAGGACACCGCGCCGCTGATCATCGTCGGGGCCGGACTACCGCACCTACCGGCCGTGTTGTCGGCATCCAAGAGTTACTCCGAGCGCCTGTTCAGCTACCACCGAATCGGCAGGCTCGAACGAGCCGCAGCAGATCTCGCGTTGATCGCGCCGGCCGACCGCGAGGACGTCGAATTCACCCCCGAGGCACTCGACGCGCTGTACGCAGCCGCCGATGGCTACCCCTACTTCGTGCAGGCCTACGGCAAAGCGACCTGGGATCTCGCCGCCGACAGCCCGATTTCCGCCGAGGACGTGCGTGTTGCCGCTCCGACGGCTGAGGAGGAACTGGCCGTCGGATTCTTCGGTTCGCGCTACGAACGCGCGACGCCCGCCGAACGCGAATACATGCGCGCGATGGCCGAACTGTCGGTGGACGACGGTTCGGTACCGACCTCGGCCGTGGCCACCGAGCTCAAACGCAAGCCGGCATCACTGTCGCCTGCCCGGGACGGCTTGATCAAGAAGGGCCTGATCTACTCGGCCGAGCGCGGCACGATCGCGTTCACGGTGCCGCATTTCGGGCGCTACCTGAGAGCGCAAACCGACGAGCCCGCTGCGGTCTGAGGCGTCGACGCTACGACTGCGCTCGCGCCCCGGTCAGCTTCTCGAGGCGGCGGACCGCGGTGCGATAGGTGCGGTCGACGTTGACGAGGCTCGGGTCGCCGTCGTAGAAGTCCATCAGGCGCTGATCCATCACCTTGCGCCACAAGGGCGGAACCATCGCGCAGAAGATCATCACCGCGTATCCGGCCGGGAGTTGCGGGGACTCGTCGACGGTGCGTAGTGCTTGGTAGCGGCGCACCGGATTCGCGTGATGATCGCTGTGGCGCTGCAGGTGGTACAGAAATAGATTGCTCCACAGGTGATCGCTGTTCCAGCTGTCCCGGTGCGAGGGCTTGGCGTAGCGACCGTCCGGACGCCTGGTGCGCATCAGGCCGTAGTGCTCGAGGTAGTTGGCCGCCTCGTACAGGACGATGGCGATGGCGGCCTGAATCAGTAGGTACGGCAACACGATCCAACCGAACACTGCGATCAGTGCCCCGAACAGAACGATGCTCATCGCGGCCGCGTTGAAAAGGTTGTTGCGCAGCGTCCACGGTGACGAGCCCGACCGCGCGAGTCGACGGGTTTCGAGATCCCAGGCCGAATGCAGACCGTGAAACATCGTGCGTGGCAGAAACTTCCAGAACGATTCGCCGAATTTCGCCGACGCCGGATCCTCGGGGGTGGCGACGCGCAGATGGTGGCCGTGGTTGTGCTCGACGTAGAAGTGGCCGTACAGCGTCTGCGCCAGAGTGACTTTGGAGAGCCACCGCTCGACGTTCTCGCGCTTGTGCCCCAGTTCGTGCGCGGCATTGATGCCGACGCCGCCGACGACGCCCACAGTGACGGCCAGACCGATCCTCTCCGGTGTGCCGAGTGGGCCGTGGGCCCACAGGTAACACGCGGCCACCAGGCCGGCGTACTGCAGCGGGAGGAAGAGGTAGACGCACCACCGGTAGTACTTGTCCTTGTCGAGTGCTGCGAGAGCCTCGTCGGGTGGATTGCTGCGATCGACGCCCGCGAACTTGTCGACCAACGGCAGCGCGATGCCCATGATCATCAGCCCGAGTGCCCAGAATGCGCCGGGTCCGAGGAGTGACACCAAGCCCCACGCCAGGAACGGGCTCAGCGGAATCGTCAGGCCGAGCGGCCAGAGATAACGCTTGGGATCGCGCCACGTCGGCGAGGCCCCTGCGGCGTCCTTGTCGGGCATGCGTGAACTCACTCCTGATCTTCGAGGCTGCCCACGCGGTACGAGGGGGTGCGGTGGTGGTCTGTCACAAGTACATCGCCACGCATCTGAGGATAGTTACCTAGACGAATCTGTGGGGTTCGAGCGATGGGCCGTCGAAGGCGTCGCGGTCCTTGTACGGTGACCGAATGCAGCATGTCGAGTCGTCGTTCGCCGGGGTACACGGAACTCGCATCGTCTACGACGTCTGGACCCCGGACGCCGCCGCCGATAACTCCCCTACCGGCGTTCTGGTGCTGGCCCACGGCCTGGCCGAGCACGCAGGTCGGTACCGACACGTGATCGAGCGGCTCGGCTCGCTCGGCCTCGTCGTCTACGCACCCGACCACCGCGGGCACGGGCGATCCGGCGGCAAACGAGTCTCTTTGGCGAAGTGGTCGGACTTCACCGACGACCTGCACACACTGTTCTCGATCGCGGCTGACGAGCACCCCGGCAGCCGCACCTTCCTCCTCGGACACAGCATGGGCGGTGCCATCGCGCTGTCCTACGCCCTCGACCATCAAGGTGATCTGGACGCACTGATGCTGTCCGGGCCTGCGGTCAACCCGTCCGTAGGTCAGCCGAAAGCGTTGGTCGCGGTGGGTGCAGTACTCGGCAGGTTCCTGCCCTCGCTGCCGGTTCTGAAACTCGACCCCAACGACGTCTCCCGCGACAAGGCCGTCGTCGACGCCTATGTCGCCGATCCGCTGGGCTATCACGGCAGCGTCACGGCCGGGCTCGCTGCAGCGTTGTTGCAGGAGAGTCGTACGTATCCCGCCAGATTGCCGTCGCTGACCATTCCGGTGTTGCTGCAGCACGGAACCGCAGACCGGTTGGCCGACGTCTCGGGCAGCGAGCTGATCGCCGAGCTGGCGGGATCCGAGGACCTGACCTTGAAAACCTACGACGGGCTGTTCCACGAAGTCTTCAACGAGCCGGAGCAGGAACGCGTGCTCGACGACCTGATCACGTGGTTACGGCCGCGGGTCGGCGGCGGGGCTGTAAGTTCCTGACGGGTCCAGCGGAAGAACGGGGTTACGACCATGGCCAGACGAGCGCTCGTATTGGGCGGCGGCGGTGTAGCGGGCATTGCGTGGCAAACAGGCGTCCTTCTGGGACTGGCCGAGGCCGGGGCCGATGTCAGCGACGCCGAGATGTTGCTCGGAACGTCGGCCGGTTCTTCGGTGGCTGCTCAGATCTCGAGCGGCACCCCGGTGTCGGAGTTCTTCGAGCGTCAGGCGGACGAGTCGAAGCAGGACAACGAGCCACACGCCGAGGCCACCATCGACGAGCTCGTCACCATGTTGGCCCGAGCAGCCCAGAACTCGGACGGCAGTGCGCTGGACACCCGCAGGCGCATCGGTGCCGAAGCTCTGGCGACAGCGACGATCAGCGAACGGGAACGACGAGCCATCATCGCCCGTCGACTGACGAAGCACTCGTGGCCCGACCGCGATCTGCGGATCGTCACCGTGGACGCCCTGACGGGGCGCCATCGAGTTCTGGACCGGGGATCGGGCGTCGAGCTCATCGACGCCGTGGCCGCGAGTTGCGCTATCCCGGGCATGTGGCCGCCGGTGACGATCGGCGATCACCGCTACGTCGACGGCGGTATCCGTGCGAGCGAGAACGCCGATCTGGCGGTGGGTTTCGAGAAGGTGCTGGTGCTCAAGGTCGGTGCACTCGACCTGGAAGGCGACCCCTTCGAGGTCGAACGGGGAAAATTGGTCAAGGGCGGCTCGAAGGTGGAAGTGATCGTTCCCGACGCGGCTTCGGCGGCTGCGATCGGACCCGACCCCACCGACATCGCCGTGCGCGCAGCGGCGGCAATAGCCGGCCGGGCGCAGGGCACCGCCATCGCCGAGCGTATCGCGGAATTCTGGGTGGGCTGAGACCCGCGAACGGGACTCAGCCGAACAGGGCCGCGCCGTTGCTCCAGCACACGGCGCGAACCCACTCGTCGCCGAGTCCGAGACGGCTCACCGCCTGCAGCGCGTCCAGGTAGGGGTACGGGATGTTCGGGAAGTCGCTCCCGAACAGAATGCGATCCTGTAGGTCCAGCAGCCGCGGCATCTCGTGCCGGGGAAACGGCGCAGCGGCTTCGGAGAAATCCGTGAAGGCCATGGTGGTGTCCAGGCGTACGTTCTCGTATCGATCGGCCAGATCGAGAAAATCGATGTACTCGGGCATGCCCATGTGCGCGACGATCAGCGGTAGCGTCGGAAACCGCTGCAGCAGAGCGGCGATCGGCTCGGGGCCGGTATACGAGCCGGGTGCCGGTCCGGAGCCGCAGTGGATGACCACCGGAATCTGCGCATCCGAAATGGTGCCCCAGACGCCGTCGAGCAGCGGGTCGTTGGGCGAGTAGTTCCCGACCTGGATGTGCGACTTGAAGATTCGGGTTCCGTTCGTCACCGCCTGCTCGACGTACTGCGTGGCTCCGTCCTCGGGATAGAACGTGGCAGTCTGCAGGCAATCGGGGGTGCGGGCCGCGAAGTCGGCACCCCAGGAGTTCAGCCAGGCCGCCATGGCAGGTTTGTGCGGGTAGATCATCGACGTGAATCGCCGCACGCCGAACCCTCGAATCACCTGCAGCCGTCGGTCTTCGGCGAAGCGGTACGAGATGGGCCAGGCGCTGCCCGTCAGCGGGCCTGCGCTGTCGAAGTAGCTCCATACTTTGTCCATCACGTTCTTCGGCATGAAGTGCGTGTGGACGTCGAACAGGCCGGGCAGCGCCAGCTCGGTCCAGAAGGCGACGATGCGTTCGGTCTCCGCCGCCAGTTCGGCGTCGGAGCGAGGGTGCTCAGCGTGCGACATGCGCGTCGAACCACTCGAGGGTCCTGGTCCACGCGTCGCCTGCGGCTGCGGCATCGAACACGGCAGGGCGGTCGTCGCAGTGAAAGCCGTGCTTGCCGTGGGGGTATCGGGTGATCTCGGTGCCGACGGGTGCCGTGGCGGTGATCTCCCGCAGTGTCTCGACGTCCTGGAACGGAATGCCCTCATCCAGATCTCCGAAGAAGCCGTGCCACGGTGTCTGGAGGGCGTCGCCCACCGAGGGCATCGCGGGATAACCGAAGCGGCCCTTCGTGATTCCGCCACCGTAGAACGTGGCGGCCGCACCGAGTTGCCGTCGAACCGCGGTGTGGAAGGCCACGGTCCCGCCCATGCAGAAGCCGACGATCGCGATGGACGAGGGCTCGAACCCCAGTTCGGCCAGCGCACTCGCCGCCGCGTCCACGTCGGAGTCCACCTCGTCCGCCTCGAGTTTCCCGATGGCCGCCATGGCGGAATCCATGTCCGAGTAGTCGAGCACGCTCACCCCCTCCTGCCGGTGGAACAGATGCGGAGCCACGGCTACCCAGCCTGCGGCCGCGACCCGATTGCAGACGTCGACGATGTGGTCGGTGACCCCGAAGGCTTCTTGGATGACGATGACGCCGCCGCGGGCGGTGCCGTCGGGCGAGACGACGGTGAGGGGAGTGGTGTTCACCCCTCGATTGGAGCACATCACCAGGAGTGGATGCCGGTAGCGGCGGTGAGTACAGCAGTTTTGTACCGTGGCAGGCAGGGAACGATCCCGACCGAGAGGACACTTCATGCGCGCGGTACAGATCTCCAGTCTCGACGGACCCGATTCGGTGACCGTTGCCGATATCGACGAACCCACCGCGCGTGATGGGTCGGTGGTCATCGAGGTCAGGGCCGCGGGCGTCGCGTTTCCCGACGCGTTGCTCACCCGTGGGCTGTACCAGTACAAGCCCGAGTTGCCGTTCGTTCCGGGCAGCGAAATCGCCGGCATCGTGCGGTCGGCTCCGGCCGATTCCGGCTTCTCGGCCGGAGATCGCGTGGCAGCGTTGACGGGGCTCAGCGACGGTATGGCAGAAGTCGCCGTCGTCTCGCCCGACACAGTGTTCGCGTTGCCCGAGTCCGTGTCGCTCACTGCGGGCGCAGGCTTGCTGTTCAACGATCTGACGGTGCACTTCGCGTTGCGCGAGCGCGGCCGCTTGGCGCAGGGCGAGACGGTGTTGGTGCACGGCGCGGCGGGCGGGATCGGAACCTCCGCTCTGCGAATGGCTCCGGTGCTCGGGGCAGCACGGGTGATCGCAGTGGTGAGCTCGGAAGCAAAGGCAGACATCGCGCGAGCCGCCGGAGCCACCGACGTCGTACTGGTCGACGGCTGGAAGGACGCGGTCAAGGAGCTGACCGGCGGCCGTGGCGTCGACGTGGTCGTCGATCCGGTGGGCGGTGACCGATTCACCGACAGCATCCGTTCGCTCGCGCCGTCGGGCCGAATTCTGGTGTTGGGCTTCACCGGTGGCGAGATCCCGACCGTCAAGGTCAACCGGTTGCTGCTCAACAACGTCGATGTCGTCGGCGTCGGGTGGGGTGCGTGGTGGATGACGCGCCCCGGCTACCTGGCCACTCAGTGGGCCGAGATCGAGCCACTGCTCGCGGACGGTTCGCTCGTGGCTCCCGAGCCGTCCGTCTTCCCCGTCTCCGACGCGGCAGCAGCGATCGCCTCGCTCGAAAACCGAACGGCAGCAGGGAAAGTGGTACTCGACTTCAGTCTGTGATCGGGTGCGCGGGCTGCCGTATCACTCCGGCAGCTCGATGCCCCGTGCCTCGGACAGCGCTGCGATCTCGGCGGGAAAGACGTTCTTGAACACGAACGGGTCGGTGCCCAACGCCCAGTTCGGTGCGAGTTCGATGGCATACCTCTCGAAGTAGCCGAGCTGCTTGGCCACCAGGATCAGTTCCTCGGGGCTCGACGTCTTGTACTGCTTGCCCATGCCCACCAACGCCCGGATGAAGTCCGCCAGGCTGAAGTGGGCGAGGGTGGCCGAGAGCATCGGCGCGAACACCGACTGCAGAATCGCGCCGACTTCGGCGTCCGAACCCATCTGCGGGGCAACGATTCCCAGGCGTTTGACGGTACCGGCGAGGCGGGTGAAGTCGCCGTCGATCACCGTGGCGTGGAAGAGGTCGAGCAACAGCGCGCGCCACTGCTCGTCCACCTCGCCCATGACGCCGAAGTCCAGAAAAGCCACTCTGCCATCGTCGAGCACCCAGACGTTTCCCGCGTGCACGTCGCCGTGGAACAGGCCGTGCAGGACCAGGGCCTCCATCCAGACCTTGGCGGCACGGCGGACGATCAGCTCCGATTGCTCGCCGGGCCGGTACCGGTCCAGCGGCGAGCCGTGCATGCGTTCCATGCAGACCACGCGTCCACCGCAGTAGTCGAGAAACACTTCGGGTGCGGTGACGTGCGTGTTGTCGCCGAATGCCCCGATTGCGCTGCGAAAGCTGTGCTGGCGCTTGGCTTCCACTGCGCTGTCGAGTTCTGCGAACGTCGCGGCGTGCAGGTCGACGATGATGGCCGACGCGTTGGCCGTGGCGAAGAACGGAATGAACTTCTCGAGACCGCGCGCGATGAGATATGCGATTCGCAGGTCGATCTTCATGCGGTGGTAGATGCCTCGCCGCTGCACCTTCATGACCACTTCGCGGCCATCATCGCGGCGCACGCACAGGTGTACCTGGGCGACCGACGCCGACGAGAGCGGTACGTCGTCGAACGAGGAGAACAACTCGTCGACGCTCCGGCCCAGGTCTGCCTCGATCACCGCGCGGGCCTGTGACCCGGGAAACGGCGGCACCTCGTCCAGGCATCGCAGACAGGTGTCGGCGAGGACCTTGGGAAACAGTCCGGGCGACGAACCCATCAGTTGCCCCACCTTGACGAAGGTGGGGCCGAGCACGAAGAACGCGTCGACGACGGCCTTGGAGGCGTGAACCGGCCAGCCGCGCCGCGGCGCACGAACCCAGCGGCCGATGGCGATGAACTGAAAGTACGTCAGCACCGACCCGATCACGATGAGTCGCAACAACTCTCGTATCCCGAAGGTCTTCAGCTCGGGTGCCGGCTTGGGCGTCGTGTCGTCAGGTGTCATGCGTGCACTCCCGCCGACACGCGTGCGGCCGAGGCTTCGAGTCGGGCCAGCACCCGGTCGAATCGTGTGGCATCGTCGAAAGCCCTCGCCAGCACCAACGCCCCCTGGATTCCGGCGACGATCTCTTCGGCCAGCTCGGCCGCCGAGTCTCCGTGACCGAGCCGCTGCAGCACCGGAGTGAGTGCCTCGATCCACTGGGTGAAATGCGCGGCGACACGGCTGGAGAAGGTGGCACGCTCGAGCCCGAGCGTGAACGCGCCGAACAGGCACACCAGGCGATTGGACCGAAAATAGCGGGCGGTCTGCTCGAACATGTCGTGGGTCGTCGACGCCGCGTCGTCTCCGTGCCGCAGCGGCTCGAAGACGTTGTGGTGGAACCACAGCTCGACGTCGTCGAGGACTGCCTCGGCCATTTCCTGCTTTCCCCGCGGAAAGTAGTGGTAGAGACTGCCTTTGCCGAGTCCGGTGCATCTGCTGATGACCGCGAGGGACGACCCGTCGAACCCGTGGTCGCGGAACACTCCTGCGAGTATCGGCACCACGTCGTGGCGATCGCTCATGAGCCGGTACTGTACCAATCGGTACAAGCCCGGTGCATCGGGGTGGCCGGGAGTGGAGCCTGCGGAATGACCCATCGGGTATCGGGCAGTGAATACTGCAGTGGTGAAGCGATCGACAGTTCTGGCCGCCGCGGCGTTCGTCGTCGGTGGGTGTACCTACCTCGCTGCCGAAGCGATTTCGGCGCGCGGCTGGACCGACCGACCGTACAGCTACGCGCGCAACAACATCAGTGACCTCGGGATTCCGGATATCTCACCGTGGCACCCGGTGATGAACACCGGCTTTGTGGTCGACGGCACGCTGTTCGTTCTTGCCGGCCTCGGATTGTCGGTGTTGTTCGAGGGTCGAGCGCGCTGGATCGTGCTGGGCACGTCGGTCGTGCACGGCGTCGGCAGCATCGTGGTCGGGCTCGCGCATGCTTCGGTCGACGGAGCATCGACTCCGCATGCGGCGGGCGCGGGTATGGCGATCATCGGTGGAAACCTGGTGCTCCTGGCTGCAGGCCGGTACGGCGGACGCGTCGGCGCACCTCGGTGGTACGCAGCGGCCAGCGCCGTCGCCGGTGTCGTGGGGCTGGCCGGTTTCGCATTGTTTCTCGCCGATACCGGCATCCTCGGCGGTGGAGCGTTCGAGCGGATTTCCGTCTACACCATCATCGGATGGGAGATCGTCACCGGTGCAGCACTTCTCGCGCGGGCCCGGCTATCGAAAGCTCGGTGATTCCTTGGCGAGGAAGGCCCGTACGCCCTCTCGGCCGTCGGCCGACTCGAAGGCTTCCTCGAACACCGGCAGTGCGCGTCGTGCCGGTTCGTGTGGTGACTGCCCGAATGTGAGCGCGAGAGCTCGCTTGTTCGCGTGCACGGCCGAGCGGGACTTCGCGGCCAGCAGGTGTGCCAGGTCCAGTGCCATCGACAACGACCCACCGCGTGGAGCCACCCTGTTGATCAGACCCCATTCCAGAGCTGTCTCGGCAGAGATGGGCTCGCCGAGCAACACCAGTTCGGCTGCGCGCGACTGACCCACCCGCCGCAACGCACGCATGGTCCCGCCACTGCTGGGGACGAGCCCCAGATCGATCTCGGGCAAGCCGAGGCGGGCACCCGCGTCGGCAACCACGAGATCGCAGCACAGCGCCATCTCGAGCCCACCGCCCAGGGCGAACCCGTCGATCGCAGCGACCGTCGGGAGCGGTAGGTCGGCCAGTAATTCGAGGGTCGCGTTCTCGACATTGCTCTTGCGTTCGAGGACGTCGCCTGCCGCCTGCATCGCGGGCATTTCGGAGATGTCCGAACCGGCACTGAACACCCGGTCGCCGGTGAGCACGACGGCCCGGACGGAGGAGTTCTCGGCCAGCTCGCGAAGCATCGCCCGCAGACGTCGCGTCGCAGACTGGGTCAAGGCGTTCACCGGAGGGTTGCTCAGCGTGATCTGTGCGACCGTCTGGTGTGGAAAAGACAGGACGGGTGACGACTCGGTGGGCATGAAAGAACCGTAGAGCGTTGACCTGGCGATTGGGAGTCTGCCACGACGGCATGTACCGTGGGTATCACCCGACGCGGGGTGGAGCAGCTCGGTAGCTCGCTGGGCTCATAACCCAGAGGTCGCAGGTTCAAATCCTGTCCCCGCTACTACGAAGATCAGGTCCGGCACCGATGGTGCCGGGCCTGATTTCTTTTCTGGGTTCGCCGGACTGGCTCCGGTTAGGGCTGAAGTCTGAATTGCACGACGGCCGTGACGTTTTCGATCGCGTCGTCGAGTGCCTTCAAGCGCGACGGGGCGTCCGGTGCCGACAGGATGTCGAGTCGGTCGGACTGGCCCATCGGGATCAACGAGGCCAGTGACCAGATCTTCTCGGCGGCCGAAATCGGGAGGCTCAGAAAATCCGGAACGCCCGGCGTCACGATGTCCCCGGAGGATTCGAGCCGACCGATCAGCTCGTACATATCCTCGACCTTGGCCCAGGTGGCGGCGAATTGCGTGTCGGCGATGACGGCATCGACGTCTGCGTCGGGCCACGCGCGGACGTCGGCCAGTGGGTAGGGGTCGTCCGGGAGCCACGCGTCGATACGGATCCGTTCGCCGCCGACGCACTCGAGCAGATACCTGCCGTCTCCGATGGCCTCGTGACCGATGATGTGGGCGATCGTCGCCACATCGTGTCGGACGTCGCCACCGCCTGCTTCGTGCCCCCGGGCAATGAGAACGACGCCGAAACGGGGATCGTCCATCTTCAGACAGTCCTGTACCAGTGCCTGGTATCGCGGCTCGAAGATGTGCAACGGGAGACGTTCGCCCGGTAGCAACACGCTGCCGAGCGGGAACATCGGGATGACGCTCACGGGCGCTGGAGCGGCATGGCTGCCGGGGTGATCTCCGTCGGCGCGCTGTGGTCCGCGTCGCTCGAGTCGGTGTGGTTGGCGGCCAAGAACTCGTCCAGTAGCCGGAAGAAGAAGTCCGGCTCGTCGAGCTGCGGGAAGTGGCCGGCGTCGGGAAAGATCTCGACGCGACTGTTGGGTACCTCGCGTCGGATGTTGTCCGCATGCTTGGCGGGAATCATGCGGTCCTTGCCGCCCCAGATCAGCAGCGAGGGAATGGACTCGAACTTCTCGAAATGCTGCTTGGCGCTGACGGTTTGGCCGCGAGGACCCACGACGGCCCGCGTCGACGCCAGAAATGCCTCCCGCGTCGACCGGTCTGCGACCGATCGGAACGAGCGCCAGGTCTCGGCCATGCTGGGGCCGGGCTCTACCGGAACCCCCCACTTGCCCAGTCGAGCCAGCACTCCTTCGGTGTTCCTGCGGAACCAATCCGAGGCCAACATCGGAAGCACCAGTTCGCTGCCGGGTAGCGTCGCGGCCTTGAGTAGCAGGCTGACCTCCGGGCCGAGTCCACCGCTGCTGACCAGCACGAGGCGATCGACCCGTTCGGGAAAGAGGTACGTCATCTGCATGACGATGCCGCCGCCGAGCGAGTGGCCGACCAGTGGTGCCGAGTCGATGTTCAGGTACTCCATCAGGTCGCGGATGGTGGCCGCGTGCGAACTGAGCGAATAGTCGCCGGACGGTTTGTCGGAGTCACCGTGCCCGAACAGGTCGGGTGCGATCACCCGATACCGGTCCGACAGTCGCTCGATCTGCGGGCCCCAGGACTTGTGCGATCCGAGCAGCCCGTGGACGAGAATCACGGGCGGCCCGTCGCCGATATCGACGTACCGCAAGACGTCCTTGTGTAGTTCCACCGACTGCAGTTCGTACGATGCGCTCATGGTCGACCTCCCTGTCTCGGTTCGGGCCGGTGGCTCGGCTGATTAGCCGTCCGGCACAAACGTACAAGCTGTGCCGCCACCGCGACAGGCCGTCGCGGGTGATATTCCCAGTCAGCGCGCGTTGTCGACGGTGCCGTCGATGATGTCGGCCAGTTCCTTCGCCATCGGTCCGCGCAACATGTTCGCGTGGTGGCCGGTGATATCGACGAATGTCAGCTCGCCGTGAGCGACTGCTCGCCACGACCGGAGGTCCTTGACGTTCTCGGTGGTGCGAACCACAGTCATCGACCCCGACCACGGAGTCGGCACATGCTTGTTCAACGCCACGTACCCGATGCTGGCGAACACCAACCATTCCATCGTCGTCGGATACTGCAGCAGCCCAGCGAATTGCATACGCAGCCACAGCGCGGCCGTACCGACACGGCCCAGATGGAAGCCGGCGTCTTCTCTGGTCGGTGCGGGCGGCGCTGCCGGGACAGACGTACCCCCGGGAAGCCGGTCCAGGAGATGACGGAACAGCCGGGTGTCGAGAAGTAGCAGATGCGGGGTACCGACGCCGGAATCTCTGATCTCCTCTGCCATCGCGATGGCGATCCAGCCGCCGAGCGAGTGGCCGACAAGATGGAACGGGCCGTCGGGGGCCACCGTGCGGATCGCGTCGACATACCGTGCCGCAGTGGCTCTGATGGTCCGGTCCGGTCGCCCGCGTGTGCCTCGGCCGTGTGCCTGCAGGGCATAGACGGGACGGTCGGCGTCGAGGTGCTTGACCAGATCGAGAAACGCCATCGCGCCCACGCCGGCACCACCGATCAGGAAGATCGGAGCTCCGGTACCCCCGGTGCGCAGCGGGACCAGAACGTCGTGGACACCGGACGAGCGCCGACGTGCGGCGGCGGTGTCGCGAAGCCGAGCGTCGACGGTGGTCGCCAGCGTTCGCACGGTGGTCGACGCGAACACGTCCTGCGGATCGAGTTCGATCTTCAGGTTCTCGCGCAAGTGGGCGAGCATCGCCGTCATGGTCAGCGAGTTGCCACCGAGTTCGAGGAAATCCTCGTCCCGCCCGATGGCGTCCAGTCCGAGTGCAGTGCGAGCGGCCTCCGCGACTATGTATTCGGTGGGGCCGACCGCGGTGCGTTCGACGCGTCGGTCGGACGGCTCGGGCAGTGCTCTGCGGTCGATCTTGCCGCGTTCGTTGCGGGGCATGGCGTCGAGCGCAACGATGTGGGTGGGCACCATCCATTCCGGCAGGGTTCGGCGCAGGGCGGCCCTGATGTCGGCCTGGCTCGCCCGGACGGCCCGGTCGGAGCAGATGTACGCGACGAGGTCGGTATCGGCGCCGGATCTCCTACCGATCACCACGGCATCGTCGATGTTCGTCAGCGCGCGCAGTGCTGCCTCCACCTCGGCCGGTTCGACGAGGTAGCCGCGTACCTTGACTGCGTCGTCGATGCGCCCGGCGAGCTGCAATGTTCCGTCCTGATCGAACCGGCCCAGGTCGCCGGTGCGATAGCGGAACAGGCCGTCGCCGAGGGCAGCGAATTTCTCCGAGTCCACGCCGACATCCTCGAGATAGCCGTCGGCCAGGCACGCCGACGTGACGCGCACCTCGCCGATGACGTCGGGTTCGCACGGGGAGCCGTCGGCAGCAACGACCTCGACGAGCTTTCCTGCGACGGGAGTGCCCGCGGGCAGAAAGCCGGACGGTAGCGCACGGTCGAGGGGGTACTCGCTGAACGCGACGGCCCCGGCCTCGGTGGTCGCGTACCAATTGACGAGTGTGGCGCGGTTGTCGGAAGCCAGGCGGAAGCGGCGCGCGTCGTCGGCGTGCAGTGATTCCCCGTAGGTGGTGACGACGCGCAGCGTGGGTACGGTGACCTGGCCCGCGACGGCGCGCAGCAGCGACGACGAGCAGTGCAACGTGGTCAGCGAATGCTCCGATACCCACTCTGCGATGCTGCCGACCGTGCCGGATCGAGGGTCACGGCAATGAACGGTGGCACCGCTGAGCAGCCCGGCGAACAGAGTGTTCAGGCCCGCGCCGAAACTGACGGGAAGGGCATCGCCGACGCGATCGTGGGTGCCCAACCCCAGCGCGGTCGACACCTCGTACGCCTTGGTCAGGCACATGCGATGACTGAGTACGACGCCTTTGGGCGTACCGGTGGATCCGGACGTGTAGTTGATCACCGCGGTGTGGCCGCCCGAGACCGTCGGCAGCGGTACGCAGGAATCGACCGCTGCGTCGACGGTCGCCGAATCGAGGGTCGAGGCCTTGGCCTGTTCGACGATGCGGTCGCGGCGCTCGTGGGGGAGTTGCGGATCCAGCGGAACCAATGGATGGCCTGCGGCGATGACGGCCAGCATCAGCACGATCGAGTCGACCGACGCGTCCGCCTCGACGGCGACGGGCCGGTGATCGGACGGGCGCAGGGCAGCGATCTTGCGTGCCTGCGAATACACGCGATGCAGCAGCTCGTCGAAGGTCAGTGACGTCCCCGCCGCGTGCAACGCTGCAGCGTCCGGCATGGCGTGCGCTACCTCGCGGTAGCGAGCCATCAGCGTGTCGCGGCCGTCGGGACGACACAGCGGGGCGAGCGCGGATCGCGTCGGCACAGCTCGACTCGACACGGGTCCCGTCGGCTCAGATCGGGTCGACACGGATCCCGTCGGCACAGCTCGGGTCGGCGCGTAGGCGTCCTGAATCGTCATGATTCTCCTTGCACGAGCCCGACCCGCGAGGTAAAGGTTCGTTTGCGGTACACAAACCTACTTGAAGACTGTTTTACCACCCCTAAAGTAGACGCGGGCCGTCTTTCCGCGCAAGCCGAAAACCGGACATTTCGTAACGAACGGGTGTCGTTACGAAATGCCCGGTGTCGGGGCGACCCTGATCAGAGGTCGGCTATCGCCTCCAGCGGTTTGGTGCGCGCGGCCCGAACGGCAGGCCACAGAGCAGCCAGCACTCCGACGACCGCGGACCCGAGAAGCATCGCGACGACCTGCCCCCAGGGCACCGTCATGGCACCCAGGCCCTCGTCGCGCAGGGTCTGGACGAAGCCCCACCCGAAGGCGATGCCGAGGGCGACGCCGACGATGGCACCGAACAGGGCGATGAGCAGCGACTCGAGGTAGATGATGCGCCGCACCTGCGGTCGCTGCATTCCTATCGCCCTGAGCATGCCGATCTCGCGTCGACGTTCGACGACCGACAGCGCGAGGGTGTTGACGATGCCCAGCACCGCGATGACCACGGCCAGGGCGAGAAGTCCGTACAGCACCGCGAGCAGTGTGTCGATCTGCTGGCCTTGGCTGCCCTTGAACTCTTCGACGTCCTGTACCTGCACCACCACGGACGGTTTTGTCGCAGCCTCGAGGTCGGTGCGCAGCGTACCGAGGTCGGTTCCGGGCGCGGCTTTGACCAGGACCAGCAGATCCGACCGCGTGATGGACGGCGTGACCTTCTCGTAGATGTCGCCCGAGACGATCCAACTGCCGATCAGTGGGTTGTCGGTGAACACACCGGTGACGGTGACGGGAACCGAAGCTCCGTCGACGGAGTCGAACACGACCTGGGTGCCGATGTCCCAGCCCTTGGTGGACGCTTCGGTCTCGGACACCGAGAAGCCGTTGCTCTCGAGGTCTGCGGTGCCCCGAACCATGGACAGGTCGAGCAGCCCTTCCGGGGAGCCGTCGATGGCAGCGCCGAATTCTTCTTCTCCGGCGATCGTGACGAACACCGGATGCAGCACAGCGGTTCGTTCCACCCCGTCGACCTGTTGTGCGGCCGCCGTGGCTCCGGCCGGGACACCGATCGACTGTGGACCGGACAGGATGTAGTCGGCTTCGACGCCGGTGTCGACGAGTGAATCGACACTCGCCTTCGCCGTCGACCCGAGTACCCCGATGACGGTGACGAGCATGAGGCCGAGCATCAACGCGAATGCGGTGGCTGCCGTGCGGCGCGGATTGCGCACCGAGTTGGTTCTGGCCAAGCGACCGATCGCACCGAACGGCCGGGTGAGGACGGCCCCGAGCGCTCCCACGACGGGCCGAGACAATGACGGTGCGGCCAGGGCCGTGGCCACGATCGCCGCCACCGCGCCGACGCCGACGGTTGCTGCGGCAGCGCCGCCGGTCGACTGAGCGCCGATGACTATCGCTGCCGCTCCGGCAATACCCAGTCCGACGCCGATGAACGTCCGGGTTCGCAGGGTGTCGCCGGCGGACGCGAACTCCTCGCGCATTGCGGCCACCGGTGGAATCTTGGCTGCTCGCCGCGCCGGTGCGTAGGCGCTGAGGACGGTGACGATGATGCCCACCGCGAAAGCGACGACGACGGTGCGTGGTTCGAGGGCGAGAGGGCCCGACGGCAACCCGAGGTCGAAGGCATTGAGCAGAGCGCGCAATCCGTACGCCAGTCCGACGCCGCCGGCGAACCCCAGCACACTTCCGATGACGCCGACGACGACCGCTTCGAGTACGACCGAGCGACTGACCTGCCCACGGCTGGCTCCGATGGCGCGAAGCAGCGCCAGTTCGCGTACCCGCTGAGCGACGATCATCGAGAACGTGTTGTAGATGATGAACGTGCCGACGAGCAGTGCAATGGCACCGAACGCGAGCAGGAAGTACGTGATGAACGACAGTGCCGACTCGACCTCGGCCTTGGTTTCGGCCTGGACGTCGGCAGCGGTCTGCACTTTCAGATCCGGGAACGCGGCGGCGATCTCGTCCCTGAGGTCGCTCTGCGTCTTGCCCTGTGCGGCGAGATCGTTGCCCGCGACGTCGATGTACTGCACGTGCGCACCGTCGGTGAACAACTCGTTCGCCTGGCTCTGCACAAACTGAATCCCGATGAAACCACCGGATTCTGTTGCAGTGGAATAGATTCCGGAGATCGTGATGTCGGTGGTCCCCTTGGACGGCACGAGTACCTGGGTCGCGTCGCCCACCTTCAGGCCCGCTCGATCGGCACCGCCGGCGTTGATCGCGACCTGGCCGGGCGCGGTAGGGGCCGAGCCGGAGACGAATGTCGCCGGATCGCCGAGCCGCTGCTCGTCCGGCAGGTAGGACTCGCCGATCGTCGGTGCACCGCCGGATTGCACTGCGGCACCGTCTTTACCCAGCAGAACGAGTTGTCCTCCCACGTACGGGGAGACGGCACGCACGCCGGGAAGCGCCGAGATGGCGGCGATGTCCTCGTTGGGTACTCCGCTCGATCGCGCATCCTCGGGGGCGACTCGAACGTCGGCTCCCTGTGCGGTGTCGGCGAACAGTGACGAGAACGTGCGCTGCAGCGTGTCGGTGAAGACGAACGAGCCTGCGACGAAAGCGGTTCCGAGTACGACGGACAGAACTGTCAGTGCCAGCCGAACCTTGTGGGCGGCAAGGTTTCGCAGCGACACCTTACGCATGGGGTTGCCCGACGCGGCCCGCGTCGGGGCCTTGTCGGGATTCGATTTCTTGGCGACCGAGTGCGACATCAGTGGACCGTTTCCAGCTTCTTCATGCGCTCGAGGACGGCGTCGGCGGTGGGCGACGCCAGTTGATCGATGACAGCTCCGTCGGCCAGGAACACGACGCGGTCGGCGTAACTGGCCGCTCGTGGGTCGTGGGTGACGATGACGACGGTCTGATCGAATTCGTCTGCGGCCGTGCGCAGAATCGACAGCACCTCACCGGACGAACGAGAGTCCAGGTTGCCCGTCGGCTCGTCGCCGAACACGATGTCGGGTCGACCGGCCAGTGCACGAGCGCACGCCACGCGCTGTTGCTGCCCACCCGAGAGTTCGCTCGGGCGATGGCCCAGGCGGTCGCGCAGTCCCAGTCGGTCGACGACGGTATCGAGCCAGCCCTGATCCGGGGTGCGTCCGGCGATGTCGAGCGGCAGAGTGATGTTCTCGAGCGCGGTCAGGGTGGGCACCAAATTGAAGGCCTGGAACACGAAACCGATTCGGTCCCTTCGTAACCCGGTCATCTCCTTGTCGGACAGCGCCGTCAGCTCGGTGTCACCGATCGTGACCGTGCCCGAGGACGCGGTGTCCAACCCGGCCAGGCAATGCATCAGTGTGGATTTGCCCGAGCCGGACGGGCCCATGATGGCGGTGAATTCTCCGCGGGCGAACTCGACGTTCACCCCGGACAGTGCGTGCACCTGGGTGTCGCCAGAACCGTAGACCTTCGATACGTCGACCGCACGTGCGGCAATGTCGCTCATGGGTGCCAGTGTTTCAGTGTTCGGGCCCGGTCGCTATCAGGGGAGACCCTGAACTCGACCCCTATGATGGGCGTCATGCGCATCGGAGCACATGTCCGCGACAGCAGCGACCCTCTGGGCACGGCCGAGACGCTCGGCGTCGACCTGGT
Organism: Rhodococcus sp. NPDC080181; assembly: GCF_040702225.1. NCBI lineage: Bacteria > Bacillati > Actinomycetota > Actinomycetes > Mycobacteriales > Nocardiaceae > Rhodococcus > Rhodococcus sp. NPDC080181. The sequence continues at coordinate 298,905 of NZ_JBFBKN010000003.1, forward strand.
CCAGATGTTTCTGACGGATCCGCAGAAGTGGAACAAGCTCACCCCGCACCCCCAAGGTGAGGCTCTGTTGACCGGAGACGTCGATGTGGTGGTGCACTCGTCCTATGTTCTGAACGTGGCGAGCCTGAACAATCGCATCCGAATCCCGTCCCGCAAAGCGGTCGTCGAACAGGCCGCAGCAGCTGCCGAGATCGGTGCGATCGGTTTGGTGGTGCACGGCGGTCACGTCCGAGAGGGCGAGGACACCGCCAAGGGAATCGACAACTGGCGCAAGCTGTTCGAGCGTCAGGCCGAGCAGGGTGGTTTCGGCGTACCGATCTTCGTCGAGAACACTGCCGGCGGTGACTCGGCGATGGCGAGGCGCTTCGACGACATCGCGCGGTTGTGGGACGCCATCGGGGAGTTCGGTGCCGGTTTCTGTCTCGACACCTGTCATGCGTGGGCCGGCGGCGAAGACCTGATCGACGTGGTCGATCGCATCAAGGCGATCACCGGACGAATCGACCTGGTGCATCTGAACAATTCGCGCGACGAGTTCGACTCTGCCCGCGACCGGCACGCGAACCTGGGCACCGGAACGATCGACGCGGACATTCTGACGGCCGTCGCGCTCGCCGCCGATGCACCGGTGATCCTCGAAACCCCGGCAGAGGGAATCGACGACGACGTGAGGCTGCTGAAAAGCCTGTAGCGAATCCGGCGGTTACGAGGGCGCTGCCGTCAGCTCGGTGGTCGCTGCGGCCCACAGCCGGACCAGTTCGTCCATTCCCTCGATGCCGGTGGACCAGGTGATTCGGGCCGACACGAGCCCTGATTCCGTCTCGCCGATCGCGATGTCGATGGCGTAGCCGCTGGGCTCGCCATGGCCGGCGTCGGCTTCGGATACATCGTGGCGGAACAGAATCTGCGCTCCCGGGCGGCAGGCCAGCGCCGGGTAGTTCCGGGTCAGCGGGTAGTCGCGGCCACCGTGAGGTGCCGAGTCCAGCCGTCTGCAGACGTCGTCGACGAGGTACGAGGCGCGGGCGGATTCGGTGAGGGCGTCGACCGGAACGGCGGGGAGCCGGACGGGATGGACGAATCCGGTGTCGTCGACGTCGATATCGACCAGGACGCCCGACGACGAGCCGCGGCGGTTGTCTCGCTGCCACGTGGACACCGCAGATCCGAGCGCGGCGAGCAGCCGAGCGTCGAGCCGGTGCGTGTTCGTGGGAACGGGCAGCGTGACCGTGGTGCGCTCACGGAGCGGAGACGGCGTGACCTGCAGCGGACGTTCGGCCGGGGTCAGGACAGCGACCCAATAGGGAACCTGTTCGGCGACCTCGGTGCAGAAGGTACGTCCGAGCTGAGCTGGGCTGATCGTCTCGCGATGGGCGAGTTTCAGCGGTGCGAACACGGTCACGCCGAGGAACCCCACTTCCGGTGAAGATTGTCCTAGCCTTACCTAATTCCCTCAGGCTAGCTCGAGTCCGGCCGGTGTGCCAGGACGCCCCCGTCCGATCCCGATTCCACCGCCCGGCGCAGTGCGGGAACGCCTGGTGAGGTCGGTAGCGTTCCCGTCTCCAGGTCCTCGAGCAGGTCCTCGGACCAGCCGAGCAGACCCGTCACGTCGATCCGGTGCGGGGGCTCGACCTCGTAACCGATCAGGCGGTCGTGTCCTTGGCGGAGCAACGAAGCGGCACCTACGCGGTTTCCTCGCATCAGGTGCGTCAATCCGACGGCCAGTTGCGCGAGGCCCTGCCAAAGCTCGCGTTCGTCCGGGACGCAGCTCTTCCACGTGCCCTCGAGTACCTCGTGGGCGTGAAACGGCATACGTGCGTCCAGGAATCGCTGCGCTTCGGTGAGGGCGGCGTCCGGTGGAAGACGGAGATCGTCGGGAACCCGGGGTGTTCCGGTACCGCCGCGGGCCAGCGGGCGGCCGAGGCCGTCGCGCGGCCGGGCGTTGAGGGGCTTGCCCTGCGGGTCGCGCTCGCGTTCGGCCATGGCGGTCACCCTAGTGGGGTGACCGCCATGGCCCACACGATGACGCGAGTGAGGTCACCGACGTGCGGACAGGACGGTCACCGACCCGAGTGCGATCAGCGCTGCCGCCGAGGTGGCGACCATCGTCGTCGAGACGGCGATCGCGTCGTTGCCCAGTGCACCGACGATCGGTGCGACGATCGCCCCGAGTCCGAACTGTGCGGCACCGAGTAGTGCAGCTGCGCCGCCTGCCGCTTCACCGTGGCGGGACAGCGCCAGCGCGGGCGCGTTGGGCATGACGAACCCGACGGCCCCGAGTACGAACCACAGCGGGACGACGAACCCAGCCATGCCGCCGACCTCGGTGACCGCCAGGACGACCATGATCGCGCCGGCGACGACGCCGAAGGACAGCGCCGACAGGACGATCTGCACCGGTGCGAAGCGTCCCAACAGCAGGACGTTGAGCTGGGATGCGCCGATCAGAGAGATCGCACCGGCCGCGAAGACGATGGCGAATTGTTGCTCGTCGAGGCCGAACTCCTCCTGCAGGACGAACGACGAACCGGCGACGTACGCGAAGAGCGCCGACATGGCCAGGGCAGCGACCATGACGAGGACGACGAACTGTGTGTCACGCAGCAGCGATCGGTAGGTCCACAGAACGGGCATGATGCCACTGGCTCGACGACGCTCGGGCGGCAGGGACTCGCGCAGCGACACGATTGCCAGCGTCATCAACGCCACGCCCATGATCGCCAACGCGGCGAACACGAGCCGCCAGGAACCGACGAGAAGTACCGCACCGCCGAGCGACGGTGCCAGCACCGGAGCGACGCCCATGACGAGCATCAGGCGAGACAGGACGGTCGCGGCGGCTCGCCCGCTGAACAGATCTCGGACGATGGCCATGGCGACCACGGCAGCAGCTGCGGCACCGAGGCCCTGAATCGCACGCAGGCCGCCGAGTACGGCGATGTTGGGAGCAACGATGCAGGCGAGCGACGCCAGGATGTGCACTCCGGTGCCCACGATGAGGGGCAGTCGTCGGCCGACGATGTCCGACAGCGGCCCGATGACCAGTTGGCCGAGCGCGAGGCCGACCAACGTACCCGCGAGCGTGAGCTGCACTGCAGACGACGGGGTGTTCAGATCCTCGGCGATGGCAGGAAGTGCCGGCAGGTACATGTCGATGGTCAGTGGACCGAGGGCGATGAGCGCGCCGAGTACGAGGATCACCCGGAGGCGCTCGCGTGACGTCGGCTCGGTTGTGGGAGCCGACGTGCTGCTCTCGCGCGTGTCGGTCACCTGCGCGCTGGTTACGGATGTGTTCGATGCTGGGGCCACCCGAAGGTCAGCAGCGTAGGAGTTGATTCTGTTCCCGTTGCTGACTACAACTTTCGTGTCCTATGCCACCGCGTCGGACAGTCCGGTGAGTGTGTCCACCTCGTGGCTGGTCAGACGCAGTGTCGGCGCGTCGAGCAGAGCCGGTACCTGAGCGAGCGAGCTCGCGCTCGCGATCGGTGCGGTGATGCCCGGTCGAGCGAGCAACCAGGCGAGAGCCACACTCGACAACTCGGCCGAGCGGGAGTCGGCGATCTCCTGCAGGCCCTGCACCACAGCCAGGCCTGCGTCGGAGAAATAGCCCGTCGTCAGTCGCTCGCGCTGAGTACCGGCCAGATCCTCCCGGGTGCGGTACTTACCCGTCAGGAAGCCGGCGGCGAGGGAGAAATACGGAAACACCCCGAGGCCGTTGTCGACGGCGAGGGCTTGCAGTTCACCCTCGTAGTCGCGACGGGCAACGAGGTTGTAGTGCGGTTGCAGTGCGATCGGTGCCGCGAAACCGTTGTCTTTCGCCAGGCCCAGCCACTCGCGAACCCGCGCGGGGGAGTAGTTCGAGATGGCGACGTGGCGAACTTTGCCTGCCCGGACCAGGTCGTCGAACGCGGCCAGGGACTCGGCCAACGGCGTCTTGTCGTCGTCGTAGTGCGCGTAGTAGACGTCGATGTGATCGGTCTGCAGCCTGGCCAGGGAGGCGTCGGCCGCGGCCCGAATGTTGCCCGGTGCCAGACCGCGGAACTCGGGATGCTGGCTCACCTTGGTCGCGAGAACGACGTCGTCGCGGTTGCCACGGGCCGTCATCCACTTGCCGATGATCGTCTCGGATTCGCCGCCGGAGTTGCCGTCGGCGAAGGCAGAGTACGAATCGGCCGTGTCGACGAAATTGCCACCTCCCGCGGTGAACGCGTCCAGGATGTCGAAGGACGTGTCCTCGTCGCTGGTCCAGCCGAAGGTGTTCCCGCCGAGGGCAAGCGGAAAGATGTCCAGATCGGACGTACCGATAGCAACCACGAACTACTCCTTAGGTCGGCGAACAACTAGACTGTACGAGTAGGCCGGGATCAGTGCCAGGTGTGGTCCACCAGCGCGGTCCGTGGCCCGAATTTCGGCTTGGTCGCCTTGCCGCTGAGATACAGGAGCCGAATCGCGCGATGACGATGCGGTGCCAAGGGCTGCAGATACTCGACCATCTCCGCGTCGTCGATCGGTCTACCCAACAGCGACCACCCCACCACCGCGGCCAGGTGGTAGTCGCCCACCGACAACGCGTCGGGATCCCCCAGGGCGCGCTGCGCGGTCTCGGCCGCGGTCCAGATGCCGACACCCGGGATCGCGCGCAGCCTGCGTTGCGCATCCTCGGGCGTCATGTTCGACGCCTCCTCCAGCCGTCCGGCTGCGCGCGCGGCACGGACGATGGTCTTCGACCGAGCCGGGTCGACGTTGGCGCGGTGGTAGTCCCACGACGGGATGCGTCGCCACACGTCGGCGGTGGGAAACACGAACATCGTCTTCGGGGTCGGGCCCGGTGCGGGGTCGCCGAACTTGCTCACCAGGTACCGCCACGAGCCGAACGCCGAAATGCCGTGTACGCGTTGCTCGATGATCGCCGGTATCAGGGCCTCGAGCACCAGCCCGGTCCGGCCGAGGCGTAGGTGCGGAAGTTGTCTGTGTGCCTCGCGCAGAATCGGATGCTCGGGCGCGAAACTCGAGGCGTCGTCGTCCCGGCCGAGCAGAGCCGGGGCAACGTCGAGCAGTTCGTCGGCACCGGGCCCCCAGGCGCGCACCATGACGCTGCTCGGTGAGGCCTGCACCAATCGGTACGTGACCGGGCCGGAAATCATGCGCGACGTCCGCCACACGGCACCGTCCGGCGTGGACTCGTAGGTGGGATCGCCGCGGCCCCGACGCAGCGGTGACATGGACATTCGGATGTCGACGCGCTGCTCGAAGTCGACAAGGCGGGTGACGCCGTGATCGGTAGGGCCGGAGGAGGCGTTCTCGGTCATCGCTCGGGTCACCTCCGTCGCAGTCGTCGTCGGCCGGTTCAGTGTGTCCCTGCCAGGGCCATATTCAACACCCTTGCGCAGACACGGGTGAAAATATATTGGACGAATGCCCACATCACCGGATCGCGACGCAGTGCTGCGTGAGGGCCGCTCGTGTTTGTCCGCTTCGCCGGAGAACCGGCGGATCCTGGTGATCTCGGGTGCGCGAGGCATCGGCAAGTCCACGGTTGCCAACACCATCGCGGACGAGGCGACAGCGCTGGGTTTCCGGGTGGTGGATCTGCCGTGCCTCGCGTACTCCCCTGCGGCCGCGCTCGATCAGGGGCTGCTCGATGAGGGGCTGCTGGGTGATCTGGTGGCGGCCGACGTAGATGTGAAGCCGACGCTGCTGGTAATCGACGACCTGCATCTGTTGCCCGCGGGCTCGCGTGACCGACTCGCTCGTGCGGTGAAGGCGGCGGTACGTACCCCGCATGTCCGGTGTATCGCCACGACCGTCGACACCGTCCCGCCGCCGTTGTGGCGGGAGTTCGCCTTCCACCGTGTGCGACCGCTGCCCGACGACGCGGTGCGCGATCTGTTGAATGCTACGGAAACGGCAGCGGCGCAACGACAATCGATTATCGAGTTGTCGCAGGGAAACCCTCTCGTCGCGACCGAACTCGCTCGCGCTGCGCCGATCTGGCGCCGGGATCCATCCGTCGGCGGTGCGATGCTCGACCGCGCCCACCTCACCGATACGCTCGCCGACATCGGCGCGTTCGAGGTCGCCGGGCTCGACGAGGAGTCCAGGCGTCAAATTCTCGGCGATGCGGTGCGACACATCGTCTCTAGCGAGCACGGCAGCGACTCCGCGGCCGTCCACCCACATGGCGACACTGTCGCACAACTGTGGATTCTTGCCTCCTCGACCGCCGAGGAGCGCATCGCCGTTCACCTCGAATCCGCTGCCGACGGTCGGCTGACGCCCGACGAGCGTCTGGTGCATCGGGCACTCGCAGCCCGAGCGCCCGATGCGCACCTCGTCACTGCACTCGACGAGCGGGCGCACGACCTGGCGTCGCTGCAGCGCTACCGCCGGGCAGTGGCGTTGCTCTGCCGTGCAGCAGCGCTCGAATCCGATCGTGGACGCGCCCAGGCCCTCGAGGTGCGGGCGGCGTCCATAGCGGCATTCGCCGGCTTCGTCGATCTCGCGGTAGCGGTCTTGGACCGTATGCGGTCTGGACATCCCGATGCGGCCCTGTCCGAGACCGTTCCGGCCCGAGCCTTTGCCGTCGTGGCCCGGGGAGGCGACCCCCGTGCTGCGTTCGGCGTCGTCGTGCAGGCTCTCGATCGATTGCCGGATGCGGTCGCCCCTGACGTCGTCGATCAGTTGATCGGTTCGGTTCTGGCGTACAGCGCACTGAGCGGTGACAGCGAACTGGTTGCGCAGGCCCTGCAATGGGCGGTCAAATACGAACAGCATCTCGATCCGGTCAACGTGCTCGTCGCGCGGTCTCTCGGCGTCTCGGGTTCGAGAGTGCACGTGAGGGCACTCGAGAGCCCGGCGCTGATGGACGCGGTACGAGCCTCGCTGCGCACCGGAGACCCGTGGAAACCGGTCCTGCTGCAGCTGGCGATGCCCACCTTGCTGTGGGATCCTAACGACAGTTGTCGGCTGTCGGACGTGGTGGACTCTGTCGCAGCTGGGTTTCCGGCCGCCGAGTCTCTGACCCGGCTGCGGCACCTCGCCGCACTCGCCGCTCGAGGACAGTTCTCTGCGTTCGTCGAGGCCGTCTCCTCGGGACTGCCGGATGGCCTCTTCGACGAGCAGGAGGGCCTGCTGAAATCCTCGGTGGCAGCTGTCGCTGGTGGCGAGAAGAGCTGTACTGCAGCCGAATCGGTGGCACTGGGCCGCTTCGACGTCGCCTACGAGCGGATGCGCCGCCGCGATCTCTCGGCGGAGCACTGTTCGATCACTCCGTACGGACCACTCGAAATACTGGACTACGTCGAATCCTGTGTACGGCTGCGGCGGTCGGACGAGGCGCGCACGTATCTCGACCGACTGCGCCGAACCCGGCCCGATTTCTGGGGAGCCCGCCACAGTGCACTGCTGACTGCAGCCGAAGCGATGCTGGCGGAGGCCGGAGCCGAGGCGCTCTTCGAGGCGAGTCTGCATGAACTACGCACCGCAGGATGGTATTTCGATGCGCCGCGGGTTGCGCTGGTCTACGGTGAGTGGCTGCGCCGCCACCACCGGGTGATCGAAAGCCGCGGTCGGTTGAGGTACGCCGCAGATTTGTTCGCAGAACTGGGTGCACGCACGTGGCTGCGCCGAGCCGAGGACGAATTACGGGCGGCAGGAGCCGGCCCGCGCCCGCGTGAGGGTGATGCGGGCTCGGGGTTGACCGGGCAGGAATTGCGCATCGCGTCTCTTGCTGCCGCCGGTCTGACCAACAAGGAGATCGGCGAACAGCTGTATCTCTCGGCTCGTACTGTCGGCGGTCATCTGTACCGAGTGTTTCCCAAATTGCAGATCACCACGCGGTCCGCGCTGCGGGACGCACTCCTTCGTTACGAGGGCGGTGGACGGTGAGTGAGCACGTACTCGCCGGCTCTGGTTCGATCTCCTTGTCGACGGCACAGGACGGACGGCCCTTGCAGAACAGGAGATCAGCGTGACCCGATCGGACGAAAAGTCGTCGCCCCGCATGTCGTCGCCCCGCATGTCGGTGTCGAGTGCGACGGCATTCGTCGGAGTTGCCTTCGCGTTCGTGGTGGCGATGATGGGCACCACCATGCCGACGCCGCTCTATGCGCTCTACGAGGTCGAGTTCCACTTCTCCGTCTTCGTCGTCACCCTCGTGTTCGCGGCGTATGCCGTCGGTGTACTCGCAGCTCTGTTGGCGTTCGGCCGCTGGTCCGACTCGTTGGGACGACGCCCGATGCTGTTGGCGGCCATAGCATTCGGATTGATCAGTGCCGTGGTGTTCGTCACCGCCGGCTCGCTGACGGCCCTGGTGATCGGCCGCGTGTTGTCGGGAATCTCGGCCGGCATCTTCGTCGGTACCGCGACGGTGACGTTGATCGAGTTGGTACCCGACCGATGGCGTGACCGTGCATCGGCGATCGCTACCGCAGCGAACATCGGGGGCCTCGGCCTCGGACCGTTGGTGGCCGGAGTGCTCGCGGAGTATCTACCGCAACCGTTGCGTCTGACGTTCGTCGTCGACATGGTTCTGCTGGCTGCGGCAGCAGTGGCGGTGTTCCTCGCACCGGAGACGGTGCGGGTGGACGGCGGAGCACGCCCGCACATGCAGCGGCTGTCCGTTCCACCGGAGGTGCGCGGCACCTTCGTGCGCGCCTCGATCGGAGGTTTCGCCGGCTTCGCCGTACTGGGTCTGTTCACTGCCGTCTCGCCGGGATTCATCGGCGGTGTGTTGGGAGTCGACAATCACGCCGTCACCGGGGTGGTGGTGTTCACGGTCTTCGCTGCGTCGGCGACGGCCCAGATTGCTTTGCGCGCAGCCGATCCCGCGTCGGCGCAGCGGTGGGGATGCGCGCTGCTGCTGCTCGGTCTGGTGTTCCTGGCCGCGTCGCTGCTGCTTACCTCGTTGGCCGTTCTGGTGGTAGCGGCGCTGCTCTGCGGCGTCGGTCAGGGCATGACATTCGCCAACGGCATGTCCACGATCGGTGCCGAGCTTCCTCCGCACCGTCGGGCAGAGGTCACCTCGACCTTCTTCGTCGTGTTGTACATCGCCATCTCGGTACCGGTGATCGGGGCCGGAGCCGTGGCGACCGGATGGGGCCTGGTGACGGCGGGAGTGGTGTTCGCCGTCGTGATTGCGGTGCTCGCGGCGGTGGCGTTCGTGCTGTTGACCATCGATCTGCGCAAGTCTCGGGCTGCCGTGTCCTGAAACGGTCGACAGTGGGCCGGATTCGCACTCGATTCGGGACGGCGGGTAGGAGATGATGGTTGTCGACAGGAGGTCCTGACGATGGCCGAACGCTCGTTGCTTGCGGACTTCCTTCGGGTGCGCCGGGAATCGCTGCAACCCGAGCAGGTGGGTCTGGTGCGCGACGGCAACCGCCGAGTGCGCGGCCTGCGACGAGAAGAGATCGCCCGGCTCGCCGATATCAGCGCCGACTACTACCTGAGGCTCGAGCAGGGGCGCAATCATCAACCCTCCGAGCAGGTTCTGGCTGCGCTGAGTCGGGCTCTGCGTTTGGACGAGGACGAGCGGGCGTACTTCCACCGGGTGGCGCGCGCGCAGTCCGGCCCGGCCGTGGTCGAGGCGCTTCCGCCGCGAGTGACCGAGGCGTCGGCCCGGGTGTTGGAGCAGTGGGTCCACACGCCGGCGTACATCACCGACCGCCATCACGATCTGCTTGCGCTCAACGGTCCGGCTGCGCTGATGACGCCGGGCCTGAAAGTGGGTACCAACCTGATGCTCGATGTGTTCGCGCACGAGCACAGTGCCGCCTCGCCGGAGGACTGGGCCGTCACGGCGCAGCGAATGGTGTCGGCGCTGCGATTCCACGCGGCACCGGGTCACCCGCGACTGACGGAGTTGGTGGGCAGATTGTCGGTGGAGAGCCGCGCTTTTCGCAGGATGTGGGCCAAACACGACGTACGGCCGTTGTCGTCGAGCATCTCCGTCGTCCCGGTGGAGCCGTTCGGTCTGGTCGAATTCCGTTCGCAGACTTTGGAGATCGTCGGCGAGGGTGGGCAGTTCATCACCACCTACTTCGCCGATCCCGGTAGTCGGTCGGCATCGGCGATCCGGCATCTGGTTGCCGGAGTCCCCGGCCGCGACACTCAGTTCGTTGTTCCTCGGTCCGATTCGGACGATCGGACCGCGTCGGCTAGTTGACGTAGAGCTGCCCTCGACTGTGCTGTTCGGGGCCGCAGCACCATCAGTACGTGGTCCTCGGCGGCAGGCATCAACAGGTAGTCGAGCATCAACGGACCGACGACGGCATGTTCGATCGTCACGGTTCCGGTTCTTCTCGCGCTGGTCTCACCGGCCCACTTCTGCGCGAATGCCGAACTACGGGTGGATAGTTCGCCGACGATGCGGCGAAAGGAGTCGTCTGGCTCGTGCCGATCCAACGACTCACGAAGCATGGCGACCACCTGATCCGCCGACGATTCCCACCCAGTAGGCGGGTCGTAGGCGGGATCGTCTCGATCGCTGCAGAGCGAACCGGCGTCGACGAATGTGAACACGGCCAGATTGACCCCCTCGGCGAAGCTCGGCGACACCGCGCGTGCGAGCATCGTGGACGATTCGACGGTCAGATGCCGATCCAGCAGTACTGCAGGCGAATACGCCCAGGACTCGAGCGCCTCCACGTTGTGCATGATTCGACCATAGATGCAGGCAGTTGCCGGTCCGGTAACCCTGCCAGGGCCACCTTCGACCGGCGGTGTTCGATCCTCCCGAGGTGAACGAAAGCGTTGGGGCCGAGTATCACTGGGCTGGATCGGTCGTGCGGAACTTTCTCTGGTAATCCGACGGTGTCACACCGAACTTGGTGACGAACGCACGCCGAAAAGCAGCGGGCGTGCCGAATCCTGCGTCGGCAGCGGCCCGGGCCACCGAGTAGCCGGACTCGAGTGCGGCTACCGCGATATCGAGACGCATCGCGGTCACGTAGTCGAGAGGCGTCGTGCCCAGTTCCTCGCGCACGATGCGATTGAGATGCCGCACACTGACATTGGCGTGTGCCGCGAGAGCGCGCAGGTTCGCGGGTCGTGTCGGGTCGGCATGGATGTAGTCGGTGATAGCGCGAGAGACCTGGGTCCGCGGCGGCGGACCCTTCAGCGACACCGAATACTGCGACTGGCCGCCGGAGCGCTGCATGTACACCAGCAGTAGTTGCGCGACCGTTCTGGCTATCGGGGCACCGTGATCACTTTCGACCAACGCCAACGCCAGATCGATTCCGGCAGCGACCCCGGCCGAGGTGTAGATGTCGCCGTCGCGAACGAAGATCGAATCGGGTTGGACACGCGTGTCGGGAAAGCGTTCCGCCAGAGCCGACGTGAACTTCCAGTGAGTGGTCGCACTCCGGCCGTCGAGCAGACCGGATCCCGCCAGCGCGAACGCCCCACTGCAGATAGACGCCACCCGCCGCGCTCGGGGCGCGAGCAGCGCCACCGCGTCGAGCAACGCCGGGTCCTCGAAGATGGCCGGAGCCGATTCGCTACCGGGAACGATGAGGGTGTCGAAGTCGCCGCTGTCGGCGACGGCGGCGTTCACCGACACCGTCATTCCCATCGAGGTCACCACGTCACCGCCGTCGATCGAGAGGAAGACGATGTCGTAGCCGTCGACTCGCTGGTTCGCTTCGAGGAAGACCTCGGCCGGGCCGACGAAGTCGAGCATCTTGACCTGGTCGAAGAGCAGAATGCCGATGCGCCGACGCTGGGTCGGACCACGCCGAGACGGGTCGTCGTTCACCCGAGTGGTCGAACGCGTCACGATGCTCGGATTCCGGCCTTCATGCCCACGGCACCCGCTTCACCGCGGGTCTTGACCTCGAGCTTCCTCAGGATGCTTGCGACGTGGAACTTCACCGTGCTCTCGCCGATGTTGAGGCTCGCGGCAATGTCCTTGTTGCGCTTGCCGTATGCGAGGTAGCCGAGAACTTCTCTCTCGCGACGGTTGAGGGCGGCGAGAAGTTGTTCGTCGGCTCGTGCGGGAGGCGGGTCGAGAGGAATCGCGATGCTCACGCGTGATCCCCACCCGGCGGTGGATTCGAACGAGATCGATCCCCGGAGGGTGTGCACGCGTCCGGAGAGCTGTTGGGTCAGAGTCTCGGTGTCGCAGGCGTGCAGGCCGTCGTTGCGGACTTCGAGCAGCAGGTTGGTTCCGTCGCAATCCCACGCGATACGTACCCGTCGAACATCCGGCTGAGCCACGTAGGCGAGTACGACGGTCCGAACCACGGCTCGCGCCGCGCGTGCGATCTCGCCGGGGACCGGTCTTCCGTCGACTGGGGGAGCGACGTATTCGACGTCGATCGAGGACTGGTCCAACACAGTGGCGAGCTCCCCCTGCAGCCTGGCGAAGGCGGTGGTCACTGCTTCCTGCCCCAGCTCACGGTTGGCTTCTTCGATGGAGCGAAGCTCGATCAGTGCCGCCGACGCGGTATCGCTGGCGGTTGCGCGTGCTCGCGCGTCATCGAGGTCCTTCGAGCGCAGCGTGGACAGCACGGACGTGAGGGTATCGACGTGGGCGTCGACCATCTCCGAGATCACCCGAGCACGCTCGCTCGAGGCCGCCAGGGATTCGGCGAGATACGCAGGACTCGCCTGGACCACCTGATGGCGTATGGAGGTGGCTACGATTCCGAAGGCAACGCCGACGTCGGAGTCCGGATCGAACTGCGGCGCAGCCGATTTGGGCACCAGGACCAGCAGGGTGTCGGTCGTGTCGTCGAGTTGCGTCGCGAGACGTCGCTGTGCACCGGCCAGGCGCCCCGGGCCGTCCAGAGCTCGGCGCCCACTCTGCTGCACCGATTGCTTGAGGTCGTCGAGCTCCTTGATCGTCACGCGGCTCGTCATCGACTCGTCGCCACTGACTTTTCTCGGACGGCCGGTGCATTCCCTGGTGAAAATGATCATCGCCGAGTGCGGATACCGCTGCGACGACCACCACGAAAAACGAGCAGCTATCTCGACCAGCGGACCGGTCAGGACCTCCCGAAGCGCGGCGAGCGAGTCGGTCGGTTCGGACCTGGCGGGGGTCGACGGGGCAGGGCTGCTCACGTGCGCATCCTAGTACTCGGAGCGGCGTCGTGTGATGTCCGTTCGGCCAGTGATTACTAGCCGTTGTGCGTGGTTCTTTTCTCGCGGTAGGACGACAACCTGGACATCGGATTCATCGACGAAGGGAACACCGTTGAGGACGACCACCGAAACCCTCGCGTCGACTCTCGGCTGCCCGGAAACGAAGCGCATGATCGACTTCGCGACCCGGTGGATGCCCTACGGCGGCGGGCCGGCCGAGGACATTCTGGTCGGGTTCGGAATCAGCCCCACCGAATACTTCACCAGACTCGCCGCAGTGCTTCGCGAACCCGACACAGAATCGACTCTCGACCGCGACACGATGTCCGCGTTGCTCGAGGTGTGCCGCCGCAGGCTCTGGCTCGGCGAGTGAATCGTCCTCCGTACATCACCTGACCTCAGGAGTGCTTGTGTCACAAACCGTTCATGCCGTCGTCGCCAAGGCGAAGGGTGAGCCCGTCTCGATCGAGACGATCACCATTCCCGATCCCGGCCCGAACGATGTCGTGGTCACCATCGCCGCGTGCGGGGTGTGTCATACCGATCTGCATTACCGCGAGGGCGGTATCAACGACGAGTTCCCGTTCCTGCTCGGCCACGAAGCCGCAGGCACCGTCGAAGCGATCGGCGACGCGGTCACTCATGTCGAGGTCGGTGATTTCGTGGTGTTGAACTGGCGTGCGGTGTGCGGGGAATGCCGAGCCTGCAAGAAGGGCACCCCCTGGTATTGCTTCGACACCCACAATGCGTCGAAGAAGATGACTCTCGCCGACGGCACCGAACTCTCTCCTGCGTTGGGGATCGGGGCGTTCGCCGACAAGACCCTCGTCCACGAAGGACAGTGCACCAAAGTCGACCCGGACTCCGATCCGGCGGTGGTGGGGTTGCTCGGCTGCGGGGTGATGGCCGGGTTGGGTGCGGCGATGAACACCGGGAACGTCTCGCGCGGGGATTCCGTCGCCGTGATCGGGTGCGGCGGTGTCGGTGATGCTGCGATCGCCGGGGCCCGCCTGGCGGGGGCGTCGACGATCATCGCCGTCGACCGCGACAAGGGAAAGCTCGACTGGGCTCTCGATCTGGGGGCCACGCACACGGTCGATGCCTCGCAGGTCGATGCGGTCGAGGCCATCCAGGAGTTGACCGGTGGGTTCGGGGCGGATGTGGTCATCGATGCCGTCGGGCGTCCGGAGACGTGGAAGCAGGCGTTCTACGCCCGCGATCTCGCCGGGACCGTCGTCCTCGTCGGGGTGCCGACGCCGGAGATGACCGTCGAGATGCCGTTGATCGATTTCTTTTCCCGGGGTGGGTCGTTGAAGTCGTCGTGGTACGGCGATTGTCTGCCGGAGCGGGATTTTCCGATGTTGGTCGATCTGTACGAGCAGGGTCGGTTGCCGCTCGAGAAGTTCGTGACCGAACGGATCGGTCTCGGTGATATCGAGGCGGCGTTCGAGAAGATGCATCAGGGCACGGTGCTGCGTTCGGTGGTGGTCCTGTGAGCGGGCAGTTCCGGGTCGAGAAGGTTGTCACGTCGGGGACGTTCGCGCTCGATGGTGGCGAGTGGGAGGTCGACAACAACATCTGGTTGGTCGGTGACGACGACGAGGTGGTGATCGTCGATGCTGCGCATACGGCCGGTCCGATCGTCGATGCGGTCGCCGGTCGTGCTGTGCGGGCGATCGTGTGTACGCATGGTCACAACGATCATGTGACGGTCGCTCCGCAGTTGTCGGGGGAGTTGGATGCGCCGATTCTGTTGCATCCGGCCGATGATGTGTTGTGGGAGCAGACGCATCCGGGCATCGGGCATTCGGTGCTCGAGGACGGTCAGCGGATCACCGTCGCGGGGACGGAGATCGTGGCGTTGCACACTCCCGGTCATTCGCCGGGGTCGAGTTGTCTGTATCTGCCCGAGGCCGGTCAGTTGTTCTCGGGGGACACGTTGTTCTCCGGTGGGCCAGGGGCGACGGGTCGGTCGTATTCGGATTTCCCGACGATCATCGGCTCGATCCGGGATCGATTGTTCGCGTTGCCCGCCGAGACCCGGGTCAACACCGGGCACGGAGACGGAACGAGTATCGGGGACGAGTCCCCGCACCTCGAAGAATGGATCGCCCGCGGGAATTGAGGTTCGATGTTTCGCAGCACAGTGTCAGCGATGCCCAGCTTGGGAGAAGTCTCTCCCGGCTGCCGGGGCGAGTCAGCCGGGGTTTGTCGGTGGCCCGAAGTAGGGTCCTGTCCGTGATCATCGTGAGTACGGACGGCTCTTGTCTGCGTAACCCCGGCGGAGCAATCGGGTGGGCGTGGGTCAATCACACGGGTCCGAGCAACTCCGGCGGCGAGCCCTCGGGCACCAACCAGGTAGCCGAGCTCCGCGCCTTGCTCGAGGCAGTGTTGGCCCACCCCGGCCCGGAGCCGTTGCTGATCGAATCGGACTCTCAGTACGCCATCAAGTGCGCGTCGGAGTGGCTGGCAGGCTGGAAGCGCAAGGGGTGGAAGACTGCGGGCGGCACCCCCGTGCGCAACCTCGATCTGGTGCAGAGCATCGAGCGAGCCATCACCGAACGCGAAGGGCCGGTGCGATTCCGGTGGGTTCGCGGCCACGTCGGCAATCACTTCAACGAAGCAGCCGACGCGCTGGCGGGCGAAGCCGCCCGTGCCATCGCGGCCGCCGGAGCGAACGCGGTGCCTGCACCGACCGAGGCTCGCAGCGGACCCGTTGCACAGAAGGAATCCGTTCCCGCTGCGCCGCGCCCGTCCGAACCGGAGATCGCCACCCTGTTCTGACGGCCGAGCCGCGCGCATGTTCCGGATCAGCCGCGGGGTCTCATCCGCGCGTTGGGTAGTTCCGGTGCGTGCAACCTGGGCCCGGGGTAGCCCTCCACGGTGCCGAACTGACCGTTCTCGGCCTCGTACGCGGCCCGATACTCCACCACGTCCTCGTGGCTGCGGCCGACGAAGTTCCACCACATGACTATCTGTTCACCGAACGGCGGACCGCCCAACAGGAGGAATCGAACCGGTTCGCGGGCGGGATTGTGGAGCTGCATCGACCGGTGCCCGGGTTCGAGGTAGCCGAGTTCGGCTGCGGCCAGATCGGTCTCGTTCAGCGTCACCGATCCTTGGTCGACGACAACTCCGTGTTCGTAGGACTCGTCGATCTCGACGCTGACCCGCGCCCCGGCGTCGAGCACGATCTCCGCTCCGAGCAGTGGCGTGTACGTCGACACCGGCGAGGTCTCGCCCAGAAGCGATCCGAGAAACACCCGAGCGGTCAGGCCGGGCCGGGAGATCGAATCGGGAACGTAGTGCTCGAAAGTCGGTGCCACGAAACGGGATACGGCGGGCAGTGCCACCCACAGCTGCATCCCGTGCAGGATGTCGGTGTCGGGTGTCGACACCTCGGAGTGGCTGATGCCCTGCCCGGCCGTCATCAGGTTGAGCTCCCCGGGCCGCACCATCGCATGAGATCCGACGCTGTCGCGATGCTCGATCTCACCGGAGAACAGCCAGCTGACGGTCTGTAGGCCGGTGTGCGGGTGCGGTGCGACGTCCATGCGCGAGTGCTCGGGCCCGTAGTGGTCTGCGAAACACCATGCGCCGATGAGGGATCGGTCCTTGTGCGGCAGGGTGCGGCGCACCTTCATGGCACGAGGGCCGCCGAGTGGAACCTCGCGTGGGGTGAGGACCTGGATCATCAGTGCTCCCGGATGTCGGTCTGGGCGAGTCTGAGCTTGGTGCACAGACTGTCGAGTGTCCTGAGTTCGTCGGTGTCCAATGCATCGCCGACGTAGCGCCTGATGCGGGCGGCGTGTTTGCGTCCGATCGAGGCCTGCAGGTCTGATCCCGCGTCCGTCAGGCAGATCACGGTCCCGCGTTTGTCCGACGGATCATGCTCTCGGACAACGTAACCCATCGCCTCGAGTCGGTCGCACATCCGGCTCAGCGACGGTTGGCTGAGCAGGATCTCGTCGTTGAGTCGACGCAGTCGGAGTCTGCGGTCCGGGCTGGTGCTCAGGGTGAACAGCACGTCGTATTCGCGCATGCCGATCGGATCCCAGATGTCGTCGGCGGCGAACCGGCGCATCAGGGAAACCTGGGAGCGAAACAGCGACTCCCAGGCGTTCACCGCCACCTCCGTGTCAGACGGCAACTGCTGGTTCCTTCGCAGCGGCCGCGGCCTTCTCTGCCAGCATCGAGGCGTCGGTCGGAGGATTCTCCGGAACGCCGGCCGGGCGTCGGGCAGCGAATTCCTTGCGCAATACCGGTACGACGTCCTCGCCCAGGATGTCGAGTTGCTCGAGCACTGTCTTCAGCGGCAGGCCGGCGTGGTCCATCAGGAACAGCTGACGCTGGTAATCGCCGAAGTAGTCTGCGAATGCGAGCGTCTTCTCGATGACCTGCTGCGGAGATCCGACGGTCAGCGGGGTCTGCTCGGTGAACTCCTCCATCGTGGGGCCGTGGCCGTAGACGGGTGCGTTGTCGAAGTACGGTCGGAATTCGTTCACCGCGTCCTGGCTGTTCTTGCGCATGAACACCTGACCGCCGAGACCGACGATGGCCTGGTCGGCGCGGCCGTGGCCGTAGTGCTCGTAGCGCTCCCGGTAGAAATCGATGAGCTGGATGTAGTGCTCTTTCGGCCAGAAGATGTTGTTCGCGAAGAAGCCGTCACCGTGGTAGGCGGCGATTTCTGCGATCTCCGGGCTGCGGATCGACCCGTGCCAGACGAACGGCGCAATGTCGTCGAGCGGACGGGGAGTGGACGTGAACCGGTCGAGTGGCGTCCGGAAGTTTCCCTCCCACGTGACGACGTCCTCGGTCCACAGGCGTCGCAGCAGCTGGTAGTTCTCCAGAGCCAATGGGATGCCCTGACGGATGTCCTGTCCGAACCACGGGTAGACCGGGCCGGTGTTGCCGCGACCCATGATGAGGTCGACGCGTCCCTCGGACAGATGCTGGAGCATCGCGTAGTCCTCGGCGATCTTGACCGGGTCGTTCGTCGTGATCAGCGTGGTCGACGTCGACAGGATCAACTTCTCGGTGGTGGCCGCGATGTAGCCGAGCATGGTCGTCGGTGACGAGGGTACGAACGGCGGATTGTGATGCTCGCCGGTCGCGAAAACATCCAGACCAACGTCCTCGGCATGCTTGGCGATGGTGACCATCGATCGAATGCGCTCGTGCTCGGAGGGCGTCGTCCCGGTGGTGGGGTCGGTGGTGACATCTCCGACGGTGAAGATTCCGAACTGCATGGCGTGCTCCTACCCGAACGACAAGTTCATGCGTTTGCATTGACTATGCCGTACAACCGGGGTGCGGTCCGGGTTATTTCCGCGGCGGTCACTGCACGAGCGACGCGGTTCCGGTGAGCAACCGCACGTCGTACGACTCGGTCGGGCCGTGCTGCTCGGTGGTTCCGCCGTGCACGGTGTACAGCACTGCGTACGAGGTGAACGTGACGTCCTGGCCGTCGTCCGTATCGATGTTGACGCGGGGCAGAACGACGAGCAGGTGGGTCCGGTTACCGTCCGAGAGGGTCTCGACGACGGTCCGCACCTCGAATCCCAGATCGGATCGGGTGACGTCGGTGGATTCCAGCGTCTCTCCACTGAGGACGAGCTGCGCCGCCCACACTCCGGCGGAGCGATGGGCGTCGACGGTTCCGGTGAGGTCGTCACCGCTGAAGTCGTAGTGGTTCGCTGCTTCGAAAGGCATGGTCACAGGCTATGCCTCGGTCGGTGAAAAAACTTCGAGAGAATTTCCCATCCGCTACCCATCCACCCGGTGACGGGCCCCGAATGGTCAATGAGACACCCGCTACTGCTGTCGCCCCCGACCGCCGTCAGTAGTGGGTGTCTCCCTTTGTTTTGCAGTGGCTCCGTCTTGGACGCCATAGGTGGGCCGTGAGCCCGTATCGGCCTTCCGATTCCCTAGCATCGACTTCATGGCGTTTCGTATCGTTCCTGTCACGGCCGAGTCGTGGCGGTCGTTCCGTGCGCTTCGCCTCGAGATGTTGGCAGATTCGCCGAAGGCCTTCGGCGAGACTCTCGATGCTGCGTCGCGGCAATCGGACGACGACTGGCTGCGGCGAGCCGCCGAAACCAGTTCTGCGCTGTCGTGTGGATTCGCCGCGGTGGACGACGCCGGTCGATGGGTAGGGATCATGCGGGCTCGGGTCGAGGACGGCAGGACATTTCTGCTGGGCGTCTACGTGACGCCGCTCCTGCGGGGCGAAGGCTTGGCCGAAGCCTTGCTGCTCGAAATCGAGCGGTGGGCCGGCAAACGTGGGCACGACCAGCTGACGCTGGAGGTGCACGAGCACAATCAACGCGCCCAGGCGTTCTATCGGCGCATGGGATTCAACGACACCGGTGACAGAGTCCCTTACCCCCTTGCTCCCCAGGAGCACGAAGTTGTGATGACGAAACCTTCTGTCGTGACGTAGTTCTCGTCGAAGAGGAAAGATGTTGCGAAACCCCGGCTTCCGATATCGGTCTATCTCGCCGGGATTCCGTCTCAGAACGGGTAGCCGACTCCAGTGAGTTTCTCGCTGGCGTCCCACAGCTGGGCTGCGAGTGCGGGATCCTGAGCCATCTTGGTCATGCTCGCCGGGCCCGGCTTGCCGCGGGACTCGAACAGCGATGTGGGACCGCTGTAGGTACCGCCGCCTGCGACGTCGACCGCATAGAGTGTGGGAAGCGCTCCGGCACGGGCGGACTGAGAGATGAACTTCAGTCCGATCGGTGCCAGGGTCGCCAGGATCTTGTTGCTGCCCAAGCCGTCCGGGCTCGAGTAGAGCTCGGTCGACGAGATGCCGGGGTGTGCCGCATTGCTGGTGACCTTGGATCCGGCCTTGTCGATCCGACGCTGCAGTTCCAGCGCGAACAGGATGTTCGCGAGCTTGGAGTTCGCGTATCCACGTTGCGCGTTGTAGCCACGCTCGAGCTGGAGGTCGTCGAAGTCGAGCTTGGGGCGCTGACGGTGCGCGACCGAGGCGACGGTCGTGATCTTCGCGTCGGCGGCGAGCTTGGGGAACAGCAAACCGGTCAGCGCGAAGTGGCCGAGGTGGTTGGTGCCGATCTGGAGCTCGAACCCATCCTTGGTTTCGGTTCGCTTCGCCGGCATCATGACGCCAGCATTGTTGATCAGAATGTCGATCGATTCGGGAGCCGACTCGGCGTACTTGCGGACCGAACCGAGATCGGCCAGGTCGAGGGTGGCCGTGTCGACAGTTCCGTTCGGGGCCTCCGCGCGGATCTTCGCCGCTGCGGCGTCGGCCTTGTCCTGGTTGCGGCAGGCGAGCGTCACGTGATCGCCGCGCTTGGCCAGCTCCAAAGCTGTGTAGTAGCCGATACCGGTATTCGCTCCGGTGATGACAACGCGTTTCTGCTTGGTTTCGGGCACGGCAACAGGCTACCGGTCTGTTTTAGAATGCGCCGGTGAGTACAGCAGAACCCCTTTTTCCGACAGGGATCGGAAACCCCGCGATGCGGGCATTGCGAGCTGCGGGATATACCTGTCTCGACGACCTGGCCGGGGTGCCCGCTGCTGAGCTCGCGTCACTGCACGGAGTCGGACCGAAGGCAGTGAGGATCGTTCAGGAAGCGCTCGAGCGCACCGGCAGGTCACTGAGCTGAACGGTCACGTCCAATGTCCGGGACGGGTCAACGCCTCGGGTAGCTGTGTCGATCTGTCACCGAGCGCCGCATTGATCTGGAATTGCGTCGCGAAGATCGTCTCGCGCAGATTCGCACCGCGGAGATCGGCACCGCGAAAATCGGCCCCGATCAGGTCGGCCCAGCGCAAGTCGGCACCGCGCAGATTCGCCCCGATCAGGTACGTGCCCCGCAAGCTCGCACCGCGGAGGTCCGCACCGGCCAGCTTGGCCCCGATCATGTCGCGTCCGCGGTAGTTCTTCTTCTTGCCCGACACCTCTGCGCGCACCAGATCGCTTGCATCGAGCAGCGCCTCGTTGACCCGCGAGCGCACTGCGAAGACGTCGACCGACAACAGGACCTCGGGAGTCTCCGACGTGAGAGCGTCCAGCTCCTCGTACTCGTGGGTAAGCCGGCTGTGCAGGGATGCGGTCGATGTCCGGCCACGTGCATCTGCCAGGTACCAGAGCAACTCGTGCAGATCCCGCATGATCGGGAACACCGCGAACATCTCCGACGAGTTCGACGGCGTTTCTCGCCAGTCCCGTCCCGCGAACGTCGATTGCGACACTTTCTGCCCAGCACCGAAACAGTCGTACACCGTGCATCCGGGAAAGCCCTTCTCCCGAAGCGACGAGTGGATGCCGCAGCGCGAGTCCTTCTGAAGGTTGCGGCACGGTTCCCCGGCGGCTTTGTCGACGGCGAAATCCGACGACTTGGCGAAGGGCAGAGCAACGCAACAGAGTCCGAAGCAGCTGCCGCAATCGGCGAGCAGATTCTCGGGTGGGCTCATGTGTTCACTCTGTCCTTCGGGCAGCCGCAGCGTCAAACGAGAATCGTCACTCCGGACGTCGGAGGAGTGCGACGAGCTTCTTCGGGGCCCGGGTGCAGTAGCTCTCCGTGATCAGCTCGCCGAGTTCCGTTCGATCCACCGACTCGTCGAGCAGCATGCCGATGATCTCGGGTCCCCAGCCGGGGGCGAAGAAGCCGTCCTGCCTCGACAATGCGTCGAGTTCTATTCCTCGGGAACGGAATACGAGGACGTGAGCCGGTCCGTCGGTCCCCGCTGCTGTTGCGAATGCCGGAGGAGTGCCGTCGACAATGTCGAGGACGTGGGCGAAGGTGCGGCCACGTACCCGCCATCGGGTACCGACCCACGCCTGCTCCTCGTAGGTCTCGGGCAACGCCAGACACATCTGTCGGACCTCGGGTTCCCAGTTCATTCGACTCCCTGTGACACATGCCGGGCTACAGTATTTCAGCGCGGGGCAGTTGGGCGCAGGCACTTGGAGGAGGCTCCATCCATGGTGAGACCCGAGTACGACGAGGTCGTGTCCGGTCTGCGCGGGGCCGGCTGCGTGTTCGCGGAAGAAGAAGCCGACATTCTGGTCGAATCCGCATCGGACAGCGACGATCTCGCCGCCCTGCTCGCTCGCCGTATCGCCGGGGAACCGCTCGAACACATCGTCGGCTGGGTGTGGTTCTGTGGTCGACGCGTCGCCGTCGAACCGGGGGTATTCGTACCCCGTCGGAGAACTGAATTCCTGGTGAATTGCGCTGCAGCACTGCAGCCGTCGCGATTATTGGACATGTGCTGCGGATCAGGTGCGGTAGGACTGTCGGTCGGTGGCGTCACCGAATTACATGCCGCCGATCTCGACGCGGCGGCCGTGGAATGCGCCACGCGCAACCTGGCTGCCGTCGGGGGTACGGTGCACCGCGGCGATCTGTACGACGCCTTGCCGCCGGAGTTGCTCGGATCCTTCGATGCGATAGTGGTCAACGCGCCGTACGTCCCGACGGCCCACATCGAACTGATGCCGCGAGAAGCGCGATTGCACGAGCCGCGGATCGCGCTCGACGGCGGCGAAGACGGTGCCCGATTCCACCGTCTCGTGGCCGAGGGGGCACCTGCATGGTTGTCCCCCGGCGGTCACTTGCTGATCGAAAGCAGTGCTGCACTGGCTGATTCGACTCTGCGGGCAGTGCGCGACTGCGGATTCCACGCGCGGGTGAGCGCATCGGACGAATTCGACGCGGTGGTCGTGATCGCTTCGCGTACGTGACGAGACGAGTGCCACACCGCCGGTTTCGGCGGCGCGTTTCGGCGGTGCGTTTCGGCGGTGCGTTTCGACCGAGGCGTTTCGTGGCATACCCCAACGGATCCCGATAGAGAAAAGAGGCTGTTCGACCATGACTACTTTGCTGTTCGCGGTAACCGCTGCCGACCATTGGACCCTGAACGACGGAAGCAAGCACCCCACCGGGTACTGGGCCGAGGAGCTCGTCGAGTCCCATCGCACATTCGTCGAGGCCGGGTGGGACATCACGGTGGCGACGCCGGGTGGCAAGGCTCCGGTCGTCGACGAGGGCAGCCTGGCCGTCGACGCGAACGGTGGCGACGAGCAGAAGGTGGCGGACCAGAAGAGCTACCTGGCCTCGATCGAGTCGATCCTGTCCTCGCCCGCGAAGCTGGAAGACCAGAAGGCCTCCGACTTCGACGTCGTGTTCGTCCCCGGTGGCCACGGGCCCATGGAGGACCTCGCCGTCTCGACGAGCTTCGGTGCCCTCGTGGTCGACTTCCTCGATGCGAACAAGGTGGTCTCGGCGGTGTGCCACGCACCGGCGGCCCTGCTGCCTGCCGTCCGTACCGACGGCTCCTGGGCTTTCGACGGGTACGAGCTCACCGGCTTCACCGACGAGGAAGAGACCCAGGCCGGGCTCGCAGACAAGGCCCCATGGCTCCTCGAGACCCGGCTGCGCGAGAACGGCGCCAAGTTCGAGAACGCCGACGCCTGGTCGCCACATGTGGTCGTCGACCGCAACCTCTACACGGGCCAGAACCCCGCATCGACGCGTCCTCTCGCGGAGAAGCTGGTCAGCGCCCTGAAGTAGGACGCCGTGGACGGTCGGTGTTCTGCCCACGGAGAACATCGACCGCTCGGGGAACATCACTACTCCTTTCGAAGTTGAGCCCCTATAGCTCAACCCTTTGGAGGAGAAGTGACCGGAACCGTTCGTGTCCCCGTACTGTTCCTGACCGACCCGATCGTCCTGCCCGGAATGGTGGTGCCCGTCGAACTCGACGAGGCCGCACGCGCCGCCGTCGACGCAGCGAAGGCAAGCAACGACGGCACGCTGCTCGTCGCTCCCCGACTCGAAGATCGGTACGCCGCTTATGGCGTTCTCGCCACCATCGTGCAGATGGGACGGTTGGCCGACGGTCGCCCGGCCGCCGTCATCAAGGCAACTCGTCGTGCGCACATCGGCCACGGGGTCAGTGGCCCCGGGGCGGCCCTGTGGGTCGAGGCCGAGCCCGTCGCCGATACAACCCCGAACGACGACCTCAAAGCGCTTGCAGCCGAATACAAGCAACTCGTCGTGGCGATGCTGCAACGCCGCGACGCGTGGCAGGTGATCGACTCGGTCAACAAGCTCACCGACCCCGGCGCGATCGCCGATACCGCGGGCTACGCGTCGTACCTGACTGACGTCCAGAAGCGGGATCTGCTCGAAACACCTGACGTGGCAACGCGTCTGACATCGCTGATCGAGTGGACCAAGGCTCACTTGGCCGAGGTCGAGGTCAACGACAAGATTTCCGGTGACGTCCGAGAGGGCATGGAGAAGACACAGAAGGAGTTCCTCCTGCGTCAGCAGCTCGCCGCTATCCGAAAAGAACTGGGCGAGGACGAACCCGACGGTGCGGACGACTACCGCGGCCGCGTGGAGGCTGCGGACCTGCCAGAGAAGGTGCGCGAACAAGCGCTCCGTGAAGTGGGCAAGTTGGAGCGGGCCAGTGATCAGAGCCCCGAGTCGGGGTGGATTCGCACCTGGCTCGACACCGTGCTGGACCTGCCGTGGAACAACACCACGACCGACAACACCGACATCGATTCGGCGCGAGCCGTTCTCGATGCCGACCACCACGGCCTCGACGACGTGAAGGACCGCATCGTCGAATATCTGGCCGTTCGCGCACGGCGCTCCGAGCGGGGTATGCAGTCCGTCGGCGGACGCGGCTCCGGTGCAGTCATGGTGCTCGCCGGACCTCCCGGTGTCGGTAAGACCTCGTTGGGCGAATCGGTGGCCCGCGCTCTCGGTCGTACCTTCGTCCGTGTTGCCCTCGGTGGGGTTCGCGACGAGGCCGAGATCCGCGGCCACCGTCGCACCTACGTCGGCGCATTGCCGGGCCGCATCGTGCGGGCGATCGGCGAGGCGGGATCGATGAATCCCGTTGTGCTGCTGGACGAGATCGACAAGGTAGGTTCGGACTACCGCGGTGATCCCAGCGCCGCACTGCTCGAGGTACTGGACCCGGCGCAGAACCACACGTTCCGCGACCATTACCTCGATCTGGATCTCGACCTGTCCGACGTCGTGTTCCTTGCCACCGCCAACGTGATCGATCAGATTCCCGGCCCACTGCTCGATCGCATGGAGCTGGTGACCATCGATGGATACACCGAGGACGACAAGGTCGTCATCGCTCGGAACTACCTGCTTCCGCGTCAGATGGAGAGGGCGGCAGTCACATCCGACGAGGTGACCGTCACCGACGCCGCACTGCGCAAGATCGCTGCCGACTACACCCGAGAGCCCGGGGTGCGGCAACTCGAACGCTTGCTGGCCAAGGCTCTACGTAAGGTGGCGACGAAACTTGCGGGCACCACGGACGCGCTCGAGATCGACGAGCCGGATCTGGTGACCTACCTCGGTCGTCCGCGCTTCACCCCCGAGGCGCACGAGCGAACCGAAGTACCGGGTGTCGCAACGGGTCTGGCGGTAACCGGGCTCGGCGGCGACGTGCTGTTCATCGAGGCGGCCTCCACCGAGGGCGACGCGGGCCTCACGCTCACCGGCCAGCTCGGCGACGTGATGAAGGAGTCGGCGCAGATCGCGCTGTCCTACGTGCGAGCGCACGCAGCTCGATTCGGCGTCACTGCCGAATCACTGGATCGCAGTATCCATGTGCACGTTCCGGCCGGGGCAGTGCCCAAGGACGGTCCTTCGGCGGGCGTGACGATGGTGACGGCCCTGGTGTCGATGGCCACCGGGCGTCCGGTGCGGTCGGACGTGGGAATGACCGGAGAGGTGACGCTCAACGGACGTGTGCTGCCGATCGGTGGAGTCAAGCAGAAGCTGTTGGCGGCTCAGCGCGCCGGGCTGAAGACGGTGTTCATTCCGGCACGCAACGAACCCGATCTGGACGACGTCCCTGCGGAGGTCCTGGAGGCGTTGGACGTTCGGCCGATGACCGACGTGGCCGACATCCTGGCGCTCGCGCTGGAACCGGCGGAAGCTGCCGCGGCCGCGTGAGGTGACGGCGACCGTTCTCGGGCTCTGCTTGACCTCGAGTTCGGTCGAGGTTCTACGTTGGTGTCATGAGCATGGAGATGACCGCGTGGAACCAGATGTATCGCACGATGAACAGCTCCGGCGCGCAGTCTTCGTTCTCCAAGGAGACTGCGCGCCGGATCCTGTCGTTCGCAGCACCGCATCGACGCGCCCTCGGCGGCTTCCTGGTGCTCAGCGTCGCGCTGGCGGTGCTTGCGGTGGCAACTCCGGTATTGGCCGGGCGGGTGGTCAACGCGATCGTCGACGGGCGAGAGCTACGTGTGGTGGTGCTGCTGGCTCTGGCCATCGCGGTGATCGCCATCGTGGACGCAGGCTTCGGTCTGATCAACCGGTGGCTCTCGTCCAACATCGGTGAGAGTCTGATTCTGGATCTGCGCACCGCAGTGTTCGACCATGTACAGCGGATGCCGATCGCCTTCTTCACCCGCACCCGAACCGGCGCTCTGGTCAGTCGCCTCAACAACGATGTCATCGGTGCCCAACGCGCATTCAGCACCACGTTGTCCGGAGTCGTCAGCAACGTGGTGACGCTGGCTCTGACGCTCGTGGTGATGATCGGAATCTCCTGGCAGATCACTCTGCTCGCGCTGATCCTGTTGCCGGTGTTCGTGCTGCCGGCCCGTCGCATGGGTCGACGGCTCGCACGTCTGCAACGTGAAGCGGCAGCACACAATTCGGCGATGAGCACCCAGATGACCGAGCGTTTCTCGGCGCCGGGAGCGACACTGGTCAAACTGTTCGGGCACCCCGACCAGGAATCCGTCGAGTTCGCGGTTCGAGCCGCCCGAGTCCGCGACATCGGAGTTCGGAGCGCGATGGTGCAGACCGTGTTCGTCACGGCGCTCACCCTGGTGTCGGCTCTGGCCCTCGCCGTGGTCTACGGACTCGGCGGCTTCTACGCACTCAGTGGTCGACTGGACCCGGGTTCGGTTGTCGCACTGTCCCTTCTGCTGGCCAGGCTCTACGCGCCGCTGACCGCACTGGCGAGTGCCCGTGTCGAGGTCATGAGCGCGCTGGTCAGTTTCGAGCGAGTGTTCGAGGTGCTCGATCTCGTTCCTCTGATCGCCGACAAGCCGGACGCGACGGTGCTGCCCCCGGGGCCGGTGGCCGTCGAACTCGACGACGTCAGGTTCGCATACCCGTCGGCCGACAAAGTGTCGCTCGCGTCCCTGGAGGAGGTAGCAACTCTGGATTCCCGTGGCGGCGAAGAGGTTCTGCACGGTGTGTCGTTCCGGGCCGAACCCGGTCAGATGGTCGCCCTGGTGGGTACCTCCGGTGCGGGCAAGTCCACGATCGCGCAACTGATCGCTCGGTTGTACGACGTCGACAGCGGCGCAGTGCGGCTCGGCGATGTCGACGTGCGAGACCTGACCGCCGAATCCGTCCGCAACACAGTGGGAATGGTGACTCAGGACGGTCATCTATTCCACGAAAGCATTCGCTCGAATCTGCTGCTGCCACGGCCCGACGCCACCGAGGACGAACTGTGGGACGCACTGTCGCGGGCCAGGCTCGCCGATCTCGTGCGTTCCTTGCCCGACGGGCTCGAGACAATCGTCGGCGAGCGCGGCTACCGCCTGTCCGGCGGGGAGCGTCAACGCCTGACGATCGCACGGCTGCTGATCGCGCAGCCACGGGTGGTGATACTCGACGAGGCCACGGCCTCACTGGATTCGACGTCCGAGGCCGCCGTGCAGGCAGCGCTGGCCGAGGCGCTCGAGGGCAAGACGTCGGTGGTGATCGCGCACCGGCTCTCGACCATCCGAGCAGCGGACGCCATCCTGGTGATCGAGAACGGACAGGTCATCGAGCGCGGAACACACGACGAGCTCCTCGCAGCGGGCGGCCGCTACGAGGAGCTGCATCGAACACAGTTCGCGCACACCGTGCCAGCGGAGTGACCTAGGAAAGCCGGGAGCGCAGCCTGCGGAGTGACCTAGGAAG
Organism: Rhodococcus sp. NPDC080181; assembly: GCF_040702225.1. Lineage (NCBI taxonomy): Bacteria > Bacillati > Actinomycetota > Actinomycetes > Mycobacteriales > Nocardiaceae > Rhodococcus > Rhodococcus sp. NPDC080181. Next base: position 326,945 of record NZ_JBFBKN010000003.1, read on the forward strand.
GCCGGGAGCGCAGCCTGCGGAGTGAGCTATGAAGGCCGGGAGCGCAGCCTGCGGAGTGACCTATGACATCGGATCTGGGACCACGGTGGCCGGGTCGTTGTCGGTTGCGGCGGCCAGCATCGGGGTGAATCCGTCGATTGCGTAGTCGAGGGACAGTGGGCTCGAGTAGCCGAGAGCCGACGGTAGGTCGGTGCTGAACGAGCCGATGTAGACGGTGCGGTCCTGCTTCACGACGTCGAGTGCGGCGATCAGCGGGTTTGCCTGCAGTTGTTCGCGGCTCTGTCCGGCGATGACGAGGACGTCGGTGTCGAGTCGGCTGAGGTTTTCGGGGCTGACCGTTTCGCTGGCGTCGGGGATCTCGAAGCCGAGGTCGGTGAAGAACAGCGCTCGGATGTCGTCCTTACCGAGAACGAAGTAGCTGCCGTCGTCCATGACGAACGCGAGTGTCAGTGCCTTGCCGGCGAACTGAGGGTTGTCGGTCTGGGTGGTCTCGAACTTCTGCTCGAGCTCGGCAGTTCGCTCGTCGGATTCCTGCTTCTTGCCCAGTGCCTCGCCGACCACGGCGAATTCCTGCTGCCACGTGGCCGCGGGGACGTCGTCGTATCCACCGATGTCTGCGATCGTCGGCGCCATCGCCGAAAGTTGGTCGTACTGGCCTTGATCGATGAACGAGTACGGTCCGAGGATCAGATCGGGTGACTGCGCTGCAATCTGCTCGAGGTTCAGGTCGGTGCTGCCGACCTCGGGGATCTCGGTGCCGCCCAATGCTTCCTGGGCCCACGGGCGTTGGCGGTAGTCGTAACTGAGATTTCCACGGGTGGCGACGGGCTTGACTCCGAGCGCCAGCGCGAAGTCCTGCTCGTTGAATCCGATGGTCACGACGCGGGAGGGTGCGGCGTCGATGACCGTCTCACCGAAGTGGTGCTCGATGGTGACGGGAAAGTTGGCACCGTTCTCGGAGTTACCTGAGGCAGTGGGTTCGTCGCTCGACGAACAGCCGACCGCCAGTGCCATGACTGCGGCACCGGCGGCGACTACGTGGACGGTCTTCTTCATGGGGACTCCTCGCGCGTGTGTTTGCGAGGTTAGCCTAACCGACCCATGCGCTCATCCAGCACGCACCGGGTCGGACAATACGGTCAGCAGTTGGAAACGGCGGGCACTCCGGCGAACCGCTGATCGATCCATTCCAGAGCCTGCGGCAGGCCGAGTACGGCAGCGGTCAGGTGATCGTTGCTGGGTACCTGGACCTCGGTGACGTTGACCCCGGCCCGGCAGTACCGGGCAATCGTGTTGTCGATCGAGCTGACCGGGATGAGCGCATCGGTGGGACTGTGCCACTCGAAGTACGGAGCTTTCGGCACACCGGGGTACATCTCGACGCTGTTCTCGTTGACGGCCGCGATCATCTCCGGGCTGTTCATCAGGTCCAACGTGCCCGCGACCTCCATCGCGCTCTTACCGGCTCCGGCGGCGATGATGTCGTTGGTGCATCCGTTCTGGATCTCGCTTTCGATCTGCTTGCCCAACGGGTTCAACTGGGAGCTGATCGGAATGCGAGTGGGGTACTCACGCTCGAGGCCGAGCGCAGCGGCGAAGGCGAGACCGAACACCGGGTGGGGTGCGAAACCGAGATCGCGAGCCATGCGCTCGAGGTTCATCGGAGCACCGCCCGCGGCGCTGCCGACGATGTTCAGCTCGGGCGCGTAGTCGTTCTGCAACGCTGCTGCCCACGCCGTCGCCATGCCGCCACCGGAGTATCCGGCCAACGCAACCGGGCTCTGCCGCAGCTGCAGCGGATCGAAACGCTGGGTGGCGCGGATGCTGTCGAGCACGATCTGTCCGCCGAGCTTGGCTGCACCGTAGGCACTGTTGGGGCCGAGGTGATCGGCGATGACAACCGTCCAGCCACGCTGCAGAACGGCGTTCAGCGCGGGTGCCTCGCGGATCGCCAGATTAGGATCGTTGGACCAGAGCGCTTGTGACGGTGCACATTCGAGACCGAGTGCGTTGATGATGTGTTGGTAAGACAGCACCGGCCCGTTGGGGGCTTTGTTGCGGGGGACCAGCACGGTGTTGATCGCCGCGATGGGATTACCCGCCGAATTCGTGGAGCGGAACTTCAGCTGCCACACGTCGACGTCGAAGAAGCCGGGAGGTGGCGGCATCGGCCGGCTGGAGATCACGTCCCCCGGTGCCATAGCGGCGAGGTCGGCGGGCGGAGCGTAGAAACCGTCCGATATCGGCGTCGGAAACAAGGGCGCCGCAGCGGCCTGACCTGGGCCGACAAGCGTCGAACAGAGAACGGCAACCGCCGTTATGCTGACAGCGCCTGCCAATTTGAGAACCCGCATCTGGTAAACCCCTCCATGCCTGAATCGAAACGGCGCGCGTCTCGACGATTCGGCAAGCCCCCGTAGAGCTGGCCCGCAACTCGATATAGCTATTGATCTGTGACTCGTTACGCCCCCCGGGCGACGATGAGCGCAACGGTACGCACCCAGCGATTCTATGGCAACCGAAGAACGGTCTTTCTGCCGGTTTCTGTGACTCGGCCAAATCCGCTGCTGGGCAGTTGGCGTCGGCTACTCGGGAACGACGTCCGTCGGCGACTTGTCCGGTCGCAATCCGCGCCAGCTCGGGTGGCGAAGATGGCCGGATTCTGTCGCCTCGTAGTACCGCACTTCTCCGACGAGAACCGGTTCCACCCAAACGGCACCGCGCCTGTCGGCCGTCGGAAGCGTCGTGGAGAAAGGACTCTCCGACGTTTCCAGCGGAGCCAGCGCTGCGGCCAGTGAATCGAGCGCGCGATCGTCGAAACCGGTGCCGACGCGACCGACGTAGCGAAGGCCGTCGCCGTCGGGGATTCCCATCAACAGCGAGCCGAATCCGCCGGAGCGACGTCCTTGGCCGCGTCGCCAACCGCCGATCACGACTTCTTGCGTGCGCCAGTTCTTGTACTTGATCCAGGTGTGGGCGCGCTTGCCCGGCTGGTAGATCGAATCGGTGCGCTTGGCGACGACTCCCTCCCACCCCCGTTCCCGGCTCTCGGCGATGGCGTCGGCAGCCGAACCCGTCAGCAACGGCGGCACCAGAACCGAGTCGAGGCCGGTGGTGAGCAATTCCAACAATCGTCTCCGGTCGGAGTACTTCTTGCGCACGAGGGAAGTGCCGTCGAGATGGAGCAGGTCGAAGGCGATGAACCGGATGTCGTCGCGGGCGGCGTTCTGCAGCTTCTCGAAGCTGCTGATGCCGTTGCTGTCGAAGACGACCACTTCACCGTCGATGACGGCGTCGTGATCGGCCAGGTCCTCGGCGAGAGACCCGATGGCTCCGAACTTCTCGGTGTAGTCGTTTCCGCTTCGGGTGCGCAGGGTCATCGAACCGTGAGTCAATTCCGCGACGATGCGGAAGCCGTCCCATTTACCCTCGAACGACCACTCGTCCTCGGGTAGATCGAGTATGTCGCCCACTGTTGCAAGCATCGGTGAGATGTTCTTCAGCACCGGCTTGTCCGTCGGCGGGCTGTCCATTTTTGTCGAGTGCTCTCCGGGTTGGTCCTTCATCAGGTGCATGAGCCACTGGTTGCCCTTGGTGCAGATGAGGGCGAACCTGCCGCGTGCTTTGGCTCCGTGCAGAACGACGATGACTTCGTCGTCTCTCCACTTCTCGAGTTCGTAGGTTCCGCTGTCCCAGATCGAGACGTCTCCGCCGCCGTACTCGCCCTTGGGGATTCGTCCGGAGAACGTCGCATATTCCAGCGGGTGGTCCTCGGTGTGGACGGCCAGACGGTTCTGCCCGCTCTCGACCGGGATGTTCTTGGGGACGGCCCACGACACCAAGACTCCATCGTGCTCGAGCCTGAAGTCGTAGTGCAGGCGTCGGGCATGGTGTTCCTGAATCACGAACGTATCGTCGTTACCCTGGGGCTCGGCGGCTTTCGGGATGGGCTCCGGAGTTCGGTCCGAGCTACGCATGCTGCGGTACTTGCCGAGCTTGTCCGTGCCGGAGGTGTCGTGTTCGTCCGCTGCCGGCTTCGGATCGAGGTCAGCCAATAGGTCTCCGGTGTCGTGGAACCGTTCCAGAACTTCCTGGAATCGAAGTTGTTGCAGTCCCGGCGATTCGAGCTCCTCCCAGGTTCGGGGGGCCGCGACGGTGGGTAGGGAACGGCCCCGAAGTGAGTACGGCGCAACGGTTGTCTTCTTTCCGTTGTTCTGACTCCAGTCGACGAACACTCGACCCGTGCGCTTCGCTTTCGCCATCGTGGCGGTCACCCGATCCGGTGACCGTTCTTCGAGCAGGGTGGCGACGCGTTTGGCGACGGTGGATGCGCCGGACGTCGACAGCGGTTTGTCCAGCGGTACGTACAGGTGAATTCCCTTGCTGCCGCTGGTGACCGGGTACGCGGTCATGCCGATGTCTGCAATGAGGTCACGTATTTCGCAGGCCACCTCAGCGCATCGGGCGAGGTCGACGTCGTCGCCGGGATCTAGGTCGAAGACCATGCGGGTGGCAGGGCCGGGTTCGGTGCCGTCGAAACGCCATTGCGGCACGTGCGCTTCGATGGCCGCCTGCTGCCCGAGCCACACCAGATCCGCTGCGGTGGAGAACAACGGGTAGGTGACGACTCGGTCGGAATGCTGCATGGATCGGCGGTCGAGCCAGTCGGGTGCGGATGCGGCGAGATTCTTCTCGAAGAACGAGGATTGTTCGACGCCGTTCGGCCACCGCTTGCGGGTCACGGCGCGTCCTGCGACGTGCGGCAGCATCGCCGGGGCGATGGCAGCGTAGTACTCGATGATGTCGCTTTTGGTGGTGCTGGTTTCTGGGAACAGCACCTTGTCGAGGTTGGTGACGGAGACCTTTCGGCCTTCGATCTCGAGCGTGGCCATCGTCTCAGGTTAGTGCTCGCCGTCTGAACCTGCGAGCAAGTTGTGACAGGCTCGAATGCATGGCAACGATCAGTGTCTCGGTACAGATGCCCGAGAACCCTCAGGGCGCGTGGGACAAGGCTTCCGCGCTCGACCGGTTCGACGAGTGGATGACCATCCACGGTGGTTGGTGCAGTCCGCCGCCGAACAAGGTCGGCAAGGGCACAAAGGTCGAGTCGCTGGTGAAGGTGAAGGGTTTCAAGAACACGATCAACTGGGAGTTCACCGAGTACGAAGAGCCGAAGCTGATCGAGATGTCGGGCCGCGGCAAGGGTGGAGTGAGGATCTCGCTGACCGTCCACGTGCGTGAGGCCGAGGGCGGTTCGGAGCTGACACTCGACGCGAAATTCGGTGGGGGCGTGCTGTTCGGCCCGGTGGGTTCGGTGGTCGCCCGTGCACTCGATACCGATGTGAAGCAGTCGGTGGCGAACCTGGCTGCATTGAAGTGACGGCATCTCGGGATTCCTGAAGCAGCTGTCGGACAATCTCTTCCAGCCCCGCAACGTGTTCTCGGTGCGGGGCTGGTGTGCGTTCGAGGGGCCTATGCGATGTGGGGGCCTGCTCGGGCGTGGGATTGTCTCGGTTGTCGGTAGGGGTCGACGGATGCCGGGGGTACGAACCAGGGGTGTTGATCGGTGCCGATGAATACTTCCCAGTCGCTGTGGTGGATGAGTCGGTGGTGGAATCCGCACAGGAGGACGAGGTTGTTCATGTCGGTGGGTCCGCCGTCGGTCCAGTGCCAGATGTGGTGCCAGCAAAGCCACCAAGATCGTTGCCCTCGCCCGCGGACTGAAGAACTTCCCCGACATCGCCGACGCCGTCAACACCGGCGTCATGTCCGTCGACCACGCCGCCCTGATTCTCACCTTCGCCGAAACACCACCGAAGAACCTCCCCCAAGAGGGTCGCGACATCGCCCGCAAAGCCATGATCACCGCCGCAACCGGGCCTGGGGCACGCACCGACAAGATCCGTGGGGGTGAGCAGGGTGGTGGAGGTGAGCCACCCTGCGGGTCCGGGGAAGCCGAGTTTCTCTCGGCTCACGCGGGTGTCGATGTCGGCGACGAGAGCGATGCGCCGTGCTTCGAGCAGTTGGATCTGGTGGGAGACATCAGCAGCGTCGGCGAGGAGTTCGCTTTCGCTCAGTTGCCAGATCTCCGTTGTCATGGACCAAGTGTATCGAACGGGTGTTCGATGCGCAATGATGGTGCAATCGAAAACTATTGCCGTGCAGAAGGATTCGAGATTCGAACCTGTCGGTGGTCCGTGGTAGGACCTACGGCACGCGTTTCCAGATGGCAATCGCTGCAGCAATTCCGATCGCCAGTAGCGCGGCCACTATCCCGACTTTCCACAAGAGGTCGACGAGCAGGTGGTGCATCAACTCCTCCCCGGTGGACATCGGCCTCATGACGAATGGTCGCCGTCGTGGTCGATCAGCCGCGCGGCCGCATTTGCGGTACGGGCGGTTCGTGATTGGCGACCAACGCGTCGCGCGTACAGGTCCGCCGTGCGCACGGCCACCGGCCCGATGCGGCGTTTCGTCTCACTCCATCTGCCGCGTCGTTTCAGTCGCACTGCAATGGCGAAAAGTATGACGGCGACGATGGTCACGACAGCGGCGACGACCGCGAATCGAATGAGCAGGAATGTCAGAACGGTTTCCATGGACGACCCTTCTTTAGAAGCATGAGCGTGCTAAATAACAAAGTAGCACGACACTGCTATAAAAGAGCAATGCCAAGAGTTGTGGATCCCGCCGAGAGGCGTCAAAAGATCTTCGAAGCCGTATTCGACGTTGTCGTCCGATCGGGAATCGAGCAGGTCACGCTACGTGCGGTCGCCGACGCCGCGGGCCTGGCCATCGGATCTGTGCGCCACTACTTTCCGTCACGCGACGAGCTGATCGGTGCTGCCTCGCACGAGATAATCGATCGAGTTTCGGCGCGGATCGAGTCACATCGAGAGCGGTTGAGTGATAGTGCCGATCGTCTTGCGGTGGTTGAGGACATGCTGTGCGAGTTGCTACCGCTGACCGAGCACACGACCAGGGAGGTCACTGTCTGGCTAGAGATCGTCACGTCCGGACGCACCGATTCGGTTTTGGCTGCCGCGGCCGGACGGCTCTTCGAGGGGTCGTCGTCATTGGCGCGACTGGTTGTCGTGCGAGCCAGGTTGGGAGCGGAGTCGGAGTCGGATCTCGAAACCGAGAGGTTGGCCGCCATGATCGACGGACTGGCACTCAGAGCCACGCTGCATCCCGATCAGTTGTCGTCGGCTGTAGCCCGAAAGGTGGTGCGTCGACACCTGACACAGTTGCGCGAGATGTAGAGCAGACCTCTACTGCTGGCGTGTCTTTCGCAACCACCACAGTCCTGCGATGGGTAGCACGACCGGGATGAAGACGTAACCGGATCCGAAGTGCGACCACACCGTCGGCTCCGGGAAGTCCTGTGGCTGGATGTAGCTGAGGGTGCCGATGCCGAGGACTCCGACGAGTTCGATGATGCAGGAGACCGTCACCACTCGTCGTGATGCCTCGGTTGCTCGTGCCAGGCCGACCGTCGCGATGATGTAGACCACGGCTGCAAATGCCGACAGCAGGTACGCGACCGGGGCGTTGTCGAATCGGGTGGTGAGTTGCACGATCGATCGCGATGTCGCGGCAACGGCGAACACGGCGTAGACGGCGATGAGGAAGCGTCCGAATCCGGTGCGCGTGGCTTGCTGAAGTTTGTCAGGCATATCCGGCCCAAATCTGGCTCAGTCGCAACACCATGGCTGCGAGGGTGAGGACGGCTACGAGGAGCACTGCGGTGCCGCCGCGGGAACGGTCGCCCAGAGACCACCACGTTCCGAGTGGGAGCAGGAACAGCAGTCCGACGAGGTACGACCCGAACGTGAGGCGGTGAATGTCGCGATCGGAGGCGAACATCATCACGAACCCGATCACGGCCTGCAGTGCAACGACGCCTTCGGTAGCCGCGATCGTCCAGAACAGCGCGCGGTCGGCCTTGTTCTTCAACAGAACGGGCCTGTTCGTGGCGAGCTTCACGAGCACCCAGATCCCCACTACCAGGGACAACACGTACAACAAGCCGGTGACGGCGCCGATCATCGAGTTCCTCGTCATGCTGCGGTGGGTGGATGGACTTCCCTTCACAGTAACCGCGTAACACCACGTCAACACTGTGAGGCCCTTGAAACACGACGTTGTTCCGAGCGTGACCAATCGGAAATCGACGAGGCCTGTACTTGTTCCATGGCCGCAGAGGATCTGCCCTCTCGTCGGACATGACGGTTTTCTCGGGTGGACATCGGTGTCCACCGCATCCAGCCCGCTCTGCGAACCTCAGGAGACGCACGTGTCAGATCTCGACCAGTCCATCGCCGAGAACATCAAGAAGTCCCTCGAGGAGATTCCGCATCCCTCACTTCCCAAGGGCAGCAACATCTACGGGTCCACCAAGATCTTCCCCGACTACAAGGCAGAGAACGGCGAAAGCTACTTCACGCTGGTGCACGGCATCGCCCACGAGTCGTCGGTATCGTTCGTCGCGGTGCTACAGGCCACCCGCGCTCTGCGGAAGGGCTTCGAGTCGGCGATGTACTTCTATGGGCCAGGCGCTATCAATTGCCTTGCCACGCGCGGCTTCCCGACGACGGGAGACTCGGGCTTCCCGGGTGAGCAGAACATCAACGACTCCCTCGCGACGTTCATCGCCGAGGGTGGCACCGTGTTCTGCTGCCGCTTCGGGCTGGCCCTGCACGGGGGTCGCGAAGAAGACCTCATCGAGGGTGTCATCCCGGCCCACCCCCTGGACGTGCAGGACGCATTGATCCATTACGCGCGCAAGGGTGCCATCATCAATTCGACCTACATGGTCTAGGGGACGGTTATGTCCATCTCTACACGTGTGGATCTGGCGTTGCTCGGGATTCGAGGAGCAACGCCGGTGTCCAGAACTGCCGGTGCCGGCCCGAGTGACGATGGACATGTCCGCATCGATGGTCTCGGCGCAGCAATCCCGCGCAACCCGCTCAGTCCGTACGTACTCGAAGAAGGGCGAGTTCTGTTCGACGGCAACGACATCGGCCTCGATGTTCAGGCCGTCGATCGCCCGAAGTTCTACGACCTCTCCACCGCCGACGGCGTCGCCTACGAGAAGATCGCCAAGCTGCACGGCACCAGTGTTCTGGCCACGACCGTGGTCCAGACGTGCATTCGCTACGACGCCGATCAACGGTGCCGCTTCTGTTCCATCGAAGCGTCTCTGGACGCGGGCGACACCATCGCTGTCAAGACGCCCGCGCAACTTGCGGAGGTGGCGGAGGCCGCTGTCCGGCTGGACGGGGTGACGCAGATGGTCATGACGACGGGCACTTCGGCCGCGAAGGATCGCGGTGCCCGTCATCTGGCCCGGTGCGTACGTGCCATCAAGGCCGTGGTCCCGGAACTGCCGATCCAGGTGCAGTGCGAACCTCCGGGTGACCTGCAGGCCATCCAGGACCTGTACGACGCCGGAGCCGAGTCCATCGGAATTCACGTCGAATCGCTCGACGACGACGTGCGCCGCCGATGGATGCCGGGCAAGGCATCGGTCTCGATGGACGAGTACCGCGCGGCATGGAAAGAAGCGGTCCGGGTTTTCGGGCGCAACCAGGTTTCGACGTACATACTGGTCGGTCTCGGCGAGGATCCCGACGAATTGGTCTCGGGTGCAGCGGAACTGATCGAGATGGGTGTGTATCCCTTCGTCGTTCCGTTTCGGCCGCTCGCAGGCACGTTGGCGGTGGATGTCGACCGGGCGACGGCTCCCGCTGCCGACGTCCTCGAAAGCGTCACCCGACGCGTCGCCAAGGAACTTCAGGCAGCGGCGATGCTCGGGTCCGATCAGAAAGCAGGCTGCGCGGCCTGCGGTGCGTGCAGCGTTCTGCAGAACGCGGGAGGGTGATATGTACGGCGTCGTGGAGGGTAACGATCTCGCCGGATTATCCGGCGCTGCAATCGCTGTCGTGCAACCGGAGTTCATCGTCCAGCCGTGCAGCGGCACAGCAGAACTGAACGCGTATCGGGCACTGCGCAGAGAGACGTTTGTCGCCGAACAGGGCTTGTTCGCCGGCACCGATCACGACGACGTCGACGACGATCCTCGCTGCGTCGTTCTCGTGGCCACCGATCGAGACGGCACCGTGCTCGGTGGGGTGCGCCTGGCACCCTGCACGGCAACGGATCTGGGGTGGTGGGCCGGCAGTCGCCTGGTGGTCACCACCTCTGCGCGCACTTCCGGTGTGGGCCCAGCGCTGGTTCGTGCGGCCTGTGCTCATGCCGAAAGTCGTGGCGTTTTGCGCTTCGACGCGACGGTGCAGAAGCGCAACGAGACACTGTTCACCCGTCTCGGCTGGATCAGGCGTGGAGACGTCGAGGTGGCGAATACTCCACACGTGGCGATGTATTGGCCGATCGACAGGATCGAACGGCTGGTGTCGTCGACCAAGGCGATGCTCGCCGGCGTCCTCGCGCCGCTGAAGGCGCAGCCACTCGGGCTCGGTGCCAAAGAATTTCGAGGTGACGACGGGGTCCCGGTTCCGGGGAGCGACATGATCGCCGCCTGCGATGCGATCATTCCCTCGATGGTCGACCGCGACCCGGAGTGGGCCGGCTGGTGCGCGGCCCTGGTCAACCTCAACGACCTCTCGGCGATGGGTGCCTACGCAGTCGGCATGCTCGACTCCGTCGGTGCACCCACGCAATCTCGACTGACCCGCATCATCCGCGGCCTCGCCAATGCGTCTGCGGCCTGGCAGGTTCCGGTACTCGGTGGCCACACCCAGGCCGGGGTGCCGTCGTCGCTGTCGGTCACTGCGCTGGGCCGCACGACGAACCCGGTACGGGCCGGCGGGGGAAGCGTCGGCGATCGGTTGACACTGACGGCGGACGTCGGGGGTGGCTGGCGTCGTGGATATCAGGGCCAGCAATGGGATTCGACGTCACGGCGCAACTCCGCCGAACTGACGACCATGGCATCGTTCGTCGCCCGCACCGCGCCCAAGGCCGCCAAGGACGTCTCGATGGCGGGACTGGCCGGGACCACCGGGATGCTGGCCGAGGCAAGCGGAACCGGTGCGGTATTGGACATCTCCTCGATTCCGAAGCCCGACTCGGCGTCGATGGGCGAATGGATCACGTGTTTTCCCGGGTTCGCGATGATCACCGCGGACCGTCCCGGTGCACCGACTGCACCGTCCGGACCTGCACTGTCCGCAGAATGCGGAGAGCTCACCGACATTCCGGGCGTCGCCTTGCGATGGCCCGATGGAATCACCACGCGCGCGGTCACTTCGACGGTGACCGGATTGGGAGAAGCATGAACGACATCACGATCTCCGTGGCCGCAGCCGAATTCGGCCGTGACATGGAACAGGGTTACGCCACCATCGCCGCCCTGCTCGAGGAATCGCGTAATCGCGGTAGCCAACTGCTGGTGCTACCGGAAGCGTGCCTGGGTGGGTACCTGCCCAGCCTCGGTGGCGGTGACGAGACCGAAGAATCGAGACAGCGTCGACTGAAGGCACTTCCACCCGCTCTGGAACTGGACGGCCCCGAGATCAAGCGGGTCATCGACATGGCAGGCGATACCGTCGTCACGTTCGGATTCTGCGAGAAGGACGGCGATACCCGCTACAACGCCGCGGTGACGGTCGACGGCAGCGGCATCCTCGGTTCGTATCGCAAGGTGCACCAGCCACTCGGCGAAAACCTCTGCTACGCAGCGGGAGAGAGCTACTCCGCCTTCGACACTCCGGTCGGCCGGATGGGCATGCAGATCTGCTACGACAAGGGGTTCCCCGAGGCGGCCCGCGAACTCGCGCTCGACGGAGCCGAGATCGTCGCGTCCATCTCCGCGTGGCCCACGGCACGTACCGCGACGACCCCGAACATGGAAGAAGATCGGTGGAAGCAACGCTTCGACATCTACGATCGCGCTCGTGCACTGGAGAATCAGATCATCTGGGTCGCGGCGAATCAGGCCGGCACGTTCGGGTCTCTGAGGTTCGTCTGCAGCGCCAAGATCGTCGGGCCCGGCGGTGAGATCCTCGCGGGCACAGGCGTCGAGCCGGGCTTGGCCACAGCCACCGTCGATGTCGAGGCGCTCATCGGCGCGGCACGTGGCGGTGGCATGTACAACCTGCGCGACCGACGGCCCTCGGTCTATCGCACCATCACCAAGGAGACCGTTCATGCCTGAGATGTCGTTCGTGGTGCGGTGGCCCGACGGACGCGAACAGTCCTGCTACTCGCCCTCTTTGGTGATGCACGACTATCTGAGCCCCGGGCAGGAATACCCGGTGGCCGAGTTCGTTCAGCGAACGTCCGAGGCATTGACCGTGGCGAGCGATCGAGTTCTCGCCAAGTTCGGGATGCGGTGCACGTCGGCCGCGCAGCAGATGGAAGAGATTCACGGTGTCAGCGCGTCGTATCAGGCCGGTGCCGTTCGCGTACTGAGTATGTCGGGAGCTGAATTGCTATGACAGAGAGCCACAGAGCAAGAGAGAACCATTCCGTAATCGTCATCGGCGGCGGGCAGGCCGGACTGTCCATCAGCTGGCATCTGACGCAGCGAGGCATCGACCACGTCGTCCTCGAACGCGACACCATCGCGCACGAATGGAAGGACTCGCGCTGGGACAACTTCACCCTCGTCACCCCCAACTGGCAGTGTGCGCTCCCCGGATACTCCTACGACGGTGACGATCCCGACGGGTTCATGCAGCGCGACGAGGTCTACGCCTTTGTCCGACGCTACGCCGAGAGCTTCGATGCACCGGTCCGAGAGTATGTTTCGGTGAATCAGGCCTTGCAATCCGCGGCAGGCGGCTTCGACCTACAGACCTCCGCCGGCCCCATGCACGCCGATCAGATCGTCGTTGCCGTCGGCGGTTACCACATCCCCACCATTCCGCGCTTCGCCGAGAAGCTTCCCCGCGACATCGTCCAGATCCACTCGTCCGAATACCGCGGCTCGCAGCAGTTCCCGAACGGCGACGTACTGGTCGTCGGCACCGGCCAGTCCGGAGCGCAGATCGCAGAGGATCTCCACCTCGACGGCCGCCGGGTTCATCTCGTCGCCGGCACCGCACCTCGCGTCGCACGCTTCTATCGGGGGCGTGACTGTGTCGCCTGGCTGCACGACATGGGCGTCTACGATGTCTCCATCGAAGATCAACCCGGTGGCGTCGGCAAACGCGAGAACACGAACCACTACGTCACCGGCCGTGACGGTGGTCGAGACATCGACCTGCGCGCGTTCGCCACCGAGGGCATGCAGCTGTACGGCCGTCTGCTGGGCGTGGAGGACGGCGTCCTGCAGTTCGCCCCGACCCTCGAAGCGTCCCTCGACGCTGCGGATCGGGTGGCCGAGAGCATCAAGGACAACATCGACGCGTACATCGAGCGCGAGGGCATCAATGCGCCCACCGAGGACCGCTACGTGCCGGTGTGGCGTCCGGAGTCCGAGACCACCGAACTCGATCTCGCCACCACCGACATTAAGGCCGTCGTCTGGTCGGTCGGGTTCCGTACCGACTACCGCTGGCTGAAGGTCGGGGCGTTCGACGGCGAGGGCCACCCGACGCACAACCGCGGCGTCACATCGGTTCCTGGCCTGTACTTCCTGGGCCTGCCCTGGCAGCACACCTGGGGTTCGGGACGCTTCGCCTCGGTGGCCCGCGACGCCGCATTCCTGGCCGATCAAATCGGCCTCGAGATCAGTGCTGCGCAGTCCCGAAACTCGACGCAGTCCCGAAACTCGACGCAGTCCCGAGACCCAGCGCAGTCGCAGAGTCAGATGGTCTGATCTCGACGTGGCTCCCATCAAGATCGGTGCATTGGCAGCACATTTCGGTAGAGATGTCGATCGGGCCGTACTGAAGATCACGACGATCATCTCCAGTGCGGCCCGCGAGGGAATCGATCTCTTGGTGCTGCCCGACGCATCCCTCGGGGGTTACATCAACAGCCTGAGCAATCCGGATCCGTCCGAGTTGCCGCCCACTCTCGATCCGGACGGTCCGGAGTTGGCCGCCATCATCGCGGCGGCGGGTGCGATGACGGTGTGTATCGGGTACACCGAACTGTCGAAGGGGCTGCGGTACAACGCGGCTGCGTGCCTGACGGGCGACGGGATCCTCGGCAGTCACCGTAAGGTGCATCAGCCGCTCGGGGAATCCTTGGCCTACGCCGCCGGAGATCGGTTCGAGGCCTTCGATACTCCGGTCGGACGGATGGGCATGCTGATCGACTACGACAAGACGTTCCCGGAGTCGGCCCGGACGCTTGCATTGGACGGCGCGAGAATCATTGCGGCGCTGTCCGCGTGGCCGGCCAGCGTCACCGATCGAGCGTCGTCGCTACCCAACGATCGACAGTCGCGACTGTTCGATCTGTACGACGCTGCGCGCGCCGCCGAGAACCAGGTGGTGCTCGTCTCGTCCAACCAGACCGGGGTGATGGGATCCCTGCGGTTCCTCGGCCAGGCAAAAATTGTCGGGCCCGGCGGAGACGTGTTGGCCAAGACGTGGTCCAAAGGCGGTTTGGCCGTGCACGAGATCGACGTCGATGCCGAGGTGGATCGGGCCCGGAGAGGTCTGCATCACCTGGCCGAGCGACGCGTCGATGCCTATCCGGACTTGTTGCAGGAGAAACCGGATCGATGAAGATCGCGCTGTTGACCTATTCGTCCAAACCGCGCGGAGGCGTGGTGCATACGTTGGCTCTGGCCGAAGCGCTGGCACGCGCCGGCCAGGATGTGTCGGTGTGGTCGCTGGGCCGCGGGGGCGACAGTGAGTTCTTCCGCAAGGTCGACCCGGCTGTCACCGTGCGGATGGTCCCGTTTTCCCACCGCGAGAACGAGAGCGTCGGCGAGCGGATTCTGCGATCGATAGGCGTTCTGCGGCAGGCCTTCACGCCCGACGAGTACGACATCGTCCATGCTCAGGACTGCATCTCGGCCAACGCCGTCGGCCGGTGCATCAGGACCATCCACCATCTCGACGAGTTCACCACTCCCGAGCTCGCGGCATGTCACGAACGAGCGATCACCGCGCCGTACGCGCGAATCTGTGTGTCCACTGCGGTGGCCGACGACGTCCGACGCGGCTGGGGGTTCGATCCGGTCGTCATTCCCAATGGAGTCGATGCCGGAAGGTTCTCGGCAGCAGCCGAATCGGGCCGATCGCACTGGAGCGGGAAGTTCGGCAGGTACGTGCTCGCAGTCGGCGGCATCGAGCCACGCAAGGGCAGTCTCGATCTACTCGACGCCTTCGCCGGGCTGTCCGATCGCCACGTGCAACTGGTGTTCGCCGGCGGCGAGACGCTGTTCGACTACCGTGACTATCGAGCCGAATTCGACCGTCGAGCAGTAGAACTGGGCATCGAGCCGGTGATACTCGGAACCGTCGACGACGACGAGCTGCCGCATCTCGTGGCGCAGGCTGCGGCGCTGCCGTTCTTCTCCACCAAGGAAGGCTTCGGCCTGGCCGCGATGGAGGCGCTCGCCGCATCGACTCCGGTGGTGGCGCGTGATCTGCCGGTACTGCGAGAGGTGTTCGGAGACAGCGTCACCTACGCATCGTCGGTGGAGACCATGACCAGCGAATTGGACCGTGCGTTGCACGAGCCGCACGATCCGTCACCGGGGCTGGCGCTGGCGCACAGCCTCACCTGGGACGAGGCTGCGCGTCGACACCTGGAGTTCTACTCCTCGCTACGCTGACCGGTTCGCTTGTTGTGCTTGAGCCGGTGAGGCTTGAGCTTGTGGAACCCTTTGACCCGTAGTGAACGGACCGATTTGAGGTAGAACTCCGAGTCGTGACGCAGTTCATCCGTCATGACGGTATCGACCAGGATCGTTCCGGGATTGGCCGAACTGGTCAGGCGCGCAGCGATATTGACCACCGACCCGTACAGGTCGCCGTACCGGGCCAGTACCGGGCCCCACGCCAGCCCGACCCGCAGGTCCGGCATGTCCTCCTGCTCGTCGAAGGCGTCCTGGAGGTCGAGGGCGATGTGGGCGGCATCCTCGGGGGTCTGCGCGCTGAACATCACCTCGTCGCCGACGTTCTTGATCACCGAACCGCGCCCTCGCGCAATGATATTGGTGGCCAATGACTCGAACTCCTCGAGTAGCGTCGTCAACTCGCCGATGTCGAGTCGACGCGTCAGGCTCGTGTAGCCGACCATGTCGGCGAACCCGACGGCCATCGTGGGACTGTCGGCGGCGTCGTCGGGAGCGGCGATGGATCGACCGGCCGCTGCTGCCAGGTGGCGTCGCCAGGTGTATCCCTGGAGCGCTTCGAGGGTGGGGACGGTTTCGGCGGCGATGGCACGGGCGTTCCGTCGAATCGCGTCGATGTCGTTCGTGTCTTCTTGGCTGTCGATGATGCGTTCGAGTATGTGAGAGTTCACAACGCCCACTTGCCATTCCGCGAGCCGGGACATCGACTGCCCGAGGGTGCGTGCGATCGCAACCTCCATCTCGGGCTTGATCACCTTCTGCGCGGTCAGTGCGGTGATCAGCTTCAGAGCTTCGAGATCGGCGTCGGTGTAGACGAGTGCGTCGGTATCGGTGTGGACGGGGAAGCCCATGCCGATCCACAGGGCGATGACCCGCTCGAGCGGAATCCCGGACTTCTCGACGATGTCGGCGCGGTTGTACTTGGGCTCGCCGCCCAATAGATTCCGCTCGATCTCCGTCTGTACTACCGAGTTGATCTGATTCTCAGGCATATCCCAACGTTCTGTCGAAATAGGAACGGACGGCGTCCACGTACTCGTCGATCTTGTCGGGATCCCAATCCGTGGTGGGTATGGGCTCGCCGACGGTGACCTTGACCGTACCGGAGTGAACGGTGAAGTCCTTCTTCCACATCACGTCACCGGCGTTGTGAATGACGATCGGAACGATCGGCACGCCGGCCTGCATCGCCAGGTGAAAACCGCCCTTCTTGAATCGGCCGAGACGGGACGTCGGCATGCGAGTGCCCTCGGGGGCGATGGCGACGGAGATGCCGCTGTGCAGCTTCTCGATCGCAGGCCGCATGGCCTCTCGCGCTTGCGCAGGATCGCCGCGGTCGACATAGGCGACGTCGAAAATTCTGCCCAGCAATGCGAAGCGCGGATCGCGTTCGAGTTCCCGCTTCGCGACGGCGGTGATGTCGCGTCGCAGGATGGAAGTGACGATGATCGAGTCGGCGGTGCTCTGATGGTTGAACATGAAGACGGCGGGCCGGGCCGACCAGGCATTTTCGGTTCCGGTGACGTCGAGCTTGACCCCGGCGAGGGTCAGCGCGATGTCCGGGGCGATGGTGCTGGTGATATTGGCACCGGTACGGCGACTGCGGGTGAGCAACCCCAGACCGAGCCCGATCGAAGCACTCGCGAGCACCGATCCGAGCGCCGCCGTGCTGCGTACGGCCGACGTGATATCCGTGCCACGCTTCGGGCTGTCCAGCGTCAGGGCCGGCCAGTTCTTCTTGGCGGCATAGCGCGCGAGATCAGGATCGGGGTTGAGGGCGATGGGACGGCCCACGGCCTCGAGCAGCGGCACGTCCTCACCGCCGTTCGAGTATGCGAAACAGCCTGCCAGAGCAATGCCTTCACGTTCGGCGTAGTCGATTGCCGCCTGTGCTTTGCGGGGTCCCCAGAGCGAATCGCCGACGAGCTCACCGGTGAGAATCCCGTCGGTGACCACCGGAGTCGTGCACAGCAACTCCTCGAACATCATGTCCTGCTGCACCGGCAGTGCCTGGTACGGCGTGGCCGAGGTAGCCATCACCAGGCGATGCCCTGCGTGCCGGTGAGCCTCGACGAGGGCCCGGGCCTGCGGGTAGATCATCGGCGCGATCTCGTTGCGGAAGAGGGTGTATGCCTGTTCCATCAGGTCCTCTTCGCGACGGCCTTCGAGGCCGCGGACGGCCTTGCCCATCAGATTGTCGACGGGGGAGTTGCGCATCCGCATCTCGACGACGGCACTGGAGATCTCCCACAGTTCCTTGACCGTGACGTCGAGGGTCTTGAGGCGTTCGAGAAACACTGCGCGAGCAGAGAATCCGTTGATGAGGGTGCCGTCGAGATCGAAGAAGGCGATGGTGTCTCGGCCGGGTGGGGCGGCGGCGATCGCTATCAGTCGATCGTCGAAGTCGGTCATGGATTGTTCTCCTCGGGGGCAGAGATCGGTTCCACCTCACGGAGCATTCGGTGCGCCATATCCCGGATGGTACGTACCTTGCGGGCCCATTCGTCGATCTCCAGCGCGAAGTCCCTGCGGCGGCGGGCGATGCCGTCCGAGCTGGAATCGATCAGGTCGCGGTTCTCGGCCAGTTGCAGTGCAGTGTCGAACAGTTCGCCCGAGATGGACTCACTGTGATCGAGCTGCTGGCGGAGCCGCCTGGCCTGGGCAGCGCCGAGGCATTCCGAGATGAACTTCGGTTTGTCGAATTCTCCGCTCTGCGGCAGCAGCATCAGCTGGTCGGCCACTACCTGGTAGGCCTCGAAGATCGGCTGCAGTACGCGGTGCGCCAGGTGCAGATCCTGCGATTCAAGCTGTCGCGCAGCATAATCGGGGTCGCTGATGCTGGTGCGCCATTCCGGGTCGATGAGATCGACCTCGGATTCGAGACGCTCCCCGAAGTCCTTCTTGTCGCCGAAGAAGAACTCGAACTTGAGTAGATCTCGCAATTGCAGGGCCGATGTCCACAACGATTCCTGAGTCAGCGGCGTCGAGTCACCCTCGGTCGGTAGCACCACCAGTTCGCCGATGGCGCGCATCACGAAGAAGTGAATGGCGTTGTTGCGGAAGAACGCTGCCACCAGATGCTTGTCCTGCGCCAGGTAGAACAGCGGTTCGGGGCCGTCGTCGAAACGCTTGACGACGTTGGCGTTGACCTGTGCGATGACGGCCGAGCGGACGACGTCGACGTCGGCGATGTCCACCCCGCCCGCAGTGGGTAGGTTTCTGCGTTTGATGTAGCCGGCCAACGGCGAGATGATGGCCCACATTTCGTTGACGTTGAGTGCGCGATCCTCGATACCCAACAGCGCCATCGTGACCAGTGCTGCCGGGGTCACCGGCGTCGCATCGTTGATCGCATGGGAGACACCGAGCGCGATCTTCTGCACCGCGACGCGCTTGTCGGTGTTCTCGGCGACGATCGCCGCCACCGACATCGGCTCTCCGAAGTTCAGATAGACGTTGCCGCGCAACGTGCCCTGAGCGCGGATGTACCCGATGGCCATGCGAATGCCCTCGGCTTGCTTCTTCGCCCCGTGCGATTCTTCGGCCATCGCGCCGACCTCGTGCAGTCGGTCGTAGGTGATGGACGTCGGGATCAAATAGACGTCCTCCGCGTCGCTCGACTCGAGGGCGTCGACGAGGTAGGTCAGCAGACCGAACCGCGGCGGTCGGAGCTTTCCGGTGCGGCTGCGTCCGCCCTCGATGTACCACTCGAGGTTGAACCGCTTGCTGAGCAGAAAACTCATGTACTGACGCAGCGTCCATTTGTAGATCGCGTCCGAGAATTTGCGCTGAATGAGCACCACGCCACTGCGTTTGGCTATCGGGCCCAACGGCCAGAAGCCGACATTGATGCCGCCCATGACGTGATTGAGCGGCAGTCCCTCGGCGAGAAGCGCGGGACGCAGCACGAGTGGGTCGAGGTAGGAACGGTGATTGGGCAGGAACACCAACGGATAGTTCTTGTTGAGTTCGCGAACCTTCTGCAGCTGATCGCGATCGACGTCGACCTTGTACGCCCGCGAGAAGTACGCGCCGAGGGTGCCCCACATCTCGACGGCGCGCCTGGTTTCGGTCGCCACCATCTCGCCGAGGATGTCCTGAACCCTCTTGTCGACGGTGTCGCGATCCTGGCCGACGTGGTCTGCGAGCTCGGTGATGCCGTCCCTGAACTTCTTCTGCTCCGTCATGTCCTCGACGACGAAGCGCGGAATCTTGTACTCCGAGCCGATGACTCCGCGTTCGGCCTTGTCCAGTGCGAGACTCGCCTGCCGCAGGATGAACGACGACAACGACGTGCCGCCGCCGCGCTCGAACCGATCCTGCAGATCGCTCAGGGTTGCGGGTTCACCGACCAACACTGCGGAGTGATCGGGATCGTCGTTGGCCACCCACCGCTGCCACACCCGTGTCGGCTTCGAGCGGCCTCTCGGGGCGAAGATGCGGTGCAGAATGCCGGTGCTTCGATCGGTCAACGTGACCCGCAGCGGAATGAGCAGCGGATCGTCGGCGTACCCGCGGACGGTGTCCGACAGTGATGTCCTGGCCTCACCGGACAGAACGACCGACGGGGGCCGACGTTCTCCGTCCGGGGTGGTGGCGTCGATCCACTGATTCAGGGCCTGAACCTCGAGAGTGCTTCTGGCATCGAGCAAGTACACGTGCGGACCGTCGCTGAGCGATTGCTGGTCCGCGTCGAGGTGGTACATCGAAGCTCCTGTTCCGTACCTGCGCAAGAAGGTACGCCGTCAGGCTACGCGGGAGAATCCCGGCGCGAGGGCGGTTCGGCGAGGTGGTCGACGGCACTCGACGGGCGCTCGGACGGCCTGTCCGTTAGAGTCGTGTCATCGGCCTTCTCTGGCCAAGCCTCTTTAGTGTTAATCGTAGTAACTGTTACTTCTGGTTACGGTTACTCGGGGTTACACATACTTGGGATCCACGTCATCCTCGCGACCGATACTCGATGCCGTGCTGCCTGCGCACGTGAATCTGTGCGACAGTATTCGCAAACACTTTCGAGAAAGGCCGGTAGTCGATGCCACCCCGTGGGCGCGCCGTGAACGATTCGCTGACTCCCGAGAACCTGACGACGCTGGCAGCAGCGCTCGCCGAGGGGCGTCGCGCCACCGTGTATCTCCGCGAGCCGAATCCGAGCCTCGGCCTGCCCGACGGTACGTCGGCCAAGGTGGTATCCATCGACGGCAACACCGTCACCATCAGCCCGAAGGGCGTCAACGACGAACTGCCCTACGAGGCCGAGGAGCTGCGCATCACCCGCAACCCGGCGACCCCACCCGCGCCTGCCAAACGCATCCCCGCGAAGAAGACGGCATCGGCCGCGCCGGTATCGAAGCCGGTCGCTGCCTCCGAGCCGGTTGCTGTCTCGAAATCGAGCCCTACTTCTACATCGGTCACGGCTTCTACATCGGTCACGGCTTCGACATCGAGCGCTGCTCCGAAGGCGGTACCGGCGACCGACGTTGCCGCCAAGCCCGCCGGTGCGGGGTCTGCGTCGACCGGCTCGGCCCCACGTCGTCCGAAGAAGGCGCCGGGCGGAGTGAGCGTGACCATTCATGCCGGTGCCGACAACGATTGGTCGGTCACCGTCACGCAGGGCGCGAAGAGGCCGACCAAGGCGCAGCCGGTGAGTCCGGAAGCGGTCGGTCGGGCCGTTCGTGAACTGGGCGATGTCACTGCACGCGATGCCGTCGAGGCTGTCATCTCCCATGCACGTGAAGAGGCGGCACGCCGCGTGGCCGAACTGAGTCGTCAACTCGACGAAGCTCGGACAACTCTTGCGGCCCTCGAGCAGGACGTATGAGCGACTAGCTCGTGTTACGACACGTTCTGTTGCTAGGGTTCTGCCGACACCGCTGAGAGGGAGTACATGTTCAAGAAATTCATGCTCGTCGTCGTGGGGGCGGCTGCAATCGTAGCCAGCGTCGGCGTGGGGACCGCATCCGCGGCCGCTCCTGCAGCTCTCGGCGGTGGGTCCGGAATCATCGTCGGAGGCCAGGCGGAGTGCACGCTGACGACGATCGGCAACGACCGCAACGGAAATCTCGTGGGCTTCACCGCCGGTCACTGTGGCCAAGCGGGTGCCTCCATCGTCCCGGAGTACGACACCTCCCTCGGTGAGGTGGGCCGCATCGCATTCTCCAACCCGGAGTACGACTACGCCCTCATCGAATTTCAGCGTGACAAGGTTGCCCCGATCAGCCGCGTGGGCAACGTGACCATCTCTCAGGTCGGCCCGCCGACGGCGTTCCCGAACATCGTCTGCAAGGAAGGCCGCACGACCGGCAACACCTGCGGCCTCGCGTACGGAGACGTTCTGCAGTCGCAGGAGACCTGGGCGCAGCTGTGCGTCGTCGAGGGTGACTCGGGTAGCCCGGTCGTCGTCGGCAACACCCTCGTCGGCATGGTCAACGCCTACCTGGGCGTCGCGTGCTTCGGCCCCGAGGTCGGCACCAACTTCGACGCGATTCTTCGCAACGTCGATCAGGGCAACGGACTCGGCGCAGGGTTCGTCCCCGCCCCCTGACCCGCACTCGTAGACCGATGCCCCGTCGGCGCAATCACATTGCGCAGGCGGGGCATTCGTCGTTTCAGGGGTGGGCTCCGGCTGGCGCGTCCGCGGCACGGACACCGCTCACGATGCGTTCGGCTTCGTCCGGTGCGATTCCGAGCAGGACCAGACTCGACGTGGTGGCCGCACCTGTGGGGTCGGTGAGCAGCCCGGCATTGGTGGCCTCGAGGATCGACAGCGCGATGGCTTCGATGTTGAGGATCAGCACCTCGGCCGGCAGATAGGTGGAGAACACACCCTCGCGCTGTCCACGTCGAATGACAGCCGCAGCCGACTCCCGCATCGGTCCCAGCAGGTCGTGAAGACCGTTGTGTCCCAGGTCGGTACGCGCAACCGCAAGTAGGAGCCGGTACTGATCGCCGACGCGTGCCAGTGCCAGCGTCTGTCGCACGAACACGGTGACGGCGGATTCGTCGACGGCCGGATCACGTTCGAGCGCGGCCGAGATGCGTTCTGCGGCTTCGAGTGCGATGCCGTCGATCAGGGCTTCGCGAGAGGCGAAGTGCGAGTAGACCGTTCGTCGGACCACCCCGGCCGCGGACGCGACGTCGTTGATGGTCGCGTCCGGATTGTTCGCCAGTACCCCCTGCGCGACATCGAGAATTCGCGCTCTGTTCGAGCGGGCGTCACTCCGCTGCACGGGCGATCGGTCTGTCCGTGCGCTCGGTCTCGACTCCGTCGTCTTCGGCACACGTCCACTTCTAGCACGATCGCGTCGACGCAGTGTGGTTGCCGCCACAAAAGATTGCCGATCCTAGCGCGAATTTCTTAAGCTGCACAGCACTGTGCAAGGTGTGTCGCACTTTGCCAACGGGGGGAACACATGACACTGCTTGCGATGACACCTGTCCAAGAAATGCACAAACCCTATGCCCGACGATGGTCGGCCTTGGTGGTGTTGTGCCTGAGCCTGCTGATCGTGGTCATGGCGAACACGTCCCTGCTCGTCGCCGCGCCGTCGATGACGATGGATCTGGGCTTGACCAGCAGTGATCTTCAATGGGTGATCGACGGATACACCGTCCCGTACGCGTCGTTGATGCTGTTGTGCGGAGTGATCGGCGACCGGTACAGCCGACGCGGCGCGCTGATCATCGGACTGATCATCTTCGTGGCGGGGTCGGTGGCGGGGGCGCTGACCGATGCCACGCTCGGCGTGATCCTGGCCCGAATCGTCATGGGTGTCGCGGCTGCGATCGTCATGCCTGCGACGTTGTCTCTGCTGGTGGCCACGTTCCCCAAGCGTGAGCGGGCCACAGCCGTCACCGTGTGGGCGGCCACGTCCGGCCTCGCCATCGCCGCCGGGCCGTTGCTGGCCGGGTGGCTTCTCGAGAGCTTCACGTGGAGTTCGACATTTCTGATCAACGTCCCGATTGCGCTGGCCGCCATAGCCGGAGCCGTCGTACTCGTCCCGCCGTCGCGAGCCGTCGATGCCGGTGCGATCGATTGGATCGGCGGGTTGCTGTCGGTTCTGGCCGTCTCGACCATCGTCTACTCCATCATCGAGGGCATGCACTTCGGCTGGACCGTCGGGCCGCTGTACTTCGGCCTCGTCGGACTGCTGTCGGTGCTGGGTTTCGTGGGCTGGGAACTACGACACCCCAATCCATTGCTGGACGTGCGGATGTTCTCCTCGCGTGTTCTCGGGGGTGCCACCCTTGCGGTACTGGTGTTCTTCCTGGTGACGTTCGGGGCGATCTACCTCGTGGCGCAGTACCTCCAGTTCGCTCTCGGGTACGGCCCGGTCTCCACCGGAGTGCATCTGCTGCCGCTGGCCGGCGCAGTGTTCGTCGGGTCCGGAATCACGATGTGGCTGACCCCCAAGATGGGGCCGCGTGTCACCGTCACCGCAGGGATGATCGTGGGCACGCTGTCGGTCGTCTCCCTCGTCGGAATCGATTCGACGGCAACGTATGTCGACTTCCTGCCCGTACTGACGCTGCTCGGACTGGCCATCGGACTGTCCGTCTCGCCCTGCACCGATGCCATCATGGGTGAGTTCCCGGACGACAAGCTCGGTGTCGGCGGCGGACTGAACGACACTGCACTCGAACTGGGTGGGTCTCTCGGCATCGCTGTATTGGGTTCGGTTCTGGCGGCGTCGTATCGACAGGGAATCGAGGGGTTTCTGCAGACCTTCCCCGGTAAGCAACCCAATGGCCAGTACACCGGTCAGGCCGCAGAAGGGCTTGCGGCATCGCAAGATTCGCTGGCCGGTGCGGTGATCGTCTCGGACATCATTCGCGAGCAGAATGCATTTCTGAGCGGCTTCGCAGACAATCTCGAAGCGAATGCCATCTCTGCCTTCGGCAGTGCCGTCTTGCACACCAGTGTCGTTGCGGCCGTGGTGTTCGGCACCGGAACCGTGATCGTGGCGTTCCTCATCCCGGCCAAGAACAAGGCGCTTGCGTCGTCATCGGACATGATCGCGTTCGAGCCGATCGTGCCCTTCGTTGCGCCGCCGGCCACGAGCGCAGCGGCTGTCCGTGAGGTCGCCGAGCTCGAGCAGCTGCTCGAACGCCCGTCGGCAGCCAAGCCCGAACCGAGTACGCCGCGTGTACCGCAAACATCGAAGCCGCACAACGCTGCCGCGCCGGCACTGGTCGACGCCGAACTCGAACGCCCCAGCATCTATCAATTGGCGCTCGAACTCGGCGAACTGCCCGTCGTACCCACACCGCCGGACGTGGAGCCGACCGAACCGTTGCAGACGTTCTACCAACGAGCCAGCCGACAACACGCGACGTGCACCGAGCTGAACGAACGCTCGAGCCCTATCTGGGCCATGCCGCTGTAGACCTCCCCAGCGCGTCAATGGACCACTGCACTGCCGCCGGGTTGGGATCAATGCGCCTTTGTTGCAGTCCAACTGACTGAAACCCACATTGATCCCAACCGGGGGGGGGGTGTCCCTATGGTTTCTGTCAAGCGGCTTGTGTCGTGGGCGGTTGGTACAGAGTCTTGGTCTTGAGCATGGCGAACAGGACGTCGCATCG